>CBINDO010000072.1:0-30143 GCA_966249405.1 uncultured bacterium | reverse complement strand
GGCAGTTCGACGCTTTGCGCTACAAGAAGCGGTTCATCGCGGGGAACGACACGGTGCCGCCCGAAGAGCTCTTCGCCCCCGAGAATTCTGGGGAAATGTGGAACCTCGTCGATATGAACCAGCCGGAGAACGGCTTCGAAGCTTCGCAGACGCTGCACTCCGGCTATGTCATGGCCGACATTCCCGTCGGCTCACGACTCCGCTTGATCGGCGGCGCCCGTCATGAAGTCTTCCATCAGGACATTCAGGTGGTGCCTCCATACGAACCGTGGCCAGGGCAGGAAGAAGACGCCGACCTCGCGAAGGGGGATCGCACGGACAAGGACTGGTTGCCTGCGGGTTCCGCGGTTCTTGCGCTGACGGACCAGATGAATCTGCGGGCGGCATACGGTGGGACAGTGGCGCGGCCCCAGTTGCGCGAACTCGCGCCGTTCCCCAGTCTCGATCTGATCCGGCGTCGTCGTATCGAGGGCAACCCCGACCTGAAGCGGACGTTCATTCACAACTTCGACCTCCGTTGGGAGATGTACCCGTCTGGTCGGGAAGTTTTCGCCGTGTCGGCATTCTACAAGATCTTCAAGGATCCGATCGAGAGCGTAATCGTCAACACGGCGGGCGATCTCACTTTCCAGAACATCAAACAGGCAAGCAGCTACGGTGCGGAGTTTGAAGCTCGTTGGTCGTTGGGTCTGCTCTCGGACGTGCTGAGTGAGTGGACCGCTGTGGCCAACCTCGCGCTCATCAAGTCCCAGATCGAGCTCTACGATGAGCAAGCCATTGCTGCGACGAGCAAGAAGCGTGCAATGGCCGGACAGTCTCCGTTCATTGTGAATGCCTCCGTCGGCTATGAGCCCAGCGGATCGCCGTTCTCCGCCTTCCTGTACTACAACGTGTTTGGCCGGCGTCTCCAGGACGCGGGCACCAATGGCCTGCCGGACATCTACGAAGAGCCTGTGCATCAGCTCGACCTAGGATTGTTCTTCAAGCCCACGGAGCAGTGGGTGTTCTCGCTCTCAGCGGCGAACCTGCTGATGCAAGCAGAGCGCTACACTCAGGGCGATGCCAACTACAGCAGCCTGAAACCGGGGCTAGCAATTTCCCTCAATGCCAGCTGGACGTACTGAGCTGACGCCCAACTGTTACGGTGCTGTCATGGGATTGTCACGCAGTGAACCTAAAGCTTCGGCCTCGATTGATACCTCCCCTACACCTTATTTCGAAAGAAGGACTGCATATGAAACTACGTGTTCTAAGCTCGCTGTTGAGCGTTGTGAGTTTGGCTGTTTTGGTCCCTGCCTGCGGCGATGACGACGGTGCCGTCGGCCCCGAAGACCCGAGTGAGGACGCGGGCGAAACCGACGGTGAGCCAGGCGACGACGACGCCGGGGGCGGAGGTGAGACGAGCGAGAACGGTCCAGAAACGACTGGCGGCGAAGAAACCCCCGCTTCCGAAGTGGACGGTGGCCCGGAAGTCCCCTCGGATCTCGATGGCGGTACCGAGACCACGGCGGCGATGCCCGATGGTGGACCCGTAGACACCACCACTGGGGGCGAGCAGACGACAGAGCCGCCTCCCGACGTCGATTGCCCGGACATTGCCGAGCGTACGCCGGTTGAGGTCCCGACTCAGATTGACGAGGACACGGAATGGACCTGCGACAACGTATACACGCTGCCGGAGAACGCCGTCACTTTGGTCACCGACGGGGCCACCCTTACCATTCGACCTGGCGTCGAAGTGTGGGGCCGCAACGGCTCTGCGCTGGTGATCACGCGCGGCAGCAAGATCGACGCGAACGGCCAGGCCAACGCGCCCATCGTATTCACCAGCGAGGCCGTGGTGCGGGCGCCAGGCCAGTGGGGTGGTGTGTTGTTACTGGGTGGTGCACCTGTCAATGATGCCGCTGGGGTGAGCAACGCCGAAGGCATCACGTCAACGGGCGGCTACTCCGAGTACGGTGGTGAGGACGAGGACTTTGATTGCGGTAGCATGAGCTACGTGCGTATCGAGTTTGGCGGCTATGAACTCAGCCCCGACAACGAGCTGAACAATCTCGGCGTGGCCGGTTGCGGCACGGAGACTGAGCTGCACCACATCCAGGTGCACAAAGGAAGCGACGATGGCATCGAGTTCTGGGGTGGCTCGCCAACCGTCCACCACATCGTCAGTAGCAGCAACTCCGACGACAGTTTCGACTGGGCGGCTGGGTTCTCCTCCGAAGTTCAGTTCCTCGTCATCCAGCAGAACCCCGGCGATGCGGACATGGGTTTCGAGGCTGACGGCAACGAGGACAACTACGCGGCTACGCCACCCTCGAGTCCCACGTTCTACAACGTGACGGCTATCGGCGGCGAAGGTCAGACCGGTGACTCCTACGGCGCTGTTTTGCGCCGCGGCACGGCCGGGAAGTTCTACAACTCGATTTTCATGGGCTTCGGCTCGCCTGCGCTCGACGTACGCGACTACGAGAGCGTTGCCTTTGCCGACGGAGAATCCCCGATGCTGACGGTCGAGAATACCCTGTTCTTCAACAACGGTGGAGACGGTGAGACACATCTGCCGGTAGGCGACATCAACGATTGCACCGAGCAACTCGTCGACAGCGCGTGCGAAGCGGACTACTTCGACGAGGTTGCGTACTTCACCGCCGAAGCGAAGAACAACGTGTTCGACGAAGACCCCGAGTTGGGCGATCCCAACAACCTGACCGACCCCGACTTCGTCCCAGCGGCGGATAGCCCCGCGGCCGAAGGAGGGGCGACGCCTCCGTCTGGTTTGGTAGACGTGACGTACTTGGGCGCGTTCGAGCCCGGCGGCAGCGACTGGACTGCTGGTTGGACCGCATACCCCGAGAACTGAACGGCTGAACCGCGTTTCAACGCGGCAGCACGTGACGACACAGCCGAGGTGGCTCTGCAACCTCGGCTGTGCCGTTTGCTCCCTGCCGTGGTGCGACGTGCTTCTAGACACATCGAGGCTTCCACTGCTCGTCGGGCGCGCGGCTCACCGCCAACCACGTCGAACCAGCGCGTGATTCACAACACGCGTGAGCGCCGCAAGAACATCAGGGTGCCGAGCACCGTCGCCACCATGAGCAAGACCACGCTCCAAAAGCCGTGGTCGGAGACCGCAAACGGCAGACCGCCGACGTTCATCCCGAAAATGCCCGTGATCAAAGTGATGGGCAGCAATGTCGTCGTGAGGATCGAGAGCAAGTAGAGGTTGCGGTTGGTTGCCTCACCCTGGCGACCGGCGATTTCTTCTTGGAGTAGACGCGCGCGTTCGGTCACGAGCTCGAGGTCTTGTCCCACGGCGTCCAAGAGTTCGATGGCTTCGCGTAGGCGCTGTCGCTGCTCGGAGTCGAGCATGTCCAGGCGTTTCGGCAGCTGCAGCAATGCGCTGCGGTTGGCGTTGACGTGCCGTCGCAAACGCGCGAGGAGCCGCCGTACCCGGCCGAGTTCGGCGCGGTGGTCTTGAAGTTTGCCGGCCAAGATCTGGTCCTCTGCGTCGTCGACCTCGTCGCTCAAGTTGGTCGAGACTCGCGCGAAGCCCTCGACCAGTTCGCGGATCAGCTCTTCGAACAGTTCGAACGGGCTGGCGGCGATCTCCTCGGTGGCCAGACGGTGACGGAGTCGGTCGATGCACGTGAGCCGGTGCTCCCGGCAGGTGAGCATCAGATCCCCGCTGACGTAAACGCGCAGCACGCCAAATCCGTCCGGATCCGCGTCGAAGTCGTGATGTAGGTCCCCGAGCACGACCAGGAACGAGTCGGCGAACATTTGAGAGTGCACGCGTGCGTTGGGTTCGACCAAGGTCGCGCGCGCCTCTTCGGGGATCGGGGCACGGTGTTCGAGGAACGTGCGGGCGCGATTGTCTCTCAAGCTGAAGTGGAGCCAGCGCGGCGCGTCGAGGTGCACGAGCTCATCCGCGCTGCCCTCGACGGGCCGCCCAGGCGCCAATCGAAACGCGCACAGGAGCCCTTCACGATCTTCGACGCGGGGAGGCTGCACAACAGAAACATTGGCCATGGGGACTCGATGCGGAAGCCGCGATTGTCGAGGCGAGGTTTTCACCAAACCGGTTCGGTCCAGCAACAGGAATGTCACATTGAGTGAACGATATTGCGCGCCTCCGCGCGCTCGACGTGCTGAGACGACACAAGGCTCTCCCATGAACGACCGAGGTGACCGCGACGAGATCGCCGACCGGATCCAAGAAGCACTCCTGGATGACTACGACGAAGAGTTCGAACTCGAGTTGGGCGAAGATCTCCTCGTCGGACTCGACCCCAGCTCCACCGCGACTCGACCGTCAGCCGCAGCGCTCGTCGCGCGGCGCACGTACTTCCGCGAGTTGTTCCGTCTGCAGCGGGAGCTGGTTCGGTTGCAGAAGTGGGTGGTTGCGACGGGTTACAGGTTGGTCGTCCTGTTCGAGGGGCGGGACGCCGCAGGCAAGGGAGGCGCCATCAAACGCATCACTCAACGCCTCAATCCTCGTGTTTGCCGCGTGGTAGCACTACCCGCCCCGAGTGATCGCGAACGGACCCAGTGGTACTTTCAGCGCTACGTCGCCCACCTCCCAGCAGCCGGTGAGATCGTCTTCTTCGATCGCTCTTGGTACAACCGAGCCGGCGTGGAACGCGTGATGGGGTTTTGCAGTGACGAGGAGTACGAAGACTTCTTCCGGACGGTGCCCGAGTTCGAACGGATGCTCACCCGCGCCGGTATTCACCTGCTCAAATACTGGTTCTCAATCACCGACGAGGAACAGCACCTGCGTTTTCTCGGTCGCATGAACGACCCGCTCAAGCAGTGGAAACTCAGCCCCATGGACCTCGAGTCGAGGCGCCGGTGGGAGGCGTACACGCTCGCCAAACAAGAAATGTTCCGACGAACCCACATTCCCGAGGCCCGCTGGTGGGTCGTCCCCGCGGTAGACAAGAAACGCGCCCGACTCAATTGCATCGCGCATTTGTTGCGTCAGGTGCCGTACCTCGACGTTCACCACGAAGACGTCGTCCTTCCCGATCGCGCGCGCCACGCGGATTACAGCCGCGATCCGATCCCCGAGGACATGTTGGTGCCAAATTTGTACTGAGATAGGTGAGCTTCGCTTTCGCAAGATGTGAGGCGCTTCAATGGTCGCCGTGTGACAGTTTCGCAACGGTGGCACACCGTCGCTGACACGCCTGTGGCGCGAAGTTAAATTCGACCTGCATGGCTGATCGGGTCGGGCGCATCCGTCATTCACCTGCCGGAGCCAGGGGTGGCCAAGGCCCCCGAGGCACTTTCCCAACTCAACTGAGGATGACTGTCATGAGTCAAGTAAGGGTCGCCGAACCACCCGTTTCGCATCTCGATGTTCACACCGCGCCCGCGCCGCACGCCGCGGTCGGGGTCACGTTCGCGCAGCGCTTGCTCGACCGCGGCATGTCGGTTGCGGTCCGAGTGTTTGCAGCCGTCGTGGTACTCCTCGTCGTCGCGATCGTCTACGAGGTCATGCGTCACGCGATGCCAGCCATCGGTCAGTGGGGGGCCGCGTTCCTGTCTCACTCGGCCTGGGACCCGAGCCGCGAAGCGTTTGGCGTCCTCGCCGAGATCGTGGGCACCTTGTACACGTCGGTGTTGGCCTTGGGGATTGGCGGAGTGCTCGGCATTTCGGTGGCGCTCGTGACGAGTCAACGTTTCGTTCCAGCGCGCGTCGAGGTGATGCTCAAGAACGTGATTGAATTGCTGGCCGCAATCCCGTCCGTCGTGTACGGGCTGTGGGGCATCTTCGTGCTGATCCCGTTCTTGCGCGGCCCGGCAGGCTGGTTGCACCGCGAGTTCGGGTTTCTACCGTTCTTCGAAAGCGCCTTCAAAGGTCCGGGTGTGCTGCCGGCGTCGCTGGTGCTCGCGATCATGATCTTACCCACCGTCACGGCGGTTTCGCGTGAAGCTCTCGTCGCCGTACCGGACCGGCTCGGCGCCGCGGCGTATGGGCTCGGCGCTACGCAATGGGAGGTAATCTGGACCGTGACGCTGCCGACCGCGGCCGGAGGCATCTTCGGGTCCTTGGTGCTCGGATTCGGGCGAGCGCTCGGCGAGACGATGGCTTTGGCGATGTTGATCGGGAACGCGCGCGACTTCGGATGGTCACTGTTGTCTCCTGGCACCACCATCGCGGCATTGCTCGCGAATCACTTTCCCGAGGCCGGACCAGTGGAGGTACGGGCGCTGATGTACGCCGCCTTGATCCTGCTCGTGATTACCCTGGGGGTCAACGCGGTTGGGACGTGGATCATGCTGCGAACGACGCGTTCTTTGCGAGGGTTGGGTTGATGACTACCGACGCCCGAACACCTAGCCGCGGTGTCGAATTAGCGTCTGAACTCGCGTATTCGCTCGCCAATCGCCGCACATGGCTCAACAAGGCGACGACCGTCTTCGCCTCGAGCATCGCCGTGCTGGCGCTCTCGCCCCTCGTGTCGGTGCTCTTGATGCTGGTGACTCGCGGTGTCCCCTCGTTGTCGTGGGAGCTGCTCTCCGAGCTACCACCGGGCGCCGGCACTGTCGGTGGGGGGATCGGCAATGCCATCCTCGGCACGTTGGTGTTGGCCGCCGTGGCGTCGGCGATGGCGTTGCCGATCGGCCTCTTCGCCGCTGTTTATCTCGCCGAATATGGCAACGACTCCACGTTCGCGACGGTGGTTCGATTCGCGGGCAAGGTTCTGACCGGGATGCCCTCGATCCTGGCCGGCGTGTTTGCCTACGCCACTGTCGTGGTGGCGACAGGCTCTTTCAGCGTTTGGGCGGGTGCAGTGGCGACCGCCATCTTGATGATCCCCATCGTCATGCTGACCGCGGAGGAGGCGCTCCGCATGGTCCCTACGAAGGTGCGACAAGCCGCGCTCGGTATGGGGGCTACGCGCTCCCAAATGATCCTCCAAATCGTGGTTCCGTCTGCGCTGCCCGCGATCGTTACTGGCGTGATGTTGGCGCTCGCGCGAGCCATGGGTGAGACGGCGCCGTTGTTGTTTACGGCGCTTTTCAGCAACTATTGGTTCGACGGTCAGCTCGGCGAGCCGATCGCGTCGTTGGCCGTACTCATCTACAACTACTCCGGTAGCCCATTCGACAATCAGGTCACGTTGGCGTGGGCGGCGGCTTTGGTGCTGGTGACGCTGGTGCTCGTCACGAACGTGACGGCACAGCTTTTGTTTAAACGCGTGAAGACCCGGTGACGGTTGGAGGATGCCAATGAACACGATGGCCGCGAAGAACGCAGAACAAGTCAAGGTTTTCCAAGGTGGGACCACGACGCTGGCACCCGCGATGGAGTGCAGAATCAAGTCGCTCCACTACGGGCAATTTCTCGCGGTGCGCGACACCGACATCCCGATCGCATCGAACGAAATCACGGCGTTGATTGGGCCGTCGGGATGTGGCAAGAGCACGGTCTTGCGCTGTCTCAACCGCATGAACGATTTCGTTCCGGGGTTCCGCTTCGAGGGCGCGGTCAAGTACCAGGGCCGTGACATCTACGCTCCGGAGATCGATCCGGTAGCGGTACGGCGACGCATCGGAATGGTCTTTCAACAGCCAAACCCGTTTGCAATGAGCATCTACAAGAACGTGGCTTACGGGCTGAAGCTGAACGGATTTCGTGGCAATTACGATGAACGCGTCGAGAAGGCCCTGCGTGGTGCTGCGCTCTGGGATGAAGTGAAAGACAAGCTGCAAGAGAGCGCGTTTTCGCTGTCCGGCGGCCAACAACAGCGCCTTTGCATCGCTCGCGCCATCGCCGTCGAGCCTGAGTTACTCCTCATGGACGAACCATGCTCGGCGCTCGACCCGATCGCCACGCGACGCATCGAGGAGCTCATGCTCGAGCTGAAGACGCGGTACACGATCGCCATCGTCACGCACAACATGCAACAAGCTCAACGCGTCGCCGATCGCACCGCCTTCTTGTTCGTGGATACCTCCGGAGGCGGGCGCACGGGTTACCTCATCGAATACGGCCGCACCGAAGAGATGTTCTCCGATCCTCGCGAGGAGCGCACCAAAGAATACATCCGGGGCGAGTTCAGCTGACGGTGGTGGTACGTTTTGGGGGGGCATCATTTCCAGTTCGTTGACCAAGGCTATCGAGATCGTCTGCGGCTATCGGGGGACGGGGTCCATCCCTCCTCCGGATGTGGCCCCATCGAGTCGAGTTCGCACCGAATTCTCGGCCACACTGTTCACGGGCGACGCCAGGGATTGGATCGCCTATCTATCCCGTGGGGCGCAGTCCCGGACCGAGTTGGGGCTCTCTGGTACCGTGGTGTTCGGCGGAGGCGGCGTTATCGTCGAAGCCGACAATCCGGAGTCGACCTGGTTCTGCTCCATGCTCACCGCTGGGATCGCGCGCCTTGGGGAGCTCGCGCGGGGTAAGCCCAACGTTCACTTAGAACTCTCTTCGTTGGCGTCGAGGAACGCCCACGCGGGCCCCTACAAGGTCCGCTTGAGTCGCAGCGTGCCAACTGTCGCGACGTTGGAAGTGGACGCCTGGCAAGAGCCCAGTCAGAGCACGCTCGTGATCAATCGCGGGTTGATGCTGGCGCTGCGGGAGGCGCTCAACGCTTGTGACTTGACGGCGGAGCAGGCGCTCGGACTGCTTTGGCCGGTGGTCTCACAGTTTATCGTCCACCTGGCGTTCCCGGGCAACCCGCGCAATCGGTATGCCGCGAAGATCGACGTCGTCGCGCGTTTTGCATACGTCGCCGTCAACGTCCTCTACGAAGTCGACCACGCGGGAGCCCTCCTGGGCACGTTGTTGGGGGAGACACTCGAACGCGTCTTGGCCACGACTACCGGCCGCGATCGCAAGCAGATCCGTGAACGCGACGAGTACTTGAGGTTCCTGCGGAGCATCTCGTTCGTGCTTCGAGCTCGCCCTTTCGACGAATACGAAGGTGAACTCAAGATTTCGGCGCGCGAATACCTCGACGGCAAATACACACGTTTGAGTCTCGCAGGGGCGATGCCGGACATGGAGGCCTGGCGCTCGCCGATGTTGCTGGATGAAACGAGCACGAACCCCAAGGTCAAGGCCCCGAAGGTTGGCCGTTACGGTGTGGCCGATCAACCCGATCTCGAAGCGTGGGATTGTGTCGTAAAACCCCTGCGCGAGCTTGGCTTCGTGCTGTTGGGCCAGGTGGGCGTCGGAGACTTTGGTCGTGTGTATGAGGCGCGGAACCTAGGCAACCCGAGGCTGCCTGCTCGCGTAGCCCTCAAGGTAGACAAGTTCTTCGGCAAGAAGAAACACGCCATCTTGGCGGCCGAGCTCGCGATGCGCGTAGGACAGGACTTGGCGCCTGCGACGCAGTTGATCCGACTGTACGACACGGGTAAGGTCCATCGGAAACGATTTACCTATCACGTGCTCCAGCTCGTTGACGGTGAGACGGTCGATGGGCTGGTCGGAGCCGTGGAGTGCGAGCACTCGAGCCTCGCCGGGCCGCCGCGCGGGCGGCGGTCAATCCTCGACCTGCGCCGTGAGTTGGCCGCGAGGATTGGCTTGGCGTCGGCCCTCCCCAAGCCGATGCCGAGCCGCGGGGTGGCGTTTCGATTCGGACTCTCGCCCGCCATGCTGTTGGACCTGTTGACAGAGATGCTGACGTGTTTGGAGGAGGTCCACCTTCTTGGGTACGCGATGAACGACCTCAAGAACGACAACATGATGATCAGCCGACGTGGCCAACTCAAAGGGATAGATCTGGACTCGTTTTCGCCCATCACGTCGCCGCGCGACAAGTTCACGGATTTCTTGTTCTTGGCTGCATCGCTCGTGCTCGTCACGCTGCGTGCTCCGGCTCCCCACGTTCGGCATATCGTCGACAACTGGCGTGAACTCCAAGATGATGAGGGACGACTGCGCGAGGCGTTGACCAGTGCGTGGCCGGACGCCGTGGTGACGTCGCTCAGTGAGGGCCGGCTGCCGCAAGAGGCGTTGATCGACGTTCTGGTCAGGTTGATCGTGCGCAGTAAACGGCTAACCTACGCGCTCGAACCCGCGACGTTTTCGCGCGACATCGGCGACCTCGTGGCTGTCAAACGGAGACTCTTGCAAGAGGACTTGGTGATCGACTGAGCAACGGTCGCGGCGTCGCCGCGCAATGGGTGAGACGGTCAACCGCTGAGCCGACCCGCGCTAACTCCGAGCCAGCCAATCGCGAACGCGCGATGCAACCCACCGCGGATCTTCCACGGGCAAATCGTGACCCCCCGTCGGGTGGGTCAACAGCGGGCTTCTCAGAAAACCTGCCAACGTCGCGGAACACAGGGGGCTAACGACCCGATCGCGCGCTCCGGCGATCAGCAAACACCGCGCGGAGACTCGCTTGGGCTTGTAGTTGGCCGCAGCAAGCAACTGTCGCACCGCTGTGGTGCGCGCGACCGGAGCCGTCGCGGCGATCTGAGCGGCCACGGTGGCGTATTGAGCTCGTACCGCTGGCGACGTGCACGTGGTCAACGCGTAGATCATCTCTTCCCGCTTGTAGGGGTCGGGCTCGCGAAGCGCTTGTACGAAACGCAGCATTCCGAGCGGCTGCAATCGATCGAGCGTCGGTGACAGGCGAGAACTCGAGTTGATGAGGACGAGATGAGAGACCCTTCGAGCATGAAAGCTGGCGGCCTCCAGCGCGACCATTCCGCCGAACGAGATCCCGATTAGCCCCACCGTGGTCGTCGATTCGGTCGCTATCTCCAAATCTCGCGCGATCCTCTCGACGGAGATGGGACTGACTCGAGCGTGTTTACTTCCAGTTCCCGGCAAGTCCAAGGCGTGCACGGGAGTTCCCGTAGCCTCGGAGAGCTGCTCGGCAAAGGTGAACCAGTGGCGAGCCTCCCGGCTGAGGCCGCGGATCAGGTACCAAGAGCTCGGAGGTGCGGTCATCGTCGACAGGAAACTAGGCGAGTCGGTTGCTACCCGCAACCGCTTTGGCCTAGCGGGGTGTGTCACCCTCGCACGCTCGCTCTATCAGTCGTGTGAGGTGCGAGCTTGTCACCTCTTCGTCATGGTCGTGTCCCGAACGTGCCATTCGCACGCGGCACATTGAAGGCATCATGGACTCTCAACCCGTGTTTACTGCCCTTCATAACGTACACGCTCCCAGCCGCGCGACGCTCCTGACGCTCCAAGGCAAGCGCCGCGGTCCAGCGGCTTGGGGCCTGGCTACGTCCGGCGTGCGTCTATTGTCCGACTTCCGCGAAGCGCCGAGCATGGGACCTCGCGCCGCGGGCAGGGCGTTTCAGCGCCTCAGTCAGGCGCTTGCTCTATCTAGTCGCGTGCGGGTTCACGTCGACAGCCACCTCCCGAGTGGTCCATGCGTCCTGGTCGCGAACCACCAGAGTTACCTCGACCCGGTGATTGTCGGGAGCTTGGTCCCGTGTTTGCCGATCGCTAAAGTGGAGGTCATCCAGTGGCCGATCGTCGGTGAATTGGCGCGGCGTTACGGTGCTCTCTTCGTCGAGAGCAGCTCGCTGGTGTCGCGGTATCGTGTGCTTCGGTCCGCCTTGGCGCACTTACTAGAGGGAGGAACGATCTTGAATTTTCCCGAAGGTGAACCTTCGAACGCCGGCGTTGGGCGGTTCCAACGCGCAATCTTCGGCTTGGCGACGTTGGCGTCCGTGCCGGTAGTTCCGGTTTCGATCGCCATGGGCGCCTCACTCGCTCGGCAACCGGGGCAGACGCCGGCAACTCACTGTTTGACCGCCCTGAGACACGGACCTCACGACGTCTTCGTTCGCTTTGGGAAGCCGCTACCACCGGGGCCCGACGCAAAACTAGCCGCACGGCTTGCTCGGGCGCGCATCCAGTTGATGCTCGAAGAGCTGCGCAGCGTCAACGGCTTGGCCGAGAGCGCAGGGTGCGCGAGGCGCACGTTCATGGTCGAGCGTGCGTACGTCGGGTGAACGGGCTTGGTCGGGCTCGTCGGAGGCCGCGCCAGATCATGGCGGTGCCGGGTGAATTGTGTGACGATTTCGTGGCGACCGCCGTATTTTTGGTGAGCGAGATCTGCTGAAGCTGGCATGCTAACGCCTGGAGGGCTAACTTTGCTGAAACGGAGCAGTGTGTGATTGGCGTTCTGCGGCACTTATTTCACGACGAACATCCTCTGCAAGATGCAGCTGTGGAGTTCTCTCGCATGTTGATGCTCGCGACGAGCATGGTTAGGCGGGCGAGTCAGGTTTACTGGGGAGCCTATGTCTCGCCGCAAGAGGAGGACATCTTCCATCGGACCGACGCCGACGTGGACCGCTTGCAGCGCGAAGTGCGCAAGCGGTTGATGCGTCATTTTTCAGGGCCCTCGCGTGGCAGCCGCGAGGGTGACGTCTCTCACGGCTTGGCGTTGATGAGCCTCGTCAAGGACGTCGAGCGCCTCGGCGACTACGCGAAGAATCTCCTGGAAGTGCACGGCATGAGTGGGCGTGGTGCAGGAGACATCCCCGACGACGGCGTGGGCGCGCGATTGAGAAGCGTGGCGGAGTTCGTTGGACAGCTGTTCGGCGAGATCGGGAGCGTATTGGGTGAACAGCGTCGAGACCGCGCCTTGCATCTGTTGATGCAGGGGGGGGAACAGAAGCGGGCCTGCGACGAGATAGTGTTCGACGTAGCGCGCAGCGTGGCGGACGTGGGGATCGCGGTAGACCTGACGCTCGCGGCGCGATACTACAAGCGCATGATCGGGCATGGCTGCAACCTATTGTCGAGCCTGCTCGTACCCGTGCATCGGCTCGACCAATTCGACTCCAGCCGGGAGAACGACTCCGTCCGGCCGCCTCCCCCTTCGAACGTGACCCCGCCGCCCGGTGTTCGGCCCTTCGCCGAAGAAGGCGGCGCCGAATCGGGAGTACTGCGGGTCGAGAGCGTTTGACGGGCTAGAAGCTCGTCTCGCATCCGCCGGAGCTACCACGGATAGTGGTGCAACCGACTCAACTCGGCCCGCATCCACTCCTCTGCGAGTTGCTGGGAGCTCGGGGTGCCGTTGGAAGGCAAGATCGGAGGGCCAAAAACGACCTTGATGCGTGTGGTCGGTTTGGCCAGCCATACCAAGAGGTGACGGATCAGGGTGTCGTCATCAACCCAAGCATCGTCGGGATCGGCGTACTCTATGACCATGGGGAAGATCGCGAAGCCTTGCCGATCTGCTTCGCGGAACAAGCCCGGATACGTCGACCGCATGCCTGGCCCACGTGTGGTGGTCCCTTCGGGAAAAGCAACGACACGATTTCCCTCGATGACGGTTGCGCTGACCAGCGCCAAGGAAGCGAGGCGGCTGGAAGCGTTACTCCGATCCACAAACACCACTCCCATCTTCTCCGCGACTCGACCGATCAACGGCCATCTCCGGACTTCTTTTTTGCAGAGAAACGTGACGGGCAGGTGCGCCAAGACGACCAAGATGTCTAGATATGATCGGTGATTCGATACGAACAGGCCTGGGCCGTGAGGAACCGAGCCCTCCAACGTCAGCTCCACGTTGGCGAGCTCGAGCAGGCGCTTCGTCCACTTAGCGACGGTGTGAGGTGTTCGATTGGTATCTTGGCCGCGCAGTAGCGGTTCCAGCATTGCTCCGCACACGATGCCGAAGACCACGGGCGCACGCAGCGCGAGCCTTGCCCAATGCGGCAACTTGTTTTGGCGCGCCGTGCCGATGAACTGGGGAGTGCGTATTTGGGTGTTCATGTGTTGCTCTGCAGCGTTGACGTTACGTTAGGGTGACAATAGGTCACGCTAGCAAGGCAATTCGGCGAACCTCGCGTGACGGGACGGTTAAAAAAGACACCGTTGCCAGTCTGTAAACGAGGCGCCTTGGAGCTGTCACAGGGTAACGGCACATGCCGGAGAACCAAGGAGAGTCTCCGAGTATGGAACAACAGTTCAGGATCCCAGACGTGGCGAGTGCAGAAGACCCCGAGCAATTGGCGTCAGAAGTCGACGCGTTGCCGGCGTCACAAACTTTGTATTGCTCTGGTTCATATCAGGTCGTTTGGGCATTTCAGAAGCAAGCCCCGACCGTGGTTCGCGAGATCGGGAGGTTGCGAGAGATCAACTTTCGGCAAGTCGGTGAAGGTACCGGAAAAGCGCGCGATCTCGACGTCTACGACGATTGGTATCTGCATCTCTTCGTTTGGGAAAAGGAGCTCAAGCGAGTTTTGGGGGCCTATCGTCTCGGAAAGACCGACGTCATCCTGCGCGAACAGGGCCGCGGCGGGTTGTACACCGATAGCCTCTTTCACTTCGACACCAACTTCTTGCGCTTCATGTGCCCAGCTCTGGAGATGGGACGTTCTTTCGTCGACCAGAGCTACCAACGATACAGCCGGGTGCTGGCGTTCTTGTGGCGCGGGATTGGCCAGATCGTCGCCACGGAGCCTCAATATCATCGGCTGTTCGGACCCGTGAGCGTGTCGTCGCTGTATCGCGAACAGTCGCGCTGCCTGATCGCGTCGCAGCTCATGAATGGCCCGTTCCGACACGAGTGGGCGAACTACGTTCTTCCGCTGCGCGGCTTCGACAGCCAAGCCCCGAGTGAGTTGCTGAGTGTCCAGCATCTCAACGCGCGCGTCTCCGAGCTCGAGCCCGACGGCAAGGGTCTACCCACCCTGGTGAAGGAGTACATCAAACTCGGCGGGCGGTTTCTTGCGTTCAGCGTCGACCCGGATTTCGGCAACGCCCTGGACGGCCTGGTCACGGTCGACTTGCTGCAAACCGAAGAGCGCCTCCTGAATCTGTTCATGGGTCCAGAAGCTCATGCGACGTTCAAACGTGCGCATGGGTTGCCCGTGTCGCCTGCGCGAAAACCCACGCGCAACGACTCCACCACTAATAGCGAAGCGTGAAAACGAGCGGGCTCGACCTCTCAGGTCGAGCCCGCACAGCGAACGCTTGGTAGCGGGGCCCTGGTTGGCGGCTCCGTGTCGACTCGCAAACCCTGCTCGGACCGGTCAGTGAACGCCGTGAGTTCTTGCGCCCGAAGCGGCGGCAGGCATGTTCGGGGTCAAACGAACAACCACCTCGCGCAAGGCGAGCGGGCGCTGGGCATCTTTGGCCACGTCGCCCTGCAGTGTCACATCGAATACCGGGAAGCGGTGCTCGCGTGCGAGCTCGCGGAGCCGTTCCGTCAACCGGGCTCGAGCAGGTGTCTTCTTCGAGTAAACGGCAAGGCCGGCCTGTAGCGCTCCTAACACCTCGAGCTCGACGCTCTCGGTCGACACAGTGTCCAGCTCCGAACCAGCCTGCTCCCCTGGCAACACTAGGCACGGGCGAACACTTCCCACGACGAAGTCCGGAGCATCGGCGGTTCCGAGGAACAACGCCCCAGTGCTCGGCAGCGGACCATCTACCGCGACAGCGACCCCTTTCACGAAGCACTGGAAGCGGCAGGCTTGATAGTGGCGACGCGCGCGCTCGATTGCTGCAACCGGACTTGCAGGACGTAGCAGGTCGACCAGGTCCTTCAAGCTCAGCTCGGGCGAGCGAGCATTCCACTGACTTTGCAAATACCGAACGCTGTGGAGCATCCGAGGAGCATCGCAGACGACCGTGACACCGCCGGAACGGCGACGTGACGACTGTGTGAACCTTCGAGACAGAGCTGTCGGGTTTCGGCTGTACGGCGTCAGGGATGCGGCTACAACCTTTCTTCACTCATCGAACGATGCCCACGAAGTCCTTCAGTGAACGTTTGCCGGAACTCGCCGCCCTCGAGCACCTGCTAGCCAGTTTCCCCGGCGCGCGGACCCAAACCCTGGGCAAGGTGCAGCACGGGCGCGAGCTGTTTCCGATATACGCCGTGCTGCTCGGGCCCGAGGACCCAGCCCTTCCAACGCTCCTTTATACTGGCGGTGTTCACGGCTTGGAGCGCGTCGGCACTCAGATCTTGATCTCCTACCTGCGAGGGTTGCGGAGCTCGCTGAGCTGGGATCACGTGCTGCGTGAGCTGCTGACGCGAATGCGGCTCTTGTTTGTGCCGTTGGTAAACCCCGTCGGCGTTGCGGAAGGGCTGCGATCGAACGGTCGCGGCGTCGATTTGATGCGTAACGCTCCCGTGGACGCCGACGAACACAGCCGTTGGTTCGAGCTACATCGTGGTCAGAGGTTGACGCCCCTGTTACCTTGGTTTCGCGGTAGGGCTAGCAAGTTGGAGCTCGAGTCTGAGCTGCTTTGTGAGTTCGTCCGGCGCGAGGTGTTCCCCAGCGAGATGGCGATCAGCCTCGACGTGCACTCTGGCTTCTTGGCGGGTGACCGGATTTGGTTTCCGTATGCACGCACGAAGCAGTTGTTCGACGGGACTCCCGACGTGTGGGCTCTGCGTCAACTCTTGGAGACGGCGCACGAAAACCACGTGTACACCGTAGAGCCGCAGTCGCTGAACTACACCACACATGGTGACCTTTGGGACTACCTCTACGACGCGTACGCGGCCACCGCGCCAAAAGGAACGTGGCTGCCATTGACCTTGGAGATGAGCTCCAACGCGTGGTACCGCAAGAACCCTCGCCAGCTTCTGACTCGCGTCGGGTTGTTCCACCCCGTCAAGCCACATCGATTGGAGCGGGTTCAGCGTCGCCACAAGACCTTGTTCGACTTCCTTTCGCGCGCTGTCGTGTCGCATCGCACGTGGGTCCCGCGCGACGCCGCCGAGCGTGAGATGTTGCTCGCCGACGCGTCACGGACATGGGGCGGCGGTTGATGCGGGCGTGCCGACCGCATGGCGTCGTGCCGAACGTGTGACGGCGTGCTAGGCTTTGGGCTCGGTCGTGAGCTCAAGCTGTCTTTCTTTCGCAGACGGTGTCGTCAAAGGATTCGGTCGGCCCGGGGAACTGGTGCTCACGGAGTCAGGGATGCCGGACGAAGCCGTCGTGTTGGTGCGAGGTTATCTGAACCGGCAGCGCGGTAGGCAGCGGGAGCGTTGGCTTTCGGCCATCCGGGGCGCCGGATTTCGTGGCGAGGTCTACGAATTCGTTTGGGACGCATCCTCTCCTTGGCGATTCACGGCCAATGTGTGGCGGTATAGGGATTGGCATGCCACCGCGGCGCGTGCCCGTCGCGCCGGGAGGTATGCGTTGTCGGCGAGTTTGAGCCGGCTCAATCACGCGAGGGTGCACGTGGTCGGGGCCTCTGCAGGGGCGGCCCTCGTCTTCCACGCGCTCGGCTCTCCATTGCTGCAGCCGGGCAAGGTGAGATCCGCCTGGTTGTTGGGAGCCGCGCTGGCAACGGACAGTTGCCACTCCGAGTGGCAGATGGTGCTCTCGCGCGTGGAAGGCCGAGTGCACAACGTGTACTGTCCCAATGATGTAGTGTTGTCGAAGGCCTTCTCTGCGGTCACCGGTGGAAGCGCGTGCGGGGCTGGACCGGTTGCGGTGGATCACCCCAGGTTTTTCAACTGGGACGCTTCCCCTTGGGTTGGAGGACGTCGCCGATCGATGGCCAGCCACGCCAACTACGCCATGGCGCTTGCCCAACTTCTCGGTCGTGAGACAAAAATCGGGTGAGACAGAACGTGTCCACGGCCTGTCCACCCAGGAGGAAGTGATCTCGAATCCACGGTTCGGCTGTGTTGGCCTTACCGCGATTCGAGCCGCCCAAGTCGTGAGGGGTGTTCGAATCGCTAGTCGTACGGCAAACTATCAGCCGGTGGGACTGCTACATTGCAGAACTCTGGGTCATGGTGAGCCCCGTTCGTGGCGGTCTAGCGACGCGCGGGCAACGTTGTCGTGAAAGGGGGAGGCGAGGTACAGCGCGCCGCACAACATCACCGCCGGTGCAAAGTCGATGCCCATGACCAGCGTCGTCAACGCGTGAAACACGATGAGCAGAGCGCCCAAGGGCCCGTGGAGGCCCGGGCGTCGCGCCATCCAGAACGCCGCAAGTTGCAGAAACAGGATACCGAGCGCGCCGGGCCAGAGCCATTGCCCATGACGTACAACCCAAGCACCCAGAACCGAGGGCGTAGGCGTTTCCAGCAAGCGAGCTGCCGTGTGCCTACTGAGCGAGTCGACGTTGAGCAACGTCACCTGCCCGAGCGACCATTGGTAGATCACTCCCAACACCTTCCCGACCCCAGAGAGGGTATAGGTGGCCGCCACGAGGAGCTGACAAGTGTGAAAACAGACGAGGACCTTCCGGTGGCCATCAGCGTTCAACACCTCCGGCGCGGTCCAGTTTCGTGGCAGCCAACAGCACACCCAAAGGACCATCAGCCAGCCGTGCATCAAGTGATGGATCTTGCCGAGCGAAAAGCGCAAACTCAGATACTCGGTCAACGCTACCGCACCGGCTACGCGCGCCCAACGAAACTGAGGCATCACCGCGAGCGCGACCAGCCCGAGCACCGAACCGACCGTCGCCGCCGCGCTGACGACGTGCGGTTCGAAGTTGGTTGCCCAAGCCACCGGCCACAATGCGTCGGGCGCTTCGCGAAGCGTAAACTCTCGCCAGTGTACGGCTTGGGACACGATCCAATACGCCGGAAAGACGAGGGCCAGCCGCAAGATCAAGGAGGCGCGCTCGATGGCGCGGTGCGCGTCATCACTCGTAGCGCTCAAGGTCCCTCGAGACACGGAAACTCTGCAACCCTTTGCCTCGACTCAATCGTGCCGTCGAGCCATCGAGCGATCGGGTCGAACTCCGTGCGAGTCACGACGTAGTCACACGGTGAGACAAAAAAGTTGGATTCGAGACGCCGCCGAAGTTGCTCGGCGTCTCGGTCTTTCGTTTCCAAGGCGCGCCCGAACCGTTGGACCAGGACGTGCAAGTCGACGACGTGAAGTGTGCCCAGCGCGCTGAGCTGAGGTGAGGGGGTCAGCTCGTACTGAATGATCTGGTTTGGAGTGACCGCAAACAGGAACCACGAAAAGAACGGAAAGACCTCGAACTTCTCGGCAGCGCTGGCACACAGTCCCAAGACCGCGTAGCAGAGCGGCACCACGACGGGCGTGCGCCCGAGGCGGAGCACGTCACAGGTAATCCATCGCGTAAACCGTCCGTGCATCGCGCCCACTTGGCATGCGGTCGCCGCAGTGTGCAAGCCGTCGTTGCAAGGCCACCCAATCGTCACGCGCCGTGGTCACAACCATGGCACGCACTTGTCGCCGAGAAGCCAAACTACGCACGCACACTACGGCCCATGGTCGCTGTCGTTGGTTTACCAGTCACGGCCGAGTCTGCGTGGGCGGGGCGTAGGTCGACGTCTGCAGACATGCCCACCGTGTATTACGGCTTGGCGGGTGAAGGGCTGGGTCACGCACGTCGTGCGGCGCCTATCCTGGAGCACTTGTGTCAGCGCACCCGTGTGGTCGTGCTCACCTCGGGGCAGGCGACCGAGTTGGTTCGCGCGCGTTTCGCCAAAGTCGGGGTCGAAGTCCGCCAGGTCCCAGGTTATCGGTTCGAATACAATGCGCTCTCGCGGCTTTCGATCGGGGCAACGCTGTTGTCGGCGTACCGGACGGCCGCGCAGGTCGATGGCGTCGTTCGGACGCTGGCCGCCGAGCTGGCGCGACGGCCGTCGATCGTCGTCAGCGACTTCGAGCCAATCACGATACGCGCTGCCGAGCTGGCCGGAGCTCCTTCCTTGAGTGTCGACCACCAGCGGTTCTTGCAGGTATGTCGTTTCGATGAGACTCCGTCACACGTGCGGCTTGGGGCTGAAGTGATGAGGCGAGTCATCGACATCACCCATGGCACTCCTCACCATTTGGTGGTTTCCGGTTTCTTCCTGCCGCCGGCCAAACCCGGTTTCGATCATGTGAAGCTCGCGGGCGTGACCATCCGTGATAGTCTGCTCACCCTCGGGCGGCGCCGTGAGCCGTACCTCGTGGCCTACGTTCGTCGCAGCTGCCCGCTCGAAGTCGAACGCACGTTGATGCGAAGTCCAATCCCGGTCTTCCTGTATGGCCTGGGCGAACGTCCGAGTCGCGGCAACATTCGATATTGCAAAGCTTCGGATCGCGAGTTTTCGGAGCGCCTTTCCGGCTGCAGCGCCGTCGTTTCGACTGCCGGTAACCAGCTCATCGGCGAGGCGTTCCACCTGGGCAAACCCGTACTCGCGTTCCCGGAGCCCGGTAACCCGGAGCAGCATGTCAATGCCGCGCTTTTGAACCTCAGCGGCGGCGGTCTCGGTTGTTCACACCGTGCACTGACTCATCGCGTGCTCGAGGCCTTCCTCCAACAGCGCCCAAGCTTCGAGCGTGCGTTGCTCACGCTGGGAGCGCCGGGCAACGCAACGATCCTGCGCGCGGTCGACGAGTTTCTGGAATCGGCGCTTCAGGGGTCAGCGACGACGCGAGCACGCGCACGGGACTACCACACAGCGCGTGACGAGCCCCGTTTGGCGACGCAGGTCAATGCCTGCGCGTGAGTTTGCGCCCAACGGCTGCTTTGGCACTCGTCCTGCATGGCGAGCCGTATGCCCACCACCACACTCGTCGAACGTGCAAACCTTGCATTCTCGGAGACGGCGCCTCGCGACCGCTTGCGAGTATGGAGTTGTTGGTTGGCGGCGTTCGTCGCCATTTCCTCGATCGCTGGCGGGTTGGAAATGTTGGTCTGGAGTCGCGGCAACGCATACGTGCCGTTGACTCTGCTGGAGGGCACGCCCTTCGAGACGTTTCTGGTCCCAGGGCTGTTGTTGGGCGGCGTGGTCGGGGGCTCCAGCCTCTGGAGCGCCATTGCGACCGCGCGCGTCAGTGGATGGGCGACGGACGCGACGCTGTTTGCGGGAGGCACGCTGACCGCTTGGATCGGCTGTGAGGTCGCCTTGCTCCAGGAATTCTCGTGGCTTCAAGTCTTGTACGGCGGATTGGGCTTGTCGTTGGTTGCCCTGGCGCTCGTGTCGATTCGACGTCGGGGGACGCTGCGCCAACGTTGGGTCGCCCTCGTCACAGCCGCCGAGAGCCTTGGTTACCTGGCACCAGCCCTGACCGGCATTCTGAGTACTCACTGGTCGACCGAGCGGCAACCCATTGGTTGGCTGATGGTTGCGGCTGGCTGCGCGGAGGGTGCGCTGCTCGGCTACGGCCAAACGTTGGTATTGCCGTGGAAGGTGAGCAAGTGGCGTTACGTCGGGCTCACCAGCCTGGCGGCAGGGGGTGTGTGGGCCGGCGTGTTCACCTTGATGTCCAGTCTGGCGGCGCCTGGCCTGTTGAGCGGCACGCGGTGGTTGATGGTGAGCCTCGGTGGAGCCGCGATGCTGTTTGCGATCGGTGGTGCTCAATGGTTGCTGCTGCGCCGACTCGTCCCCAATGCCCAGGCTTGGGTTGGTTGGACCGGGTTGGCATGGGCGCTCGCTTTGCCGTTGAGTTTTTTGCCTGGACCACTCGTGGACGAAGCCACCCCCCTCCTCGTCCACGTCGTCATGTGGTCGACTGGTGGCGTGCTCATGGCTTACGTCATGGCGTGGGTGACTTGGTTCGGCGTCGACTCCTTGCAGCGCCAACGCTGAAAGAGGGCCGTTTTTCTCGCAGCGCACCGACCGCCCCCACGATCGTTGCACAACATTCACTGGTGCGTGGCAGGCGTGCCACGGGCGTCCGGCACCCTGGCAAGCCGAGGTGTGCCCGTGATCCGATTTCAACGTTCGAAGACATCCAAGCGCTCGCGACCCTGCGTCGACTTCCTTTGCCTCTTTGTCGGGGTTGCTAGTTGGGCGGGCTTCGGAGAACTCGAAGCGGCCTCCGCGCAAGCGGTCATCACGGATGAGGGGCTGCCGATCACTGAATCCTTCGTCGGGCTGGCCGCCTCTGGGACATCCAACGTCTTGCCGTTGGGTTGGTTCTTGCTCGAAGGCGGCGCCAACGCCAACGACTCCTATGCTGCAGGCACGGGGAGCTCCAACACTGGCAACACCTACAGCTTTGGGGTGGGTGCGACGAGCGAACGAGCGTTTGGCATGCTGCGCAGCGGAAACCTGGCCCCGACGATTGGGGCGGTCTTCCTGAATGCCACCGGTTCGACGCTCACGTCGTTGGAGGTCGCCTATTGGGGTGAACAGTGGCGGCTCGGTACGGCGGGCCGTCAAGACCGGTTGGACTTTCAATACAGCCTGGACGCCTCGAGCCTCGCTACCGGCAATTGGACCGACGTCGACGCGCTCGACTTCTCGACGCCGGCTTTCAACGAAACCCTCGGGGCAAAACTCGGCGATGACCCGGCGTACCGGGGCCAACGGCAAGCGACCTTGCCCATCAGCGTGGCACCCGGCGCGACGGTTTGGTTTCGCTGGAACGACTTCGACGCGTCCGGCGCCGACGACGGCTTGGCGGTGGACGACATCACGGTTACTGCCTTTGCGCTCGATACGGCGCCGAGCGTCGTGACCAGCTTCCCGGCCCCCGGTGCCCTCGATGTACCGCTCGACGGCCAGTTCTCGGTGACGTTCAGTGAGGCGGTCGACGTCGTCGGCGCCTGGGCGGAGGTCTCGTGTGAACCCACTGGTGTCCACGTGGTGAACACCAGCGGCGGGCCAGTAACTTTTACCATCGACGTAGTGGGAGCACTATTGCCTGGCGAGTCCTGTGTACTCACCGTGTTCTCCGCCGACGTCACCGATCTCGACGTACCCGTCGACGCCATGACGGAAGACTACGTCGCGGCGTTCGCGACGTTGGGCGGGACGGGGTGCGGCGCACCGGCAACGCCGATCCACGCCATACAAGGAACTGGCTCGAGCAGCCTGAGTGTCGGCGACGAGGTAACGGTCGAGGGCGTGGTAGTCGGTGATTTCCAAGGAAGTGACGGGTTGACGGGCTTCTTCGTGCAGGAAGAACCGGATGACGCCGACGCCGATCCGCTGACGTCCGAGGGGCTCTTCGTGTTCGATCCAGCGGGGGCGGTCGATGTCGTGGCCGGGGACGTAGTTCGAATCACCGGCACCGTGAGCGAATACTTCGAACTGACGGAGCTCTCAGAGCTCACTGACGTGCTGGTCTGCGGCAGCGCAGCGGTGCCGCAGACCGTAGTCAATCTGCCGGTAACCTCGACGCTCGAACTCGAGAGGTTCGAAGGCATGCTGGTGTCATTGAATCAGCCGCTGACTGTCTCCGAAACCTATGACTTGGGTCGTTATGGTGAGGTGTTGTTGTCAGCCAGTGGTCGGTTGATGCAACCGACGAGCATCTCAGCGCCAGGTGCGGCCGCGCTGGCGACGCAGGCGCAGAACCGCTTGGCTTCGATCCAGCTGGACGACGGCAGCTCGGTGCAGAACCCTGCAACGCCCCCGTACTTGGGCACCGAGGGCACGCTCCGAATCGGAGACACGACGACCGCGGTCACAGGCGTGTTGGGCTACTCGTTCGGCAACTACGAGGTTCATCCTACCGCACCCGTGGTGTTCAATCGTGATAATCCGAGACCACCAGTGCCGCAACCACTGCCCGGCGGACTCCGCGTCGCGGCCTTCAACGTGCTCAACTACTTCACGACATTGGATACGGGAGCCGCAATTTGCGGCCCCTCGTCGAACCTGGACTGCCGCGGGGCGAACACGGCGACCGAATTCGGTCGTCAGCGTCAGAAGATCCTGGCCGCATTATCCTCGATTGACGCCGACGTCGTCGGCCTCGTCGAGTTGGAGAACAACGCGAGCGCAGCGATCGCCGACCTCGTCGCTGGACTCAACGTGCTCCTGGGAAGCTCGCAGTACCAATACGTCGACACCGGTACCATTGGAACGGACGCGATCAAGGTCGGCTTGATTTACAAGGCGAGCAGCGTCGAGCTGCTGGGCGATCACGCCATCCTCGACTCCAGCGTCGACCCGAATTTCGTGGACACCCTCAATCGCCCCGTGCTCGCGCAGACGTTTCGCCACCTGGGCTCGGGAGAGGTGTTGACCGTCGCCGTCAACCACATGAAGAGCCAAGGTTCGGCATGTGCCGGTGACCCAGACACCGGAGACCTGCAGGGGAACTGCAATCTCACGCGCCTCGCCGCGGCCCAGGCGGAGATCCAATGGCTGGCGACGGACCCCACGAACAGCGGCGATGCCGACTTTCTCGTGATCGGGGATCTCAACGCCTACGCCAAAGAGCAACCCATCGCTGCGTTCGAGGGGTCCGGGTACGTCAACTTGGTGGACAGCTCCTTGGGTAGCGGTGCTTATTCTTACGTCTTTGGCGGGCAGTCTGGCTACCTCGACCACGCGCTCGCTACGGCACAATTGGCGAGCAAGGTCGGCAGGGTCACCGAGTGGCACATCAACGCCGACGAACCGCGCATCTTGGACTACAATCAGGAGTTCAACCCCGCGTATTTGTTCCAAGCAAACGCCTTCCGCTCCGCGGACCACGACCCCATCATCGTGGATATCGAGGGACCCAATGCCGTGCCTCTGCCACGCTGGGGGGCGGGCGGGATAGCCGTGCTGCTTCTGGTCTTCGGTGCCTTCGTTAGCGGCCTCCGGAGAACGCACCGCGAGCAGTAACGTCGTGCGGCGCACGCGCCCGTTCGACAGCGCGTGTGCGACATCGTGGCACTAAACGGCTGTGCCAGGACTGTGGCTGCATGATGAACATCCCGAGGCAAGAACAGCGCAAAGCGCAAATCTGTTCAGCTGCCGTCGTTTCGTTGCGGGCTGGTCACGACCCTGTCACGTGCGGGGAATAGGTGCAACTGAACGAAAGAACAAGGTTGTATCCATGAAGATCGCGGTAATCTCGGACTTGCATCTCGGCGTTGGCGATAGGGCGGACGGGTTTGGTCACGACGACGGCGAGTTTCTGAACTTCCTGACGTTCCTCGAACGCAACTTCGAGCGAGTCGTACTGTTGGGGGACATCTGGGAAACGCTGCACGCACGGCGCTTTGGCAACGTCGAAGCCGAGCTGCAGGCTGCACGCAATGCGCACCCAGAGATCGCACGGCGTTTCGAACGCAGCTGCTACCACTACGTTCACGGCAATCACGACTTGATCGCGGGGGCTTCGCTCGGGGCTCCCGACCAGTTGACCATCGAGGCGGACGGCGTTCGGCTGCTGTTCACGCATGGCCATCAGGGTGACAGCCTCTACCAAAAGCGCGTCTGGCTCGCGGATATCTGCGTGTGGCTTGGCGGCTGGATCCGAAGGTGCGGTCTCGAGGCTCTCTACCGGCTGTGCGCAGAGCTCGACCATGCCCGAGGGGCCCTGTTACCGAATGGGCTGGAGTGCCCTTTTCAACGCTGGGCTGTCGGAATGGCCGCTCGCCAGCACGCTGAGGTGGTGGTCACTGGTCACACCCACATGGCCGCCAAGACGGAACACGGTTCGCGCCTCTTTCTCAACAGTGGCTCGTGCAACGAGGGGCGCTTGAGCTTTTTGAGCATGGATACGCGCTTGGGCGCCTACGCCGTGAACTACGGCTATTGAGCTCGAGCGGCGTGGCACTATTGCGCAGACGTTCACGCGTAGCGCGAGTGTCACGATGTTGGCCCCTGCTTGGCACCTGGGTGTCATTCTTGGCCTGTAAACTCGACCCGTGGATACCGGTCTGAACACGATCAGCGGGGCTTTGGCGGTTGTTCTAGTGGCGATAGGGGGCGTGGGCACTGCGGTCACACTGCTCTCGGATTGGGCGGTGAGACGATGGTCGCTTGCCGAGCGAAGACGGCACGCAGGGGCTTCGAGTTTGGCAACGAGCGACCGTGGGCTGCCGGCCATATCCGTGTTGCGTCCCGTAAAGGGCTTCGAAGCTGGCCTTCGCGAGAATTTCGACGCTTTGGTGTCACAGCAGTACCCTGAGTTCGAGGTGCTGGTTGGAGCCGAGAGCCCGGACGATCCAGCTTTGGACGTCGCTCGGCGAGTCGCCAAGGAAGCTCAGGTGCCGGTGCGTGTCATCATCTGTCCGAACCAAACCGGTCTCAACCCCAAGGTCAGCATCTTGGAGGCCTTGACCAAAGAGGCAAGGTACGACGCCGTCCTCATTTCGGACTCCAACGTGCGCGTTCGCCCGGGTTACTTGACGAACTTGGGTCAACGTTTGAACGAGCCGGGGGTCGGCCTGGTCACGAACATCGTGCTGGGTGAGACGCCCGGCACGCTGGCAGCCGTGCTCGAGGTTTTGCAGCTCGTGACGTTCGTTGCCCGCGCGACGTTGTTTGCCAGACACTTCGTCGGCCACGCGTGCGTCGTCGGCAAATCGATGCTGTTCCGTGTCTCGGACTGGAACCGTCTGGGAGGCTTCGCTCAGGTTCGCAACGTGCTCGCCGAAGACTACGTCATGGGTAGCCAGTTCTCACGAGCCGGTCTGCGCGTCGAGTTGGCGCCCGACCCGGTGCCGGTGCCGTTGCCCGAGTGGGGATATCAGCAGTTGCTCAATCGGCACTTGCGGTGGGCTCAGATGCGCCGTCGCGTATCGCTGAGTGCGTTCGCCTTGGAGCCGCTGCTCTACCCTGCGCCGCTTCTCATCGTCGGCGCGGTGTTGTCGTGGTCGTTGGGGATGGACCTCGTGCTCCACATTGGTCTGCTTTGCGTTGCTGTACGGTTCGCTTGCGACGTGACCTTGCTTCGCACGCTGAGTGAGACGCGTGCCGCGTGGTGGTGGTGCCTGCTCTCGCCGGTGAAGGACTTCTTCGCGCTTGGCGTATGGGCGGTTGGGGGCGTCAAGCGCACGCTGACTTGGCGAGGCAATAGGCTCGTGATTAGTGAAGGAAGTCGGTTGGAACGCGAGCCCGCCCCGGCCGATCTGGCGATAAGCGTTGGTTAACGGGCGCGTGGGCGCGGCAAACTCGTCGAAACATTCGGCAGCTACTCGGCCTTGCACGACCCTCGCCAGCGCGAATGTGACAACGGGGAAAAATTGGGTCGGATTGGAGTAACTTGTCACAGGAGTGTAACTCAAAGACTGTAACGTCGGGGCCCCACATGGCCAAAGTGCTCATTGCAGAAGACGACGTCGACTTGAGTACCATCGTCACGTTCAACCTGAGGAAGCAAGGCTTCGAGGTCGTTACGGCAACCACCGGCGCTCGAGCCCTCAAGGTGGTGAGGACGGAGCCTCTGAGCTGCGTGATCCTGGACCTGATGTTGCCGGACATATCAGGGCTCGAGGTATGCCAAGAGATCCGTGGAGATAGCCTGCTCTGCGAGCTGCCCGTAATCATGGTGACCGCCCGCGGCGGCGAACAAGACCGCCTCCTCGGCTTGGAGACGGGTGCCGACGACTACATCGTCAAACCCTTTAGCGTTCGTGAGTTGATCCTGCGTGTCAAAGCCGTGTTACGCCGCGCGCCGGCGCCGCGTCACGATGTGAGCGTCGTGGAAGGAGGTGGGATCTCCGTCGACACTGCCGCGCATCGTGTGTTTGCTCATGCCAAAGAGGTCTCGCTCACTCACACGGAGTACCAACTCCTCACGATCTTCATGGGCCGACCAGGGCGCGTTTTCTCGCGACGTCAACTGCTCGACCAAGTTTGGAACATTCAAGGCAACGTCGAGACGCGCACTGTCGATACGCACATCAAACGCCTTCGGGAGAAGTTGGGGGACGCCGGGGCTTGCATCGAGACGGTGCGCAGCGTTGGCTACCGCTTCGTCGACGGCAAGAACCCCGAGTGACACGTCCGAGTTGCCAGGTGCCGTCGCGTTCGCGCGTCTGCAGCGCTGGTACGTAGATCGACCGGCGGTCGAAGGGGGATACCGACGCATCAGCGCTGACCCAGGGAAAGCACAAAAGAAAAGGAGCGGCGCCCTTGTGGTGACCGCTCCGTCTTCGTTTTTTTGCGTGCGTAATCGCGAGTTACTCAGTCGACGGCCAGATCGAAGCGGAGGCGGAGCAAGCGCACACTTGCCACTTCTTCGCCCGGCGCCACTTTTCCAGGAGACTCGAACGTCCAGCTCCGGATCGACGCGAGCACCTCGCGGTCGAACTGACTCTCGATCCCTTTGCGGATCTTGGACGAACGAATGTGCCCCTTCTCGTCGAGGTCTAGCTCGATCAACATCAACCCGGCCAGGCCCAGCTTGCGGGCGCGTTTGTTGTACAGCGAGCTCGCGTCGGCTCCCTTGCCCAACGGTTTGGCCATCAGATACTTGGTGGGCCGTGCCACTGGCCGCGGTGGCGCCACGGGCGCGGGTTTGGGAGCAGGAGCAACCGCTACGTTGGGATCGCCCATTTGGTTGCCACCTACGCGGAAGCCGGGACCAGAGCCGCCCTCAGCGAAGCTCTGCGAGTCCATGCCGACTTGCGACGGATCTGCAGGCTGCGGAGTAGCGTTGGGCTTGGGCGCGGGAGCCAGCTTTTCTTTCTTGGCTTCCTGCTTCTTCGGCTGCGGCTTGGGGGGAGGCGGCGGCGGCAAGGGCGGCAGCGGCTTGTCCTCCTGTACTGGCGGCGGAGCTTGGAACGTCATCGTTACCACGCGCTGCATGAGTTCACGCGCCGGCGCGTAGGTGTTGGCGACGTAGACCATTGCTCCCGTGATGGCGGCAGCAACGAGCGCACCGGTGCCTAGTCGGCGCCAGCGGTTTTGCTCATCTGGATCTTCTTCTAACGCGTTGAGCATGGTCGAATGAATCGGTTCGGGTCAAGACGGTGGGACACTGTCGAGGTGGTCGGGCGCGCTCGAGCGCTCAACCCCCCGTCTCTGGCTTCGGCGCTTTGACGTTGATGGCGAACTTGGTGAGACCGTTGATGCGGATCAAGTCGATCAGGCGGATCACGCGACCGTGACGGACACCCTCGTCGGCTGCGATGATGGCTTGAACGTCTGGGTTCTTGGCCACCGCGTCTTGGCAGGCTTTTGCGATTTCGGTCTCACTCGCGACCGAACCATTGAGGTAGAGCTGGTTGTCGCGGTCGAGGACGAGCGAGAGCGTGAGGTCGGTCGATTCGCTGCCGGTCGCGGCTTTCGGGAGTTCGACCTCGATCGTATCCTTGACGATGTATGCCGACGCGACCATGAAGATCACGAGCAGCACGAGCATGATGTCTACGAGTGGGGTCACGTTGATGGCATTGATGCCATCGTCATCATCACCTACGGAGGCGGCCATGGCTTATTCCTCTGCTGCGATTGCAGCTTCTTCGAGTTCGAAGGCTTGAGCGGTGGGGCGCTGCTTGAGCTGCGCAACGACGATTCGCGTGAGGAACTCGGCGTTACCCAGTCGTGACTTGAGCAGACCCTTGAAGTGGTTGAAGATCACGACCGCGGGGATGGCGACGATGAGGCCAACGGCAGTCGCCACCAAGGCTTCCGAGATGCCGGGGCCTACCACCTCGAGGCCACCCTTCGGGTTACGGCCTAGCTCACCGAAGGAGATGATGACGCCGATGACCGTGCCGAGCAGGCCGACGAAGGGGCCGTTCGAACCGACCGTGCCGAGGAAGCTCAGTGAACGTTCGTACCGTTGACGTTCGCGGATCATCGAAGCCTGAGCGATCTCCTCGACGGACTCGGCGCCCTTGTTGTAGACGGAGAGCGCGTCGGACATCACGCGGAATTCCATGGCTTTGCCGTCTTTGAACATGGTTTGGGCTCCCTTGAGGTCGTTCTTCTCGAGCAACCCAACGAGCTTGCGCGCCGTCTTGGTCACGTCGATGCGTGTCGAGAAGAAGAGATACTGACGCTCGAATGCGATGACGAGAGCCAGGAAGGCGAGCCCCAGGAGCAAATACATCACCCATTCAGCCCCGAAATTCGCGAGGTTGGTGAACAGGTCGACTAGGGAAAATTCGTGAGCGGCGGGAGTCTTCATAACAGAGGCCCTGGTAGAGGTTGTGTGGGCGAGGAGACTACTGATCTGCGCTAGACTCGCCCAGGCCCACGTGGGGATCGTCACACAAATGTTACAAACGTTGGGCGCCGACGGCGCAAAGTAGACACCCGCGTTTCACCGCGACACACGGAATTCGCCTTCATTTTGGCGCTTTGCTTTCCATGCTCCCCCATGGTCGAATTCGGTGCGATGAATGTAGTGTTATTGGTGAACGCGCTTTGTTAGCGCTCTGATACACGTTTGTTGCAATCTTGTCACGCGAGCGTTGGCGAGTTCGGATACGGCGGTTCGTGCGACGGGTTCCCTTCACGTGCCACTGCGGTTTCGCCCCAGGACGCTAGTGTCGTTCGCGAACATCGACACCTAGGCTCGCTGTCCGCTGTCCGCTGTCCGCTGTCCGCTGTCCGCTGTCCGCTGTCCGCTGT
>CBINDO010000071.1:0-30219 GCA_966249405.1 uncultured bacterium | reverse complement strand
CCCCGTGAGGGGTCGAGCGAAGGAGCGAGCGCGAAGCGAGAGCGACCGCCTGAGCGCTTTGTCGAGCGAAAAAGCCCGTCAAGCGGTGGGATATCGCGCTCGAGGAATCGACGGCTCGCGAACAGAAAGCGAGTACCCCGTGAGGGGTCGAGCGAAGGAGCGAGCGCGAAGCGAGAGCGACCGCCTGAGCCGTTTCTCGCGCGAAAAAGCCCAGCCAAAGGCTGGGCTTTTGTGCGCGAGAAAGGGGTCGAACCTTCACGCCTTGCGGCGCCGGAACCTAAATCCGGTGCGTCTGCCAATTCCGCCACTCGCGCGGGATGCGGGACCATAGTCGGCGGGTTTCGCAACCGCAAGTGCTGTATTGCAGCCAAATCGGGCTGCAGGGACGCGCCTCAGCGACCGCCGGCGGGCACCTGCGACGTAGGCCGGCTCCTGGGGGTTCGAATCGCCGCGGCGGGGGTGGAGCACGACGCGGCCCCACGCCGAGGACCTTCGTCGCCAGAGCTCCGAGTAGCGTGTAAGTCTGACGCACGTTACGCGCCGCGGAGTGTCCGGTCGAGCGGGGGAAGTCGCCATCGCTCGGCCCGAGCTCGGCTGCGAGAGAAGTGCCAGCCGTTAGTAACTTGCGGGGCGTAAAGCTACGCGCCAAGTGGCGTGACCAGCAAAGGTCACGGCCGCGCTTGTGGTTTCATACGAAATTTGGGATTTGCCAACCATGAAGGTGCTCGGAGTGTGTGGGGCGCTGAGTGCGCAGTCACTCAACCGCGAGGCGATCTTGCTCGCTTCGGAGCTCGCGCCTGCGGGCGTAACGGTAACGGAGGACCGACAGTTGGGGTGTCTGCCGTTGTTCAATCCGGACCTGGAAGCGACGGAAGAGCACCCCGAAGTGTACATCTGGCGGCAACAAGTGAGCGAACACGACGCGTTGTTGATCTTGTGCCCCGAGTACGGCTTCAGTCTGCCCGGGCCGCTCAAAAACGGCATCGATTGGTTGATTGGCAGCGGCGAGTTGGAGGGCAAGCCTGTCGCGACGACCGCCATCGTCGCAGGTGAAGGCCGTGGACTGATGGGATTGGACGCGTTGCACACGACGTTGAGCGCGGTGAGCGCTCGAGTCTGCGGACGCCAACCCATCGTGCGGTGGAACGATGCCGCCTCGCTCGGTCGCGTCAAGCGCGAGTTGCAGCGCATCCTGGAGGAATTGTTGGTACTCGTGAGTGAACGATAGCAGGCGAAGGGTGCGTCAGAGCGCGCCGCCGTCGCTCCCGCCATTGCATTCGCAGTCGACTTCCAAGGTGTAGGCGCCCGAGGCATCTGCGTAGCCGTCGACCACGATCAGCGAAGTTCCCGATTCGCCTCCCACGAAGTGAAGCTGCTCGGTGACGTCGATGTCCCACGGCGTGGACGAGCAAAGGTCACCTGTAAGAGGCTTGCACTCGCTGAGCCGGAACAAGTCCAGGTCCGCTTCGGCTGTGAGACGAACTACGACGGCGCAGTTCTCTGCATCGTCGAGCCGGTAGATGGTTTCCGGACCGCTTTCGGCGCGAGCGCTGCACGCGTAGCCGCCCATTTGGTTCGGTTGGCCGTTGAGCTCGGTGTCGTGATGCAGACGCGCGCCGCACGTCACGGAGATTGGAGTCTCGCAGCTGCCGACCATGGTGGGGTCGGCGCTGCCTGCGTCACGCGTCGACTCCTCGCCGTGGCTGGCGTCGGAGGAACTCGCGGTTGCCGCGCCGATCGAGTCGCTGGACGTCGCGCTCGAGCCGGGGCCCAGCGTCGTTGGTGAGACGTCGGTCGAGCGGGCGTCGCTGGCGTCCGAGCGAGCATCCCCGTTGGTTGCTGAACTCGTCGCGTCCGTACCTGCCGATAGTGCGGCGCTCGGATCGGTCGCCGCTCCGCTAGAGTCGGGTCGTGTCCCGTCGTCGGGCTGTTGCGAGGCAGCCTCGGGGGCAGTCGTTGAGCCACATGCGGTGAGACAGTGTGCGCAGACGAAGGCGCTACTCAGCCACCGCGCGAGGCGCGGGGCGTGGCGTCGGAAGGCCGAGGGATTGCGGTACGTGAGGAGTGCTGAGTTCATTCGATGCTCGAGGGTTGGAGCGCCGCGTCCGCGACGCAGAGCTGGACGTTCGCGTTGGGGCCGTTGACCTGGAGGCCTTGTGACGTGGGAGTTCCGGCGAAACCGACGCCGAGGTAGCCGGTGACTGCCGTCCAAGTGCCAGCCTTGCCTCCGGCCTCGGGCACCTTCGCGATTCGAGCCTTTTGAGCCATGGGCTTTTCTTTCGCGCCGCGTCGCGAACAGCAAGCCAAAACGTGCGCAACTCTCGCGTGGTGTGAACGGCAACCGGCGATCATGGATTACCGGGCGTTGGATTTACAGTCGTGAGCCCGCGGCTCGCGCCCGGACGGAATCCGTTCCACACGATCGCTGTCGACGCTCGCGACACCTCGATTCGCAGAAGAAAAACACTGTCGTCGAGACACGCCGTCCGACTCGCGCTCGAGTGGGCTGCACGGTCGCGTCGTTCGGCACGACCGTGGCGCGAGCTGTGCCCATCGGGTGAAGGCGCTCGGCCGCTTTTCGTGTGTCCAACCGGAGATCGGAGGACCGTCGATGACGCAGAGCTCGGTTCGGTGAACCGAACTCTGCGTCGGCGGTTTCCGTCGCGACCAAGTTTGCGAGCCGCTTTCGGGATGTTCAGTGAGCGAAGAGGTTACGGACCCACCGGACGTTCGCGAGCCGCCAGTCGCAAAGCCAGGAGCAGCCGTTCTCCCAACGTTTGAATTTCGTCCGCCGTGACTCGCAGTTGTGGCATCAGACGAATCACGTGCGGGCGCGGCGCGTTCACGAGCAGCCCGAGTTCGAGCGCGTTGTCCCGGGTTGCTTCTGCGATCGGCTGCCCAAGATCGAACGCCCAGAGCAGGCCGGCGCCGCTATTGTTGGTGATTGGTACGGTCGAGTCGGAAGCCAGCGTCTGCAGGGTTTGGACGAGCCGTTCACCTTGTGCATCTACGTTGGCCAGAAACTCGGGCTGGTTGACCGTGCGCAAAACTCGCAGGGCACAGCTCGCCATCAGCGGGTTGCCCGTATACGTGCCCCCATGGTCCCCGCGCACGAAGGCCGCCGCGTGTTCCTGCGCGAGCAGCGCCGCCACCGGCACGCCGCCACCTAGACCCTTTCCGAGCGTCAATATGTCCGGCGTCACACCCTCCGCCTGGCTGCGGAGAAAGTGACCGGTGCGTCCAAACCCGGTTTGGATCTCGTCGAAGACGAGCAAGATCCCTCGTTGGCGCGTGAGTTCGCGTAGCGCAGCGAGATAACCCGGGGGCGGCAACACGACGCCGGCTTCGCCTTGGATTGGTTCGACCATGACGGCGGCCGTCTCGGGGGTGATGGCGTTCGCGACGGCCTCGACGTCACCGTACGGTACCTTGTCGAACCCCTCCAGCATCGGTGGGAACGCGCGCTCCCAGCCGGGTTTACCGCTGGCGGCTACACACGCCAGAGTTCGGCCGTGAAAGCTGTCGTGTGTAGTGATGAGCCTGTACGATCCGGGGCGTTGAGTCTGGGCCCATTTGCGCGCCAACTTGATCGCAGCGTCGTTGGACTCCGCGCCGCTGTTCGTGAGGAAGACGCGACTCATCCCGGTCGCCGCGCACAGCTCGTGAGACAATTCGAGGAGCGGCCGCGTGAGGTAAGCAGGGCTGGCCGTGAGCAGCAGCGTCGCTTGTTTAGCCAAGGTTTCGGCGATCTCCGGGGGCGCGTGGCCCAAGGCGTTGACTGCCCAGCCTTGTATGAAGTCCAAGTAGCGTTTGCCCGTTTCGTCCCACAGCCACGAGCCCTGACCGTGGCTCATCACGCACGGTGGTCTGGGGATTAACGTCATTAGGTTTTGGTCGTTGATTGTCACGATTCGTCTCCGGTTTGTTGAGGAGCGACCATGTGAACCAAACCCAGCCAGCAAGGTCGCTCCGGTGAGCGGCCTTGCGAGTCCCCTGCCTACAGATCGAATCTGTTTCAGCCCTGAACGTCAGCCGCTCGATGCGCGCGACGCGCGGCGGCACGACGTGCCCTGACGCAAGCGCTGGAGGCGCTCGAAACTGCGGCAGGGGCGAGGACGACGGGGAACATGTAGTAAACGAGAGGCTAGGGCATGGTTACGAGTGTGTCAAGGAACTACTGCTCGCGTGAGTGTACCTCGCAGCGAACCGCTCTTGCCTCTGCTTCTGGACACTGCGAAACAGAGCTCGATGTTCGCCTTGATTGCCGTGCCCGTGCCGTTGGGGCAAGCGTTCAGCTACCTCGTACCAGAGGCCTTGGGCGAAAAAGTGCGTCCAGGCGTGCGGGTGTTGTGCGAGTTTGGCCGACGCAAGATCCTCGGCGTGGTGTTGTCTTTGGGCAATGAAGCCCCGAGCGGCATCGACGTGAGCAAGGTGAAGCCAGTGCTCGCCGTGCTGGATGACGAACCTGCGATTCCGGAGGAGTTGTTGGGTTTTTTGGTGGCGCTCGCGGGTTACTACGTGGCGCCGGTGGGTGAGGTGATGCGGCTCGCGTTGCCGGCCGTCGAGCGCGCCGCAGCGCTCGAGTCGGGCACCAAGCAGCTGCTCGACGACGCCAAGGTGGGCACCGTAGGGCGGCTCGTCCAGGTCGTCGGCTTGACTCCAGTCGGTGAGCAGGCGTTGCGTGGCGAGAGCCAAGTCGAGTGGCCCCGAGGCAAGGCCAAGCAAATCGCGGAGCGCTTGCTGGAGGAGGGCGAGCTCAGCCTCGCCGACCTCGAGGAGCGTTTCAGCAACGTGCGCGGCGTCGTCAAACGGCTCACGGAGTTGGGCATCGTCAGCGTGACTAGAGTTCAGAAAACACGGGACCCATTCTCCGACGCCACGATCAGCCGCGATACCGCCAAAGCGCTCAACCCAGCGCAGCGCGCCGCCGTCGACGAACTCGTGAGGACCTTCGACTTACCACCCGGGAACAAGCCGCCGGCGTTGCTGCACGGAGTGACCGGGTCCGGCAAGACGGAAGTATACCTGCACGTGGTAGGCGAAGCCATGAACCGAGGTTACTCCTCGATCGTGCTCGTGCCGGAGATCGCGCTCACTCCGCAGCTGGTGGGGCGGTTCCGAGCGCGCTTCGGCGATTGCATCGCGGTGTTGCATTCCGGATTGTCTGAAGGTGAACGCCAGACCATGTGGCGTCGCTTGCGCTCGGGGGAGCTGCGCATTGCGGTCGGCGCGCGTTCGGCGCTGTTCGCGCCGGTGACGAACCTCGGGTTGATCTGCGTCGACGAAGAGCACGACGGCTCCTTCAAGCAAGAGGAGGGCGTGCGTTACCACGCCCGAGACATGGCGCTGCTCAGGGCTCACCGCACCGGAGCGTTGTGCGTGTTGGGGTCGGCGACGCCATCGCTGCAGACGCAGGCGTTGGTCAAGAAGGCTCACATGCGCTACCTCGCTTTGCCGGAGCGAGCCGTAGAGGGTGCGGTTTTGCCCGACGTCGAAGTGGTGAACCTCCGAACCGTTGGACCGGGGCCGAGTGGGGACAAGCTGCTCACGTTGCCGCTACATCGGGCTCTCGAGCGCTGTTTGGAGGAGAAGAAGCAGGCCATCTTGTTCCTCAACCGCCGGGGCTTTGCGCCGAGCCTGGTCTGTGATGCGTGTGGAACGGTCGTCGAGTGCCCCAACTGCAGCGTGGCTCTCACCGTACACCGTGCTTCGGGCGAACACTTGCGGTGCCACTACTGCGACTACACGGCTCCGCTGCAAGCCGCGTGCGCCAAGTGTCAGAGCCGCCACTTGAGCTTCGAAGGTACGGGCACGGAACGCGTCGAGAAGGCGCTCGCGGATTCGTTTCCGCAAGCGCGCATTGCGCGCCTCGACCGAGACGTCGCCTCCGGGCTCAAGAGCGAAAGGATCTTGAACGCGATGCGCGACCGTGAGATCGACATCTTGGTCGGGACCCAAATGGTAACCAAGGGACACGACTTGCCCGACGTCGCGCTGGTCGGCGTGCTGAACGCTGACGCTGCCTTGTCGATGCCGGACTACCAGGCCTCGGAGCGCACCTTTCAGCTGCTCGTGCAAGTGGCGGGTCGCGCAGGGCGCGGCAAGGATCGCGGCAAGGTGCTGATCCAGACCCGCAATCCCGAGCACCCCGCCGTCAAGTTCGCGCTCGCCCACGACGTGCAGGCGTTTGCTCGGCAAGAACTCGCCGACCGTCAAGAAGCCGGTTACCCGCCGTTCGTGCGCATGTTGATGATTCGGATCGACGCGCTCGACGAAACCCTGGCGCTCCGAGAAGCAGAACGCATCGCCCGCGTGGCCGAAAAGGTCGCGAAAGGGCGCGCCACCGTCATGCCGCCGAGCCCTGCGCCGATCGCCAAGTTGCGCAATAGGTATCGCTTCCGTTGCGTCGTGCGCGCGCCGGAGCGCAAGCCGTTGTTCGACGTGGCTCGTGCTGTGGCGCAACTGCCGTTGGACCGGCGCGTCCGCGTTCACGTCGACGTAGACCCCGTGAACATGCTTTGACGGTCGCGGCATCGCTTGACCGACACCCTCGCGCCGAGCAGCACCGAAGGCCCACGAGCGTGGTGCGCAGGGAAACCGCCACGGCAGCGCCACGGCGCCGAGAGCGCGAGCCGTAGCCCACCGAGTTTGCAGCCGACAGCGCAACCAGCTTGCGAAGGCGCCAAAATTGAGGGCAGATTGCGAGCGATGAGTTTCCGCACGAGCGTCAACCGCATTCGCCTCGCGCCTCGCGTTCGATCTGGATGTAGATGGTTTGCCGCTGGAGCAACCTTGGGTTTTGCCCTGTTCACCGGCGAGGCTCATGCCGTACCCGGCGAAACACGTGTCGGTGTGGAGCTGGGCGCCGCCGCTTCGACGCGCGCACGTGTCTCGCCCAGCGTCGGTCTGCGAGGAGCCTATGGTCTCGAGTCCAATTGGGAGCTGCAGTTGGAGGCGAGTGGCGTCTGGCTGCAGAGCGACGCCAAGCCGTTGCTTACCGAGGTCGTGCCTGCGCTGGCGTACCGTTTCGACGTGGTTCGGTGGATCCCGTTCGTGCGGGTTGGAGCCGGCGCGTTGGTGGATTGGCGAGAGCCGGTGGTCTTGGGGCTGGCCTCAGGGGCCGCCGGGTTCGAGTACCTGTGGGACCGGTCGTTGGCGCTGAGCCTAACGTACCAAGCGGACTTTTGGGTGCTTCGGCCGCAAAGCGTCGACCCGGCACTGCCGCTGCACAGGATCTCGTTAGGGGTAACCTGGAGCAGCGGCTGGTGAAGCGCCTCGTGTTCGCTGGCGCGCTCTTGTTCGGGTGCAAGACGGCGCATTTGCCCGGTGAGACAATGACGGCGAGCGACCCCCCCGTCGCGGCTACCGTCGTCAACGGCGCGACCCCCGTCGCGGTGAAGCCACTTCGGCCCGATTGGGCGGTAGCCGTGGCGGAGCAACGCTGGGTGGATGCGGCGCGGCTCTTCGACGCTCAGCACGAACACCCCACCGAGCCAGCCTTGCGGTACGTGCGAGCGCGTATCGCGTCGGAAAATGGGGAGTACGAGCGGGTGATAGACCTGCTCAACGGTCTCGAAGCGCTGTACCCGGCGTTTGGACCAGACATCTTGCGTTTACGCGCCGTGGCGCAGGCCGAGATCGGGCCTTACGCAGACGCCGCGCGGTTCTTCGAGGCCGGGCCTGCGGCGGAGGACAAGCTGCGTGCGGTGCGGGCTTGGCAAAAGGCACAGCAACCAGCGTCTGCGCTTGCCGTTCTCGAACGCGTCAAGGCGCCGTTCACTGGGCAAGGTGCGACGCGCGAGGCAGAGTGGCGCGCGCTTCGTGCAGAGCTGCTGACGTCGCTCGGTAAAGAGGTTCAGGCTCTCGATGAACATGTCTGGATCGCGGTGCACGCCCCGACGTCGAAGTACGCCGTCACATCGATGTCGCGGCTCACCGAGAGTGGGAGCCTTAAGCGTCTCACCAAAGCGCAGCGCTACGAACGGCTGGAGGCATTGTCGCGAGCGGGAGATTTGCAGGCAGCGATCGACGAAGAGAAGGCGTTGCTCGCTGCGCCTGGTGAATTGCCGTCGCGCGTGGGTGTGAAGCGCCACCTGGCGTGGGCCTACTATCAGTCACGCCAGGACTACTACAAGGCTGCGGCGCTGTTCGAAGAGTGCTCCCGCGCGGACTCGAGCCAAGTCGACTCCGATCTGTTCTATTCCGCCCGAGCGCTGTCTCGAGCCCATCAAGACCGGCTCGCCATCGCGCGCTATGAAGAGTTGATCCGCAAGCAGCCCTCTTCCAGGTTCGCGGCCACGGCGAGACAGCTGATTGCAAGGTTATGGTATTCCCTCGGAGATTGGGCGAAGGCGGTCGAAGCGTACGATCGTTATCTCCAGAAGTACGGGTCAGCCAAGAAACATCGGGCGGCCATCGGCCAAGCACGCCAAGAACGCGCCGTCGCTCTCCTAGCTCTGGCTGACCCAAAGGCTGTGCCCGCGCTCCAGGCGCTGGCCGACGGAAGTGAATCGGCCAACAACAAGGCGCTATTCAACGAGCTCTTGGGGGTAGCTCACCTTCAGGCCGGCGATGTCGTCCGAGCGCGTCAAGTATTCGAAGCCGTGATCGCGGAACGGCCATTGTCGTTTGCGGCATTGGCCGCAGCCGCGCGCTTGCGCGAAATGAAGGCGCCGGTTCCGGCTGAGCTCCAACCCGCGTTGGCCGAAGACGCCGTGAGTCTACCGCCACTCGACGTCCAGTTACCGTCGCGGGTGAAGGAACTGATCGCCGTCGGGCTCGACGGTGATGCGGAAGGTGAACTCGCGCTCGCCAATGGCATGGTGTTCGAGCCGTACGCGCCCCGGGCGGGGGAGGCGGCGTGCAACACGTTCGGCCAGTTGGCGACGGCCAAAGAGCGGTATCGCCGCGGGGCGAAAGTGATCCGTGAACGCGCCGTGCAGCGGGAAATTGCCGCCGGCACGCGTTGGATGTGGGAATGCCTGTATCCAACACCCTACGCAACGACGGTGCAGGAAGTGGGACGTCGCCGCGGTGTCGAACCTGCGATGATCTATGCGGTGATGCGTCAAGAGAGCGCCTTTCAGCCATCGGTCGAGTCACCCGCCGCGGCGTATGGTTTGATGCAGATCATCGAACCCACGGGTCGAAGCCTCGCCAAGGAACTCGGAGTGGCTTATTCGAAGGCGGCCCTGTTGACTCCCGCCAACAACATCGACTGGGGGGCGACGTACCTTGGGAAGTTGCTTCGGAAGTTCGATGGCAGGTTGGCGTTGGCGGCGGGCGGGTACAACGCCGGACCGGGCGCCATGAATCGATGGTTGCAGACGGCAAGTGCGCTGCCTCTGGACATCTTCGTGGCGCGCATCGTCTACGAGGAGACGCGCACCTATGTCCAGCGTGTGGTTGCCAACTGGGCGCGATATCGCTACCTTGAAGGCGGGACTTCGAATATTCCGCAACTCGACTTGGCCTTGCCCAAGTTTCAACCCTTGGCTGAAGGGGATTATTAGCAGCCACACAACCAGATGTTCGTCGGCGTATGTCGGGTGCACCTATTTCTGCCCGAGAACGACTCGCTCAAGGGCAAACGCGCAGTGGTCAAGAGCCTGCTCGAGCGCACGCGTGCGCGCTTCAACGTGGCCGCAGCAGAGGTGGGGTCATTGGACGAACACGAGCGCGCCGAGTTGGCGTTCGTCGTAGTGTCCAACGAGGCGAAACACGCCAACGCGATGTTGAGCAAGATTTCCGAGTTTTGCGAGTCCAACGTCGAGGCCGAGATCGGGGGTATTCACGTCGAAATAGTGCCGATGGGTAAACCGGTAGGAGCCCCCATGGTGCCGCGACGAGACTGGGAACTGCCCGAATCGTGGCGCGAGGGTGAACATGCCAAGCGGAGCGATGAGCCGGAATGAACATCATTCGCCGCGTGCCGAGTGTGGTTGTGCGGATGGGCTCTGATGCCTAAGACGTCGTCGTCGTGCACGATCCGAATGTAAGCCTGCTCTGGCTGATCCCTTTTGCGCTCCTCCTGGCGTCAATCTCTACACTCCCTCTGTTCGCGGCGCGTTTCTGGGAGGCGAACCGCAACAAGGCGATCGTCACCTCGGTGATTTCGCTCCCGGTGGCGTTTTGGTTGTGGCGTGAGGCGCCGGCGCTGTTGGAGCACACCGCGCTCGAATACGTGTCGTTCGTCTGCCTGCTGGGGGCATTGTTCGTGGTCGCAGGCGGCATTCACGTGTCCGGAGATCTGCGAGCCACCCCGCTGGCCAACGTCGGGCTGATGGCGAGCGGGGCCGTCCTTGCAAACGTGATTGGCACGACCGGGGCAAGCGTCGTGATGATTCGGCTCCTGCTCAGAACCAACTCTGAGCGTCGAAATACGCGCCACCTTCCATTCTTCTTCATCGTGCTCGTCTCCAACGTGGGTGGCATGTTGACCCCTCTCGGAGACCCGCCGTTGTTCCTCGGGTATTTGCGAGGTGTGCCTTTCTTCTGGACGCTCGGGCTGCTGCCCGTTTGGGCGTTGGTCGTGGGCTACGTCTTGGCCGTCTTGTACGTGGTGGACCTGCGCGCCTACGGCGCGGAGAGTCCCGAGGCGTTGAGGGACGACGAGCGGCGTGCCGAACCCGTACGTCTCACGGGCTGGATCAACGTGGCGTTGCTGTTCGGGGTGGTGGGCGCGGTGTTCTTGAACTCTCCGGTGCGCGAACTCGTGATGGTGCTGATGGCGGTCGCTTCGTTGTGGCTGGGATCACGCGAGGCGCGGTTGCGGAACCAGTTTACCTTCGTGCCGATCGTCGAGGTAGCGATCGTGTTTGCCGGCATCTTCGTCGCGATGGTTCCGGCGCTCGTGCTGTTGCGCCAACATGCTACCCAACTGGGCATCGTGCAGCCGTGGCAGTTCTTTCTCGCGACGGGCGCGTTGTCGAGCGTCCTCGACAATGCCCCGACTTACCTCGCGTTTCTCGCTGCCGCGCAAGGGCTGGGCTTAGCGCCAGAAGTGATCGGCGTTCCCAACGCCCACCTCTTGGCAGTCAGTGCCGGCGCCGTGTTGATGGGCGCCAATACGTACATCGGCAATGGTCCGAACTTCATGGTCAAGGCGATCGCCGAAAGCCAGGGTTACGAGACGGACTCGTTCGGCGTTTATGCATTGAAGGCAGTCGCCCTCCTGTTGCCCGTGTACGCGCTCGTCGCGTTGTACGTCGACTTCGCGTGAGTGAACGCGGGCGGTTACTTCAGAGCTCGATGCCTAAGTAGCGACTCCACTCTTCGGTCAATGAGGTGAACGTCGAGTGCTGCGCGTCGTCGGGCAGCGCCAGCTGGCCGAACTCGTTGCTGCCGGTGCACATCACGTCGTTGGCGATGCCCGTGACGATGCAAGTGTGGAAGCGGCCGGTCGCGACGCCAGACACATCGTCGCGCACGAACGTGGGCGTCGTTCTCGAGACGGTGTCTCCCATGCCCAGCTGTCCTTCGTCATTACGGCCCCAGCACCAGAGCTCCCGGTTTTCGGTGACTGCGCAGGTGTGGAACGAACTCGTCGCCAAGTCTTGCCAGCGCTGGTCTCCAACTTGGGTGGGCTCGGCTAGCTGCCAAGACGACTCGACACCCAGCGGGTACCCGGCGTTTTCCGTCGAATTGCTACCCCAGCACCAGAGTGTCCCGTCGGTGCGTAGACCACAACTATGAGACTCCCCAGCCACTGCCTCTCGCCAGCTATGTTCGCTGTTCACTAATGTCGGCTCAGTGAGCTGCGTAACCCCGTGGTTGCCGACCTGCCCTTCCACGTTGCGACCCCAGCACGAAAGGGTGCCGTCCGACCTCACGCCGCAGGTGTGGCTATGGCCAGCAGCGACCGCAATCCATGGCCCCATGCCGACCAACGTCGGCTCTGCCCACCACAGATCACGCCGGTCTTCCTCCTCGAAGCTCCCGATCCCGAGTTGACCTTCGGCGTTGTTCCCCCAGCAGTATAGGTCCGCCTGGTCCGTGATCGCGCAGACGTGCGAAGCACCCGACGATATCTGGGTTGCCGCTCGGGGTAACCTAACCCGTCGTAGCTGCGTCGAATAGCCGACCTGGTCGTTCCCCAACTGTCCGTTACTGTTGTCTCCCCAGCAGAACACTTCACCCAATGTGTCGAGCGCACACATGTGACGTTCGCCGCCAGACGCGTGCACGAAGTCTCCACGCGAGAGGTCGTTCGGGTCTTCGTTGCCGTCCGTTTCTTGGGTTTCCGTCTCACCGATACACCACAGCAGATTGAGCCGAGAGTTGTTGAGGATGGCGCACGTCGCGTTGTGACCTGCGCCGACGGCTAGGGGAGGCGCCTCCAGCAGCCGCGTCTCGGGAGAATCGGTGTCGCTGCTGGTGGTGTCAGTCTGTGTCCACTCGGGTTCGGTGGTGCGTGGGTCGCTGGAGGCGTGTGGTCTGGTCCCGTCGGTGAACGCCGGGCCCGTTGCCGCGTCCAGTGGTGCGACAGCGGCGTCGATCGATGGTGGCGGGGGGGATTGGTCGTCGTGGATGCGTTTGGTGAGCACCTCTGCCGTTTGCGTGCAGCCGCCCAACGGGACTAGCGTCAGCCATGCAAATCGTCGCGCGAGCATCGTCACCATTGTAGACCCGCACCCACGGAGGGCGTGAAACGAAATCCGGTCGCGCCCGTCACGATTGCGCCAGAGTCGGTGATTTGCAGGCTCCGCAGCGGGACACCCACTTCGATTCCCAGATCACAAAACACGGCGGCTCCCAGCGGAATGCGAGCGTCGAAACGGCCCATCAACGAACTCACCCAGCCGGACACCGAGCGCGCGCTCACCGAGCCGTCGTCGCTTCCAAGCGTCAGGGCTCGGCCGGTGAAGTTGTGATAGCCCGAACGAGTGCCGGCCGCGATTCCCAGCTGGCCGTTGCCGACGAATCGCGCGACGTAACGCAGCCAAACGGCGCCGAGCACGGCGCTCGATTTCACCGTGCCGTGTTGGGTATCGATGCGTTTGCCGAGGCTTCCGCCGAGTCCGCCCTCGATCGACCAACGCAGATTGTCGCTGAGCGTGTGACGGAACCTCAGCTCTCCGCCCCCGTATCCTTGTTTGCCGACGAACCAATCGACGAGCGCGGCGCCGGTTACCGACGTTAGCTTGGGCGCCTCTACCACGGGCGCAGGCGGAGGTGGAGGCGGCGGCGGGGGAGGCGCCTCGTGGGTTTCCACCTCTGGAGGCAGTAGCTCGAGCTCGGACCAACTCGCTTGCAGCAACTCATCGGTGGCGAGCGCGACCGCGAAGGGACGGCCATCGCTCGGCACGGTAACCAACGACACTGTACGTGAGGCGCGTTTTTGCGCCTTCTCGTCCGCGGCTACGACCTCGATCGCCACCGTCACCTCACTCGGTGCGGTCAGCGTGATGCGGGCCAGCGGCGTGCGAACCGTCGCTTGGTCTGGCAGGCAAACGTCGATGCGGCGCTCGGTGAGGCTAGCTCGCAGGTCCGCGAGCACCGTCTCCCGAAACTGCGCGGGCCAGGTTGCCTCCTGGAACTCGACCGCGATCCACGGCCGCTGCCCACACGCCGGTTGCGTTTGGGCGAGGCAAGGCACCACCCAGGAACCGAAAATGCATGTCGCGGTCAGCCATCCAAAAACTCGCGACGAGCAAATAGTGCGCCTCGAATGGGCGTACGTTCGATTCACGTACCCATCTTGGCTTGGATGGCGCTGAAAACCAATGCTCTTGTAGGGTTGCCCCGCCCACCCACGCGCCCCTCGAAAACTCCACTCTTGTTGCGCTTCAACCGGGTAACTGCGCTCGAAGCACGTCGACCAGAGCTCTAGTTCTCACATCGCAGGCGTACGGTTGCAGCGTGTACTCCCGAGGGGAAGGCGGAGAGGTAGGCACGTTGGGCGCTCGCACACGCCTCGTCATTTCCCATGCGATGATGGGCATCGACCAGCCGCGCCATGGCGTCTTCACGAACGTTCGCCCCAGGCCCCAGCTGCACGGCTTGATTGAGCGCAGCGACCGCGCCTTTCAAGTCGCCCAAACGGTCCATTCGGAGCCGGCCGAGCTCGAACGCCGCAAGCCCGGCGCGCGAATCGTGAGGGTATTGGGACAACAGCTGCTGATACGCCCGAGCGGCGGCTTGTGGGTCGCCCTCCCTGCGAGCGACACGGCCCTTCTCCAGGAGCGCTCGCGCGTCCTCGACTGGTTCCGTGAGCGTGGTTGGCTTGTTGTTTCGCGGCGCACCCGAGAGACCGTTTCCGTTGTCGGCGGTTGCATCGAGCGCTGCCTCTGCGGCGGGTCGAGTCACCGGTGGCGCCTCTGTAACCCCGTCCGATACGCGCATCGCCCAACGCTCGCCGGCAGTCAGCCGACGCACGGGCATCGTACCGTCCGTACGTTGGATCTCGACGGAGCCTCGACTGACACCCACTTCTACGTATTGAGCAGAACCGCCATCTGCCGATGCCTCGTTCTTCACGTCGACGCTGAATCGCGTGCCGGTTACACGAACGATGACCCCCGCGGTCTGCACGAAGAACTGGCGTTTGGGGTTGTGAACGACGTCACACTCGACCTTGCCTTGGTCGAGCTTAAGGCGGAACTCGTCGCGCACCTGCTTTTGGACGCTCAGGCGGCTGTGCGCCGCGAGCTCCATCCGCGAACCATCCTCCAAGTCCACCGCCAAGCTGTCGCTGCTCGTCTCGAGGGTGGCTTGTTCCAGGGCGGCAACGGAGGTCGCGCCGGTCTGGTTGTCCCGCGCCTCCCACCAGCGTTGTCCACCGAGCGCCAGCGCGACTGCAGCCGCTACCGCCAGCGATGCCACCGCTACACGGCTCGTGAGACGCATGTTCCAAACACCAAACTCACTGGCGTCGAGGCGACCGCGCTTTAGGTTCGTCGCTTCCAGCTCAGTCGACACCCGATCCCACAAGCGCGAAACGCGTTCGTCCGAGGTGTCTACCTCGACGTAATCGGCCAAATGGGCCGCTTTTCGTTGCTTGTCTTCGGTGGCGTTCATGACGACCTGCTAACCTGCTTTCTAGACTCCCGTTACCCGAGCCGGCGACACGTCGCATCGCAGCAATTGCATTCGTTGGTTGCTCTGTTCGATTGACTCGTTTCGAGTCGTCCGCGTGCCCGCTGGCACACTCGCGCTGTATTCTGAAGGTTGCCTTCGAAGCAGTGCGGCGGCTGACTTCTTTTGGCCTCGGTCGCAGCGATTAGCGACGGTTGGCTTTCTCACATACGCCCCAGCAGGGCGTTTCCTCAATCACTTCTCGTTACTTGTTCCTGTTGCCAATCGCGGCGACTTCAGGCCTCCAATCAGAGGCGAGCGAGTGCGCGCTCCAAACGTCCCTCGGCGTCGGTCAGACGCCGTTTGACGGTCGCGAGACTGATGCCCATCTGTTCTGCGATCTCTTTGAGCTCCATGCCCTCCACACGTCGCAGCACGAGCGCGACGCGCTGCTGCGTCGGCATCGTGCTCAACATCGAATAAACGACTCGCAGCTCGGCGCCCACGTCCGAGGGGGCTCCGTTGGAGATGATCGTGTTCGGATCGATGGGCTCGTTTCGGCGTAAACCCAAGCGCACCATCAAGCGCTGTCGCCGGAGACGTTTACTTGCCGTGCGTACTACGATCGAGCCCAGCCACGACGAGAACGCCTGCGGGTTGTTGAGCGTATCCAAACGACTGAACGCGAAAACGAACGCGTCCTGCGCCAAGTCCTCCGCTTCCTCGCGACCGGCCAAGATGCGCTGAGAGAGGCCGAGTACCATTCGGGAGTGTCGCTGGAACAGCGCCTCTTGAGCCCACATGTGCCCACTGCGAGCGGCCTCGACCAGAGCGGCGTCGGTGAGCGCGTTGCCAGAGTTGGCGCCGCTTTCGACCGCCCGCAGGGGACGCGGGGGATCTTCGGACCGAACCACGACCAGTTCGGGGCGGCTTCCCCGATTGGGGCGAGCGGGGATGGGGGTAGTTCGCGAAATCACGGGAAGGTTACCTTCTGCGGGAATATGTCCCCGCAGCCCGGAAGGATAGCTCAAAGCGTTGTCCTCCGCGGGGATCTGTCCCAAGTTGACTAGGCCCTTCGCCCTTCATTGGGACTTTTCGGCGGCGGCCAAACTCGCGTTGATGGCTTCCAGGCGATCTTCGTCCGCGAAATATTGATCGAACGCGGCGAGCGCCGCCTCGACATGCGTCTCCGTACGGCGCGCGTCGGAGGCCTCTTCTTTGGGGATTTTGCGCCACGCGCTGGTTTTGCCCCGGTTCAGGAGTTGCCCGCTTTCGGTCCGGACCTCGACGCGCAGGGTCACGTCGTAGCGGACGAACTCGGAGGTGTAGTGGCTGAAAAGGGTGGCGTCGGCGCGTTCGACCGAAACCGTGAACACCACCGGCGTGGCGCCGTTCGACCGCAAACCTTGCAGCCGCTCACGCAGGTGAGACGCCACGCGATCCGCGGGAAACACCTCGGCGTAGGTTTCGGATTCGTCTCGCTCCAGCGCGCGTGGCGGTTTGATGCCGGAGATCTCGCCGGTCCTTCCGTCTTCGACCAAGAGGTCAAGTTTTGCCGTCTGCAGCTTCACGTCGGGATATTCGATGTGAGCGCCGCTCGAGCAGGCGACGAAGAGCGGTAGGGCCAGGATCCAGAGACGGTTCATCACCCGAACGATGGTGCCTCGTGGAGCGGACGAATGCAGCATTTTCGGACGCCGAGAGCCGAGTTAATCCCAGAGTTTGGTTCAGTAGAACCGAACTTCGCAATGCAGCGACCGCACCGGCTGATAGTTTGCCGTACAACACAGCCGAACCGTGGGTTTAGTTGGCATTGAAGCAAGGTGCCGAGGTCACGGAGTCGAGTTCGGCGTTCAACTTCCAGACCACCGGGTCGTCGATCATCACGCGGGCTTCGGTCGTATCACCACTGACATAGGCGCCGATCCGCACGTGGCATAGGGTCGTTCCCGGCCTCACGAAGTTCGCCCGAACAACCGGCGCGCCATCTTGCCAGACCACGAAGGTCCCATCGTAGTAGTTCACGTACGTGGTGACCTTGGTCCAAGCGTCTTTGGGAAATTGCCGGGCGCCGGGAAACGTGTCCGTGGTTCCGCCGTCGACCGTCGCGTGGGAGATCGCGAGCCGGGACGTTTCGTTGCCGGTCCCTACCGAAAACACCTCGTCAGACCAGTCGCACGTGCCCGCCAGCACCAGAAACGCAACCCACTGCCCCTCGTTGACGCGGAAGTCGAAGTTGGCCCGTGCCCAGAAGTCGATCACGACGCCGAAGGGCGAGTCGATGCCGTCTCCCGAGTCCGAGTAGTTGCCGCGCACTAGGTCACCGTTGAACTGCAGACCGCCGTAATTTTCGTGGTCGCCGCTGCTCGCGCAGGTGATGTTTGCTTCGAACGAACGCTCGCCACTGACGGCGTCGCTCGAGTCGATGCCGGAGGTTTGGCAGCTCCCGGTGGTGTCGAAGCCCGTCCAGGAGTCGAAGGATGCCGCTTCGTAGTCGTCGAAGAACAAGCGCGTGGCGTCGACGCATACCCCGGCTTCGGGCGCGGGTCGTCGCGCTGCGTCCGACCCCGCCTCCACGGGACCGACGGACGAATTGACCGACGCGTCGTCTCCGGAGGAGAGGACCCCTTCTGGATTGGTCGCGGCGGCGCTGGCGCCGGCATTCGAGTCGGCCGGGACTCGAGTGACCGAGCCCCCGTCCTCCGCGACGGGCTCGTTCGAGTTGGCCGTGCCGTTGGACGATGGTTCGCGGGTGAGAGCTCCGTCGGTCGTGCCCCCGCCCTCGGTCGGGACGTCCGACCCCACGACGCGAAAGGCGTCGGGAACCGTGATTTTGGCACCACCCGAGACGACGTGGACGTCGTAGCTGCCCGGCGCCAACCCTTCCACCCACACCCGTAGCTCGTCTGCTGCGGCGTGCTCGACCACGTTCACCTGTGTTTCACCGAACACCACGCTCGGCGGGCTCACGGCGGCGCGCCCTTGATCGTCGAGAGACAACGACACGCTTCGCGTCAGCCCTCGGCCGCGGATCGTCACCTCCGCGGGCAACATCGCCTCACCCACCTCGGACGGGGTTACTTCGATGACCGACATCGACGCCACTCGACTGCAGCTGACCACAGCGAGACACAGGCCGAGCAGTATCGAATGGCGCATGCTATCGGCCTTGAACGGTAAAAAGTAGTCCTTCTTGAGCACCCCGCCAACCGACGATACTCAACCGAGTGTGGCGATCAGTCACTTTTGGGTGGAGTTTCATCGCGCAAGGTGAGCACCAACTGGTAAGCATCTCGCTTACTCATGCCGAGCGCTTCCACGAGACTCCTCGTCGCGTCTTTCGCGCTCGAGGTGCGTGCGACGAGGGAGCGGATGAGTGCGTCGCGCTCTTCTGCAGACAGCTCGTCGCTCAATTCTGCTTGCGCCACCGGAGCGAGGACGAGGGTGATTTCGCCTCGAAACTCGCGTTCCTCTCGCGACCACTCCGAGAGCGGAGCGGTGACGAACTCCTCGAATTTCTTGGTCAGCTCACGAGCCACACATGCCAAGCGCTGGGGTTGGCGCTCCGCGAGATCGTGCAACGTCGCGTACGTGCGTTGTGGCGATTCGAACAGCACGACGGCATCCGGGAAGTTGGCGATTCGCTCCAGATAGACTTTCCGCTTGCTACCCTTGCGCGGGAGAAATCCTGCGAACCAAAAGCCGTTCTCCACGAGCCCGCAACCGGCGATGGCCGTGGTCACCGCACTCGGCCCCGGGATTGGTACCACGGTGAGACTCTCGCCGCGGCACGCGGTCACCAGCGCGAAACCGGGATCGCTGACGACGGGAGTGCCTGCGTCCGTGAGCAATGCCACGGAACGCCCCTGTCGCAACTCTTCGACCACCGCGGCAACGTCCCGCGCGCTGCTGTGCGCGTCGATGCAGTGCACTGGCTTGCCGGTAATTCCCAAGTGCGACAGCAACGCGCGTGAGCGACGAGTGTCTTCTGCGACGACAAGATCGACGTTCTTGAGCGTCTCGATCGCCCGCAACGTGATGTCCGACAGGTTACCAATCGGCGTGGCGACCACGAACAGGGTGGGGACACTCATGGTTTCGTCAGGTCATGCTCGGCGCGTCAATCGTCTCCCCCAGACATTCCTGGAGGAAGATGCGCAGCTTGCCCGAGATGCGCGCTTCGAGCTGACGAACACGCTCGCGTGACACCCCGAATTCCTCACCTAGCTCCTGGAGCGTCACCGGATCCTCGGCGATCATACGCCGGTCGAAGATCACGAGGTCTTTGCCGGACAGCGTCTCGCGAAATGCCGCCAGCTGCTCCTTCAGCATCGAGAGCACTTGGTTGTCGCTCACCTGGACTTCCGGCCCGTCCGTCCCGGACTTCAAGAGGTCGAGGCGTGAGGTCGTGCCGTCGCTGTCGCCCACGGGCGCGTCGAGGGACGAGTCGCCGGCGCTCAGCCGCAGGTCCATCTCGCGGACTTCTTTGGCGTCGACCTCCAGACGTTTGGCGATCTCCTCGTGCGTGGGCTCGATGCCCATTGCAGCGAGTCGCGCGCGCTCCTTGTTCAAGTTGAAGAACAGCTTGCGTTGCGCCTGGGTAGTGCCCAGCTTCACGAGCCGCCAATTGTTCAGGATGAACCGCAAAATGTACGCACGGATCCACCACGCCGAATAACTCGACAGCTTCACCCCGCGATGCGGATCGAAATGTTTCACCGCTTGCATGAGGCCGATGTTGCCCTCCTGCACGAGGTCCATCATGTTCTTGTAAGCGCGCTTGTACTCGTACGCGATCTTGACGACCAACCGCAGGTTGGAGGTGACCAACTTCTTGGCAGCGTCGACGTCGCCGGTCTCGTGATAAAGCACGGCGAGTTGGTGCTCCTCGTCACGCGTGAGCAGGGGGTGACGTTGCACCTCGCGCATGTACGCCGCGAGCGGGTCGAGCGGAGAAAGTGCAGTAGTTCCAGTGTCCGAAGCGCGGACCAGCGCGTTGCTCGCTTCGCCAGCGTCTTCGTCGGACGACCCCTCGGACCCAAACTCGTCCTCGAGATCGTCTCGAAACTCGTCGTCACTCACCTCGTCCGAACCATCCGCGTCTTCGGTGTCGGCCGACGTGTCGTATTCGACCGAGTCCTCGTCCCCCGCCTGCGTCCCCTCTGTATCAATCACCTCTACCGGAGGCTGGCTGTCTTTGCTTCGCGGGGATTTCTTTTTCGCCACAGGGGGTTTGGCCACAGGGTTCCTTGGGGTCAGGGCCAAATTCTGGCCGGTCCGACAAGTTGCGTCCGGACCGCACCCGGGTCAACCGGCGCTTGGCCTTTTTTGGCGAGGTTATGCGCTGGCTGTTCCCGAGTGTGGCGTTGGTTTGCCCTGGCGGCGGCCGGGCTAGGGGCCGGAATCAGCGGAACGACTCGCACATGTCGACGCGTACCGTGAGGTTCAAGGCCTGCACGCAGTACCCCTCTTCTTCGTCGGCGTTGCGGTCGCACAGCTCGGATTGGCACTCGTCGTCGGACAGGCAGTTCTCCCCGTCGTCCTTCTTTTCTACACACGTGCCCTCTTCCGCGTCGGCCTCGATCACGCAGCGGGTGCTGTCATCGCATGGCACCTCGGCGCTGCACGGATCACCCAGCACCGACTTGGCTACGCAGTTCGTGCCGTTGCAGTACTGATCGTCGACACACACGGAGTCGGCGTTCGCGCAGCGTCCGCCGCCTTTCACCTCGCGCGGCTCGTGGCATTGGCCGCGTGTCTCACCGAAACGCTTGACGCAAGCGAGGCCGTCTATGGTCGCGCAGTCCTTGTCTTCGTTGCATTCGTCTCCGGTCTCACCGGAACCCGAGAGCAGCTCGTCACACGGATCGGTCAGACTCACCATGGCGTTGCGTTCATCGGGTTCGAGCGCGCCGTCGCGATAAGCGTCATGAATGAACGCCAGACACTCTGCTGCGCCGCGACCCGTGTAGAGCGCTTCGGAAACCCGGTCCAAACAGAAGTCGCGCTGCGCGTCTTGGCAGGCTTCCAAAGACTTGGAGGCGCAATCCTGAACGATCGCGTCCACACACACGTTCTTCCCCCATTCGCCGCAAAAACCGGCGGCGGATTTCAAGGGATCCTCGGGTGTGTCGGAGCCGCAACTGCTGAGCAGGGCGCACAAGAGGGGTCCAAAAAAGCGGATTAGCGAAGGTTTGGCTGATGTCATCGAATGCCTCGGCGATAAGGGGTTATCGACCGTAATGTACGGCTATAATCGTCAGGGTGTTTGCCAGGAGCAAAATTACTGCGGTCGTTTCGTCCAGCCGGAGGGGGCCGCAGCTGACTCGGCGTGCTGCCCTGGCTGTATTGAGTGGTGCGGCGGCTGGATTTTTGTGCGGGCGCGCCCGTGCCGAGAACTCTGGTGTCACAGGGCACGCCGCCCTCGACCTCGAAGTGCCGGGCTTTCGGGAAGGTTTTTCCAAAGTGCGCGTCCTCGTGCCCGAGGGCGCTCTAGCTCGGTCGCGGACCTTGGTGCTGCTACACGGCTTGGGCGAAACGCGTGATCCAAAGTTGGCGCTTCGAGCGTGGCCGACGCTGTACGGCGTGACCGAGGCCGACTCGCGCCTGCTCGCCAGGCCGTTCGTGCCTCCCGGCGCCGGCAAACCGAAGTACTGGACCGAGGCGATGTTGTCGAGCTTCGACGGCGAGCTCGACTCTCGGCCTTACATCGGCGCCGTCGTCGTGTGTCCGCGCACCCCGAATCCCAGCGCGTTCGCCGGCCGTGACCGGCTGTTCGAAGACTACGCCACGTGGATCTGCGACGCGGTACTACCCGCGGTCGAACGTCAGGTTGCGGGCGCGACCCGGCACGTCGGCTTGGACGGTTGTTCACTCGGAGGTTACGTCGCGATGGAGGTGCTGGTGAGACGTGCGCAAGTGTTCGCCAGCGCCGGCTGCGTGCAGGGAGCTCTGGGGGAGCACCGTCTGGGTCGCTACGCCGAACAGTTGACTCGTATCCACCGAAGTCGACCCGACCTGCGCCTGAGGATCGCGTCGTCACTCGCCGATCCTTACCTCGGCGTCAGCAAACAGCTGTCCAATCGTCTCACCACGGCCGGCGTAGCCCATGAACTCGACGTGGTTCCCGGTCCACACAATCAACCTTGGTTGTGCGAAATCGGGACCCCTCGAATGTTGCGGTGGCACGACCTCGCCATGCCGCGCGGCGCGCAGTGAACCAGCTACAACTTCACGTGCGAGCCTTCGTCATCTGCTCGAGTCAAGGAGTGGACGCGCACCGGAAGCCGATGGCCGGCGACAAAGTGCCGTCGGGCATCGCGAAGCGAAAGGCCGGGTCCACTGACTCGAGCGAGCCGCTGTTGTAGGCGCCTCCGCGCACCATGTGGCGTTCGTCCGAAGCGTCGCCGCCAGTCTTGCCGCTAGCCGTGTATTCGGTCGGTCGATCTTGGGTCCACTCGAAGACGTTGCCGGCCAAATCGAGCACGCCTTCCGGCGTTGCTCCCAAGCCGAACGCGCCGGCCGGCGACGTAGCCGGGAAGCCGTCGGTGGTTTCGTACATCACCGCACCCACCTCAGCGCTCAAACCCACGTTCTCGTGCCAATCCCGGCACTCCTTGCCACACGCATTGAGGAGCTGAGCTCTGGGCGCAGCATCGCCCCAAGGGTAGGCGCGATCTTTGGAGCCGCGAGCGGTGAACTCCCACTCCGCTTCGGTCGGCAGCCGTCGACCAATGGCTTCACAATACGTCTTGGCTTGATGCCACGAGACGCAGTTGACCGGGTGATTCCACCTATCACTGGCGCCCGCGTTGCATTGTTTTCCGTGGAGGATCCGCGACGCTTCCCACGTCTTTTCGCTGTCGCCACCTTGCGGCCAAGCCGCTTGATTGCTCGCCTGGCTGCACTGCGTCGTCCCGACACAACGATTGTATGCCTCCACCGTCACCTCGATGCGGTCGATGCAGAACCCTTTGCCGACCTCGACGTCGTGTGCTGGGTTAGCTGCCGCCAGAGCCGGTGATTGGTCGTTCGTGCCCATCGTGAAGTGCCCGGGCGCCACGTACACCATGCCTTCGGGACAAGTTGGGGTTGGTGCTTCTTCGGCGGCCGCGGCAACGACGACGGGGGCCGGCGCGCACTGTGGTGCAGCTGCGACCGCACCACTTGCGCCGTTTGCCTTATCATCCGTCCCAAACGTCCTTGCCCAGGCGTCGGCGGTTGCCTCGGCCGAGAGGGAACCTTGAGCCACGAACAACGCGCCGATTACCATACCAAACATCGCGGCCGCGCCACCGCCGAGCCACTTGCCCAAGCTGCGCTTCTTGAACGGCAGCTCTCGTGGCAAGTCGGAGATGATGCTCGTGCGTTTTGGCGCCGGCACCGACTCGGGTGCTTGCGGTACTTCTACCGGGCGGAGAGACAATGGCACGAGGTGGCCCTTGTCATGAAGTCGCTGAATCTGACTCAAGGCGGTGAACTCGTCCAACATCGACTCGTTGACGACCTGCTTGAGTGTACGTTTGCCGTCGAACAGCGCGAGCAGCTGCGTGTCCACCTTGCCGAGGCTCGCAAACTGCTCGCGCGTCAGCGGAACCAGAGCCAATATCTGTTGAGACGAGCCGAGGTGCTTCTTGAGGTGGCGCGCGATCGTGCGCCGGCGATTGGCCTCGCCGAGCAGCGCGCTCGCCGTGGCTTCGATCGTGCGCTCGTTTGGAGGCGAATAACCTTCGACGTCGAAGGTTCCTTTGGAGGTGTCGAGCAACTTCCAGAAGGCGTCTTGTCCGCGCAGACCGCGGTAACCGGCGTCGACTATCTCGCCAGATTCGAAGTGAATCGTTCCGGCGTCTTCGGCGGTCTCGACGATCAAGACGCCGCTCTGTTGCATGGTTGCAAGTGAACGAGCGGCGTCGAGCAGCGCGTCCTTCTCGATCGGACCCGAGTAGCTCACCCCGACCGGCATCGGTTTGGGCAAGGGGTAGCTGGCCGAAGGCCCCGGCGTGGCCGACAAGACCGCCGCCAATTCCGACGCGTCCGCCGACTCGGGCTTCAGCTGCAAGTCTGGCCCAGCGGGTTCGAGTGACGCGTTCGACGTGGAAGGGGGGGCCGCTTCGCGCGCAACCGGTGTTGGCGGCGCGGGCGCAACCGGAGCCGACCTCGGGGCGGCGTTCGGCATGGGGACGCTCACTTGCGGACGCGACGGCGGAGGGGGCGGCGCAGCCAGCGGCGGTAGGCCCGGCACGCGGGAGGCCGCTTTCGCGGCGTTTGCAGGGCTACTACCCGGTTGGCTCGCTGGGGCCACCGGCTCTTGTGGTTGCGACGCGTTCGCCGTCGGCGGCTGGAACGGAGTGGGCGCTGGCAGGGGAGCGCGACTGCTCATGGGCGAACCCATTCCCACACCGGCGGAAGTACTGGAAAAGCCCCGCTGCCGTTGTCTCGTGGCTTGAGGCAGCAGCCCCGCCTTGGTTTGACTCAGCAGCGACTTGGCGCGCGCTTCGAAGCTGGCTTTGGCATCTGCGATGTACGTCGCGACCCACTGGTTGACGGTTTCTAACGGGACCTTAGCTTGGGCAGCGGCGGCTTCGGGGGTCAAGACCCCCTTAACGACGCTTGCAGCGAGGTCACGTGATTGTGGGTCGAGATCTGATCCGGCCATAATTCGCCAAAACGGTTGATTACGCCGAGCCTTGAGGCTCAAATCCGTCTCACAACGAGAGAAGGCACATTGTGACGACTTTATTCGAAAGAGCCGGCGGCGAATTCTCGGTACGATTGATGATGCACGACTTCGTCGGTCGCGCCTTCGCCGACACGATGATTGGGTATCTGTTTCGCAACGCCGACATCGGGCGGGTCCGGGAGATGGAGTACCAGTTCGCCGCAGCGCACCTCGGTGGCGACGTCGTGTATCAGGGCCGACCCCTGACGGAAGCCCATCGCCCACACCGGATCCTCGACGGACAGTTCGCGCGACGGCTGCAGTTGCTCCGCGACGTCCTCTCCGAACACCGGTGTCCGCCAGAAGTGATCGAACATTGGGTACGACACACCGAAGCGCTGCGCGCCAAGATTGTGCTCGACGATGTCTCGTGCGGCGCAGGATGACGAGCTTCAGAGCACCGAACAGGTCGAAACCCGAGCAAGTACCAGGAGGCTGCCGCGAGCGCGCCTGAGGAGCGCGCACCCCGTCGCCCGAGCCCCAATGGGTAATCGTTTGGGGCCGCTCGCGCGGGGTCCACTGCTTCGGCACTTTCGAGGAGCTTCGTGCCGAGCCGGGTCTACGACGTTAGGAACTCGGCCAGTTGGGCCCAACGAGGGTAGAACCACGACGATGACCCGGGTGTGTCCCCAGTTTCTGCTCGTCCGTCCAATTAGCGCAGCACTTACGATGGTTTTCCCGCTCGTGGCCGGCTGCGGTCCGGGTGCCCCGTGGTCGGCTGCCAACTCCCCGGACTACGACGACGAAGCCCTTGGCGACCTGCGAATCGTGGAAACCGCGGGAGGAGCCACGGGTTTCGGTCATCGTGTGGTGTCGATCGGTCGCGTCGACCCCGAGAGCCCCGTCGACAATCCCGATATCGTCCAAGCCCGCATCAAGCTGGCGCACTCGGACTCCAAGGTCGTGGGCACCTTCCGCAATACCTATTACGATTTCCCGACGGAGAACGAGTTCGGCGGCGAGTTCGTGCCGCTTTACAACTCGTCGTGTCAACCTATCGCCGACGTCAAGCGCGGCTTTCACGACGCCGTCTGTTTTCAGGGCAGCGGCGTGCTCGCGACGGGCTCGGTCGTGAGTTTTGCCAAGCGCGATTGCGCGTGTGCCTTGGAGTGCCCCCGCAGCGGGCAACACATCTGTTTCGAGGCTATGGACTCCCAACGATTTCCGTGGGGCCGCGGCGCAACCGGGAAACCGATAACCCCGCTCCTGACGGTGGCCGTCGACAGCGACGTGATCCCGCTCGAGACGCCAGTGTACATTCCAGAGTACGAAGGTTTGCCTCGGGATGCAGAGCGCACCGCGGTGCACGACGGGTGTTTCATCGCGCAGGATCGCGGGCTCAAGGTGCGCGGCGAACACGTCGACATCTTCACCGGCGATCCCACGATGACGCGTCTCTGGAACGCGCTGGTGCCCAGCAACCGCGGGGTCACCGTCGTCCTCGACTCGCCGAAGTGCGCGCGCGCTCGTTAACGCTTCGTCGATATCGCGAAATCGAGCGCTCGCATCATTCCCCCGGCCATGTGCTCGAGCGTCCGCCCTTCCGGTCCGGTGACGGACTTCAGTGCGCCTTGGCTCAAGTGAGCGCGCAATTGCCGATCCACGAGCAACCGTTCGAGACGGAGGGCGAGATCGTCCACGTCATCGTGACGGTAGAGGAGGCTGTTGACGTCGTGAGACAATACGTCGAATTCGGGGTTGTGGCACTCCGCGCGATCCGAGGTGACGACGGGTACGCCGTAGTTCAGCGCGTGTAGAATCGACAGCCCGACGGCGACCGGATAGGCGAAGACCGACGCGCAGGCGAACACCGCTCCGAGTACTCGCTCATCGTAGATCGCGCCGAGGAAGCGCGTTTGAGCGGCGATACCGAGGCGTTCGGCGAGCCCACGCAGGGCCTCGCGCTGCGTGCCATCCCCTACGATCACGAGTTGTACGTCGGGGACGCGCACCTTCAGGCGTGTTATCGCCTCGAGCAGCAACTCGACGCGTTTGTCCGGCTCGAGGCGTGAGACAAAAAGCACGACCCTGGCGGCTCCCACCTCGAGATGCCGCCGAAGGTCGTCGAGTTCATCCGGTCGCGCGCGCCAATACTCTCGCTGCGCTTGCATGGGGCCGCCATCGAGCGCATTGGGAGCGCAGAATACTCGTTTGGGATCGAGCCCTTCGGCGACGAGCCGCTCACGCGTCGGCTCCGAATACGTCACGCAGGCGTCCGCGAGCCTCCCGATCGCGTTTCGGGCCTGGTGTTTCCACGTGCTGAATCGCCTGCTGTAGCCGTGACCCCACAACACCACGGGCTTACGACGTAGCCGCCCTTCCAACAAGGCCGGCGTCAGCTGGAGGTATCGGGTGTTCCACGGCAACACCACCACGTCGGGCCAGCCGTCGCGAACCGCGCGGAGCAATGCCGGCTGTGAAAGGAACGGACCAACTCCTAGTTCGGGATGGTGAACGGCGCGGAAGGCTCCCTCGGGGTCACGAAATGGCAGGCCAGGCTGATGATGATCGCTCCACACCTGCACCTCCCCCTGAGCACGCCGTTGCAGCTCCATAAAAAACGGAACTCGGTAGTGTGGCAAAGCGGGCTGGACGAAGAGGATGCGCATCTGCGGGGAGGGCGAGGCAATGGTGCCCGAAACTCTCAAGAAGTTGCAGGGCTAGCGCGAAAACTCCTGCTTGGCCCACCAGCCGTAACAGTAGCCCGGTCAAGGCCGGGCAACACGCGACAAACGATCCTGCAACGAAAGCGAAACCACGTGTTAGACTCCCACTCTTGACGACATGTTTTCCAATCCATCTTCCCAGCCTCGGGTAGAGCGAACATCGCTCCCGGCCTTGTCGGGATTGGCGACGGTAGCTTGGAAGGATGCTCCGCGTGAGGTGATCGCCAAGGCCTTGCGTGACGCACGCGACGCGGCGCTCACGCCCGTCCAGGGCATGCTTGCCTCGGGCAACACCGACGGTGGGTTGCCCGCATGTCGCGCCCACGCGGAGGTAATGGACGAGCTGCTGCGAATGGTTTACGCGGGGATGGCGGGGTCCGGCCTGGTCGTTCAGCCCTTGGCCATCGGCGCGGTGGGCAGTTATGCGCGCGGCACGTTGTCGCCCGCGAGTGACATCGACGTGCGCTTCCTCGTGCCGAACAAGGCCGAAGAAACACGGGCGATGGTCGAAGCAATGCTCTACCCGTTGTGGGACGCGGGCATCGATGTGGGGCACCAGATCGTCGAAGCCGATGGGGACCTCTCGCTCGCATTGACGGACCTACCCACGGCCACGTCTCTTCTCGACTGGCGCCACGTCGCTGGCGACAGTTCCCTGAGCGAACGCTTTCAGGAGCGCGCGTTCAACGAGGTGTTCAATGGCAAACACCTACCCGAATTCGTCGCGCAGCTCGCGTCGGGCCTCGAGCAACGTCGTGCACGTTTCGGTGATACCGTGTTTCTGCTCGAACCCGAGCTCAAGAGCGGTTCTGGCGGCCTGCGGGATTTGGACGTGTTGCGGTGGGTGGCACGCTCGCGCTGGCGCGTGACCGATCTCGCAGACCTCGTGCGGATCGGAGTGCTGTTGCCGGCGGAGTCTTCGCAGCTCACCGATGCGCTCAACTTCATGCTCCGGATCCGCAACCTCCTGCACAACGGTAGCCGCCGTCGTCATGATAGGCTCGGGTTCACGGAACAACGTTCGGTGGCGGCACGTTTGGGTTACGGCGCGGACGCCAGCGCCATCGAAACGTTCATGAGCGACTACTATCGCCACGCCAAGGTGATCGAAGGCGCGACGGAACGAGTGCTTGCGCGCGCCAAGCCCGCTCAACGCACACCGTCGATGGTCCCCATCGATGGTGGGTTCTCCTTGGGTGCGTCGGGGCTCACGATCGCCGATCCGGACCGTATCTTCATGGAGCCGGGGCTCGCCGTGCGTTGCTACGTTGAAGCGCTCACCCGCGATCTGGGGGTCGCCGAGACGACCCGTCAAGCCATCTTCCGTGCCTGTTCCGTGCCCAGCTTCGCAGCTCAGCTGAAGACAAACGCCGACTCCGTGGCGGCGTTTCGCACGCTGCTGACCTGGGCCAAGCCGACGCCCTCGGTACGACATGGATCCGTGATTCGCGAGCTCCGCGAGGTCGGCATCTTGCAGGCGATGATCCCCGAGTTCTCGTCGATCTTGGCGCGCGTTCAGCACGGAGCGCATCACGTTTACACGGTCGACCTGCACTCCATGGTGGCGGTCGACGTGTTGCGTCGCTTGATCGAGCCACGTCGCACCGACACCGAACATCCGGATCACCCGTACGTACAGCGGGTCGCCGCTCGTCTCGAGAATCCGGAGACCTTGTATTGGGCAGTGCTGCTGCACGACATCGGCAAAGAGGTGAAAGGTCGTGGCCATGCCGAACGCGGCGCCATCGTCGCGAGCGACGTGCTGGCCCGGATTGGGCTGGAGGCGTCGGAGCGCAAACACGCCGAGTTCCTGATTCGCCACCACCTGAAGATGTACCTCTACTCCTTCCGACGCGATTTGACGGAGGCAGCCACCGTGGGTCGGTTCGCCTCCAACTTCGCGAACCTGCGCACCCTCGATGACCTCTTCATCTTGAGTTATTGCGACGTGGTGGCGACGAGCCCTGGTGCCGTCAACGACTGGAAGCTTCGAATGCTCGCCGAGCTCCACCACTTGGCTCGGAGCGCCTGGCTCGAGCAACACGGAGTCACCGAAGACGAAGACGCGCTCCCGAGCGTCGGGGAGTGGGAGGGTCACTTCGAATTGCGGACGTCATCGGACGTCGCGGAGCGGTCGAACCTCGTAGAACAGACACGCGACCTCGATTGGGCGTTCCGCGTGCTCGGAACCGAGCCCGGAGTCGCCTACGTCGCCTTTCTCGGGGCGGACGGACCCGGGTTGCTCGCCAAAATCGCGGCGGTCTTTGCCGTGCGCAAAGTGAAGGTCGTTACCGCGCAACTCCACTCCTTCGTCGACGTGGACGGTCGCAATCGCGTCATCAACGTGTTCGGTGTTCAGAGTGGGTTCGACGACGTGCGTTTGGCGCGAGAGTGCCGCCTCTACGAGGAAGAGTTCGCCAGTATCGTCAAGAGCGCCGACGGCCCGCGCGCTTACTTGCAGGCCGCCCTCAAGGACGCGCGCTGGTCGCCGCGCGAGGCGCCCAAGATCGCCTTACGTGCCCGGTTGGACAATCGTGAATCGCTGACCCACACGATCCTCGAAGTCGTGACGAACGATCGCGCCGACGTCATGTTCTGGGTCGCAGATTGCATACATCGTCTCGGTCTCGAAATCGACCGCGCCAAGGTTCACGTCGAGGGAGCTCGCGTCACTCAGGCGTTCTACGTCCGCCGTGGTGCTGGTGGGCGCGTCGACGACGAAGCGGGTGAGCTCGAGCTGCGCAAGGCAGTCACCGGCACGCTCGTCAGCGCGCTCGGCATGGAGTACATCGAGTAACGGAGGCGTGTAGCGGGACGTGC
>CBINDO010000070.1:0-30367 GCA_966249405.1 uncultured bacterium | reverse complement strand
TCCGAGACGTCGCCAATGCCCAATTGGCCGTCAGCGTTGTCTCCCCAGCACTTCGCTTCACCGTTGTCGAGCACAACGCACACGGTGAAGTTGTAAGCGCTGATTGAGCGAGCTGTCCGCTCCACTCCAAGGTCTACCGCCGGCAACGCCTCACCCATCTCCCCACTTTGATCCCCGCGTCCACGACCGTCACCCAACCCCAGGTTGCCCTTCGTGTTGGCCCCCCAACACTTCACTTTACCATTGTCCAAAAGTACGCAGGTGCTCCGATAGCTGGCACTTACCGCGGCAGCGCGTTGCAGACCGAGGTCGACTGGACTTAAGTCACTGCCCATCTCCCCGCCGTGATCGCCGCGTGCCGAAGTGTTGCCTAAGCCGAGTTGTCCGTATCGGTTGTCCCCCCAACACTTGAGCGACAGGTCTTCGAGTAGTGCGCACGTGTGGAAGGCTCCTGCGCTAACGGACAACGCCTTGCGTCCAGCGCCAAGATTCACCGCGAGTAGCGAATCGCCCATGTCTGAAGACAAGCGACCTCGATCTCGCGTGTCTCCCTGTCCCAGTTGCCCATATTCATTGTCCCCCCAGCATTTCACTGAGCCTTCGTCGAAGAGCGCGCAGCTATGGTACGCACCGACGCTAAGCGCTACTGGGACGCTGCTCGTGCCGAGGTTCACCGCTGGTAGGTCGTCGCCCATTTCGCCGGGCTGGTCACCACGTGCTAGCGAATCACCCAACCCCAGTTGTCCCTCGTCGTTGGCACCCCAGCACTTCACAGCACCGTTGTCAAGCAGGGCGCACGCGTGACGGTCGCTGCTACCGAAGGCAATGGCCAACCGTTCGCTGCCGAGATCAATAGCTGGCAGAGCCTCTTCAGGTTCGTCGCCACGGTCGGACGAGTCGCCCGTGCCGAGTTGGCCATGGATGTTGCTTCCCCAACACCTGAGGTTTCCGTTCGTTCGCCTGGCGCACGATACGTTTCCGGCTTCGACCTCGGGCGCCCAGGCGCACGAACTCGTACACGCTCTTTTGCCGTTGTCAGCGGCGGGCTCGCAATCCTCGCTGTTGTTTAGGAACTGGTCTCCACAGTGGGGCGGAGCGCATAGTTCTGTGCAGCCGTCGCTGTTATTCTGGTTGCCGTCGTCGCACAATTCATCGGACTGAGTTCTACCATCGCCGCACACCGGAGGCTGACACACGGCATCCCCGTTCGCCAAGACGCAGGCGCCCAAACATGCTTCGATGATGCTCATACTCACCAAGTTGGCGCCGCAAACGAGCACCTGATGGTCGTTCCCACAAAGGCGTTGTCCAGGCACCGCAGCAGCGCACTCTCGTATCACTGGCTTGCACCTGCCACTGGAAGGGTCGCAGTTTTCGCCGTCGTCACAGCTTCCGTTACTGGCCCAAGCTCCTTTGGAGCAGACTAGCTTTTGCGTCGCGTTGTTCACATCGCATGCTGAAAGGCCGGGTTCTTGGCAGTCAGCATCGATTGTTGGGTTCTGCGCGGAGGCCTCCCCGGCATCCCGGCTTGGCCCTGCCTCTGCGGGGCCGCTCTCGCGTGAGGCCTCATCGCGGGTGCTTGAAGCTGACGCGTCGTCGACTTCGTGGGATATGGCCGCTCCTGCATCGATACGTGATGTTAACGTTACTCTAGTGTCAACGGGAGAGTTCGATGACTCCAGGTTGGTAACCTGTAACATTGTATCCGAGGTATGGGTGGACGCGGCGGAAGGCGTCTGACCAGTTTGGCGCGATGGTGCCGAGGCATCTGCCTCGTTGGCGGATGAGGTCGCCTCGAAGCCAGCGAAACTACTGTTGAACGTACGTGTAGATCCGTCGCACGCGGGAAGGTGGCATGTCATGCCTACGGAAATCAGTACCGCTCCCATGCGCCAGGCAAAACCATCTCTTGCAGCAGCCATATGCTCCATCACTCCCCCGGACTGTGTTAGTTTAAGTGCTGCGAGGGTGCAATAGCTGCGATGTGCCAACGGCGGGCCTACCTGGTGGGCGACGTTCCGCGCGGAACAATTCTGTCAACGCCAACAAGCCAAAACGACGTGCGCCGACCGACGACTTCTGAACGGAGATGGTACTGCATGTAAGAAGCGTTCACATGAACTCGCTTTCCAGCCACAGGTCACACGCACGGGGACGCGCCAGCGCTCTCTTGTGTGTGGTTGGCACGCGTTGCTGTTTGGCATTCTCTTCATACGACATCGGGTGACCACGTCCGATGACGGCTCGCGCAGCGGGAATCGTGCGGCCCGGATCCGGGTCGTCATACCCCAGCCACCTGGTTGACATTGACGAGTAGTCGCGAGAGGTCACGTCCCACCTGGTCGCGATGACTTGGCCAAGATGCGAGGAGAAACCTCTGAATGAGTACCAGCGAGCGACTATGCGAGCGACCGCACGAACTGGGGCGATGACGACGGGATAGTTCCCCTTCGTGAGCTGGGCAACCGAGCCTGAGACGGCGCCGGATTCCCCAATCGCAGCACGTTTTGAGGTTACGCGAGAACCTTACGGCGCGCCGAGTTCTGTTGCCAGACCGCTCGCTAGGTCGCCCAAGGCCTGTCCGGGTTCTTCCGCGACCGTGTCCGGGATCGCGTGTAGTGACCACTTGACGCTCCAAGACAACGTCGAGCCGCCGGCGATCGGGGCGTAGGCGCCTTGCGGTTCGATTTCGACGTAGGGGTCTTGAGCGCTCGCGTAGATTTCGATCTCGCCTTCACCTTCGGCGAACTGAGCGGGCTCGATGTCGTCGAACTGCATCAAGAGGAGGACACCTTCGTGCGCGTGGGCGAGCCAACCCTTGCCGTCACCGACCCATTTGTCACCCCACTCGTGTTCGTCCACATCCGCTGCGGAGTAACTCCAGAAGCTATACGCGCCGGCTTCTTCGATCGTCAGCTCTGCTGGAACGCCGGAGACCGCCGAGCCAGTGCCGAAGAAGGTGATTCCGTTGCGGGGGACCCGCGTGATCTGCCAGGGGGCCCAGGAGGCGCTGCCGCTGCCCCCGTTCGTCACCCGGTATTCGATCGTGATCGTGTTGTTGGCCGCGTCGGCGGTGAACACCTTGGTGACCTGGATGTCCGAACCGTTCACGTCGCCGCTGTCGCTCTCCATCGTGAGCACGGCGCCCTCGGCCGCGGCGGCATAGGTGTCGGTGTCCATGTGCTCCGGGGGCGGCCAACCCGAATCGGCCTGAGGGCTCAAGGTAAACGTCGAGCCGAAGTTGTTCTCGTTGCCGGCCGAGCTCCCGCTGACGGCGCCCTCCGGCACGATCACCTGCGTCCCGCCCAGGGAGAAGCCGGTGATGCGCGCGCCGGTGCTGGCGTCCACCTCGAACACCGCGTCGCCGAGCGTCACCGACCACGTGTTCCCCGACTTCGTCCACTCCACGGCCGCTGGCGGCGTGCTGTCGGTGCCGGACGACGTGTCGGTGGGGGCGGTGTCGGTCGAGGTGCCGCTCGTGGTGGGCATCGTGTCCGTCGTCGTGGTGGTCGGCGGGGTAACAGGCGGTGTGACGCCGGGGACCGTCGGGTTGACGGGCGGGTTCGACGGTGGCGTCACGGGTGGGGTCACGCCGGGCGTCGTGGCGGGCGGAGCGGGCGTCGTCGTTGTCGTCGTGGGGACCGGCGTTACTGGAGCAGGCACCGTCTGCGACGGCGTCGTGGTCGTGGTGGCCGGCGTCGAGGCGCCGTCTTCGCCGCAGCTAGTGATCGCGGCAGCGAGGCCAGTGAGGAACCAGACAGAACTCAAGGGGAGGGCGATAAGCTGACGAAGACGCATGGGGTGAGCGTACCCCACCCCTCGAGGCGAAGAAAAGGCGACGCACGTAATCCGTCCTGCGCGCTCGCCGTATGCGCCGCCGGTATCGCGATGTGCCGCCCGTGGGTCTGCCCTGGGCGGCTTTTTCTAGGCGCGCCGCACCGTGCCTGGCGGCTGCGCTTCGCGGCTAGGCTGCGCTTCGCGGCTAGGCTGCGCTTCGCGGCTAGGCTGCGCTTCACGGCTAGGCTGCGCTTCACGGCTAGGCTGCGCTTCACGGCTAGATCGCGGCTGTGTGTGGGGGGCGATTGCGGTGTGCTCCCGGTCCACGCCGCGGGGCACGGTAACTGAGCGTGATCCAATCGCACCCCGACGCGCGGGTAAGGCGCCGCACACGACCCCGGCGGCCCCAACGGGTAAGCTAAAATGCAAAGCTTACAATGACTTGAACCAGAACTTTAGAGGTGGGCTCGCAGCGTCCAGGGCGCCTCCGGTAACCTGGGAGCGCGGCTTCGAGGTCGACCGCAAGGCGTTCGTGATGTGGGTGAAGGGAAGGTTCAGGCGTCGTCGAGCTCGAAAGCCGAGGTGGACGCGGCGATGATCGCCGGAAAGGGTGAACGACTGCAGAGGGCGCCGAAAGCCAGGCGAACGAGTGCCTCACCGTGCGAGAGCCGCCAGCGCGCGGGCGCCGCCGTACGCGCGTATGAATTTGTTGCGAGTAGCTCTGGTGGGAGGGAGCCGTAGCGCGCCGCGGTGGTGCTGGGCCCAACCCAATTGGACTCCAAAAACCGACGCCGAGCCAACGCCGATCCGGCTAGCCGCGGCGTTTACTTGAGGAGTGACTTGGCGATCACGAGGCGCTGGATTTGGCTGGTGCCTTCGTAGATTTGGAGCAATTTTGCGTCGCGGAACAGTTTCTCGACGGGGTAGTCTTTGACGTAACCGTTGCCGCCGAAGACTTGCACGGCGTCGGTCGCGGTCTGCATCGCGGCGTCCGCGCCGAACGCTTTGGCGATCGCGGACTCGACGGGATCGGCCGCGCCGTCGCCGTCGAGGGAAGCCGCCGCGCGGCGGTAGAGCAGGCGCGTCGCGTCGATCCGGATCTTCATGTCGGCGAGCATCGCGGCGACGAGCTGGTGTTCACCTATCGGTATACCGAAGGTCTTGCGCTCCTTGGCGTAACGCACCGACTCTTCGAGGCAGCGCTGCATCAAGCCGGTGGCCATCGCGGCGATGTCGGGCCGCGTCTGGTTGAACGTCTCCATCGCGAGCTTGAAGCCGCTCCCCTCCGGCGCGAGGAGTTGGGATTTGGGCAGGAGCACGTTGTCGAAATGCACAGCCGCGGTGTCGCTGGCGCGTTGACCGAGCTTGTCTTCGTGTTTACCTACGCGCAACCCTGGCGTGTTGCGGTCCACGATGAACGCGGCGATGCCTTTGTGGCGCTTGTTGGCGTCGGCGGTGGCGAACACGACGTAGAAGCTCGCGAGTGAGGCGTTCGTGATCCAGCACTTTTCGCCGTTCAAGAGGTAGTTTTCCCCGACTTGTTCGAAGCGCGTCTTGATGCCGGCGACGTCGCTGCCAGCGCCCGGCTCGGTCGTGCAATAACTCGCGAAACAGGGCTCACTGGTGAGCTTGCCGAGGTACTTTTGCTTTTGCTCTTCGGTGCCTGCGAGTTGAATGGGCGTCAGCGCCAACGTGTTGGCCAACATGCTGGTTTGGATGCCCGTACAGCCGAAAGCGAGCTCTTCGCAGATGAGCGCGTTGTCGAGGTGGCTGAGGCCCGCCCCACCGTAGGCTTCGGCCACCGTTGGGTTGACCAAGCCGAGCTGCCACGCCTCTTCGAACACCGCCCGCGGGAACGTGCCGGTGCGATCTGCTTCTGCGGAGACGGGAATGATACGTTCTTCCGCAAACCGACGGGCGGTTTGGGCCAGCGCTTGTTGTTCCTCGGTCAGCTGAAAGTCGAGCATGGGCGAGAGGTTACTCCCAAGCGTCAGCACGCGCTAGCTTTTGTCCCGAGCAAGGTGGGGCGCCAAGGCCACGCTGCGACGCGTTGGGGAAGGCACGAGTAGCGGGGCACCAAAAGCGCGCAAGGTGCGCAAGGGTGGGGAGTATGGTGAGACGTTGATACCCATTTGGCGCGCGCGAGGTTCGTCCAATTGACACTGCGGGTCCGCGTCGATATATCGCAAGGCAGGGAGAACGCCTCGGGTGCGCGTCGTTTGCGCGTCGTCCCGGGCGGGTTCGTGCCGAGGACGTGGTGTGGCGGCGTGGCCGGTCATCCTTGGGAGTCCGTTGCCGAGGGAGAGTGTTAGATGAGTTACCTGAGTTCCTTGAGGTTGCATTTCGCAGGTCGGTTCCAAGCCAACGTCTCCACCGTCAACAACGATCCGGCGCACTTTCACAACGCCGCGTTCCGACCGAGCTACCAGGAGATGCAAGGGGCTGCGCCCAACGGCTGGTTCAACCCGCAGGGAGACGCCGTGTGGCGGCTACTCGGGTGCAAGGTGACGACGGCGTGGCTGCCGTCGGGACCGGTCACCAACGGTGACCCGGTGCTCGACTACGTGATCGCCGACTCCAACACGCGACCACCCGCCAAGCTCGTAGATCTAGACAGTGAACAGCAGCTCGTCTCGGAGATTTGGGGGCTGCAGGTGAGGATCGCCACCGTTGACGGGCAAACGTTGCTCACGGGCGACTTCGAGCCGGCAGCCTTCATGGACATTTGGGACCGCGCCGCTTCGAGCGTGGGAGGAGATCAGACGGCCGGCGCGATGTACCAATCCGTGCTCACCAACTTGAAGTGGGGTAACGTGGCCGCCTCGCCGTTCCTAGTCGCGCTGGCGGAGGCCGCCGCGGACGGCGTGTTGTCGATCAAGTTCAACGTCGACGGCTTCAACATGGACTTCACGTCACCCGAGTTCATGACCGGGCGGATCGTCGGCACGATTGGGCCGGCCACGCGCGCCGAGCCGCGCCACCTGGTGCTTGGACGCCAATTCATGGCGCGCGCGAACCCCAAGGGCAACTTCTTCACGCCCCAAGGACAGATCAACTTCTGCGTCGCGCAGGTCGACCCGACCGGCTCGCACATTTATCTGGATCTCGGCAACGCACTCTCGACACAGACTCCGGGCGGGATGCTCAACAACGTCGGCGACTTGACGTTGTGGGTAAACGACGCGTCGACAGCCGGGAGACCAACGGTCGCCATCGGCAAGATCCCGGCGGGCGGCGCGAGTGGTTATGCCAGCAACCGCAGTTGGTACCTGAACACCGCGGGGGTGGTCGCGCTGCCCCTCGAGCCCAAGTTGGCTCCGCTGGTGCAGAACTCGCCGCTGCTGCTGACGGGCGGCAATCAGGTCGAGATCGGCGAGTGGCCTAGCGGCGCGTTCGTCCGCGCCGACAGGTACGTCTATCGAATGAGCCCGGGTGACGTGGTCGAGATCCCCGTGTACGCGACGCGTTTCGGTGCGCCGCTCCGCGAAGCGCGCATCGCGTTTACCTTTGACGAGTCCCAACTGCAAGGGCAGGTCGGGCAACCCGGCCCCAACATGCCGTACGTCGCGCCGAGCCCGGCTGTCGCAGCCGCGCCGGACGCCATCCACTACGACGCGACGGCGCTCACCGACGAACACGGGCGCGCCATCCTGAAGGTCACGGCAAGTGACCCCGGGACGCCTCGCTACTTCAACGGCGATTACGGAATCGACGGGCAGGTGTACGGGCTTCGCCCCAGTTTTGCCGACCGGGAGTCGTTGGGGGACGAGCCCGAGAATCAGTGGAACTTCATCAGCTTCTTGGTTTGGAGCGGATTTCGAACCAAAACGCCCGGGCTCCCGACGTGGCACGACGACTTGCAGCCCATCTTCCAGCAGTACGCCAACTTGTACCCGGTGATGAAGAGGTTTTTGAACCTCGCGAGCTACGAATCCGTGGTCAAGAACGCGCGACTGCTGGCGTTGGCTTTTGGTCTGCCGCCAGAGGACTCCAACGTCATGCCGGTTACCCGCGACTTGTCGCCGGCCAAACGCGCCGCGATCTTGACGTGGCTCGCGCTGTCACCGCCGCCCCTCGGAGCCGCGCCCGCACAACCTGAAGTGACGACCGTCGCTCCGCCGCAGACGCTGAAGACGACCCACCGCGCCGATCTGACGCCGCCTCCGCCTCCGCCCATGCAGGGAGGTAAAGCGGCCGCGGTGGCACGCCGAGTGATCGTTCAGCGGGCGAAAGGGGGCGCGCGATGATCCGCCTCAAGCGTTCGAGTTTGCGCGGGGTCTCCGGCGACAAGCCGACGATCCAAGGTGTTTGCCGCGCCCTACAACAAGCCGTTGAGCTCGAACACTCGACGATCCCGCTCTACCTCTACGCGCTGTATTCGCTCGATACGGCGCGCAACGCTGCGGTCGCGACGATCATCGAATCGGTGGTGCTCGAGGAGATGTTGCACATGACCCTCGCGTGCAACGTGCTGAACGCCCTCGGTGGCGCGCCCGTCATCGACAAACCCAGCTTCATCCCAAATTATCCGGGGCCGCTGCCCGGCGGCGTCGAGGGCGATCTCACCGTAAACTTGGCGCCGTTCTCGCTCGGTCAGCTGCAGACGTTCCTGCGCATCGAAGCGCCCGAGAAGCCGCTCGACATCCGCAGCTCGGCCGCCTTGGCCGCCGCCGTCGACGGCGACATCACGATCGGTGAGTTCTACACCGCAATTGCAGATGCGATCACGGCATTGGGCGATTCCGCCTTCGTTCACCCTCCGCGCAATCAAGTTGGTCCAGAACTCGTCGACCAGGCGGTCGTCGTCCACGACGTCGAGAGCGCGCGTCACGCCATTGGGCTCATCATCGTGCAGGGGGAGGGTAACCGCGTCTCACCCGAGGACGGCGACGGCGAGGTCGCCCACTACTACCGCTTCATGCAGATCCTGCGCGGACGGCTCTTGGTTCGCGCGCCCGGCAAGACGCCCCCGTGGTCGTATTCCGGCGCGCCCGTCGTCTTCGATGCGGCAGGTGTTTACCCATTGCCGACGAACCCCGGCGTCACCGGTTACGCGCCCGGGTCAGTCCAGGCGTTCGCCAACGACAACTTCAACTACACGTACACGAGCATGCTCGGCGTGCTGCACGGCCTGTTCAACGGCGCGGCCGACGCCGACCAGATGCGCCGTGCGATCGGCCTCATGATGTCGCTCAAGGGCCAGGCCAAAGCGATGATGGCGGGCGTGCCTGATCCGCGCGTCTTCGCTGCTCCGACGTTCCAGTACCAGCCGCTGAATCCGGCGCTGCCTCACAGCGAGGCGCGGGCGGTTAGCGCGTGAACTTCGTGCCCAACGCGAGCCGTCAAGACGCGGCGCGTTCGCGCGCACCCTCGAGCCCAGCGTGAACGCCCGCCAAGCGAGTTTTCGCGATTTCGTGCGCGACGGGGCTTTGATCACAACCCGCGTAGCTTCGGCCCAAGCGGCAAGCCACGGCCAACGTCGTCCCCGAGCCGTGCATTGGGTCGAGCACCGCGCCGCCAGGCAACGTCGCGGCGCGAACGATGCGTTCGAGCAGCGTCTCTGGCTTTTGAGTGGGGTAACCCGTGGTTTCGTCGGTGAGCGGCGTATTGGCGCTCATCGCCGGGCAATCGAGCCACACGCTGCCGATGCGCCTGCCTTCGTCCGCGTAGTAGCGGTAACTTTTGCCGTTGATGGTGCGTTCGCGGAAACGCCGTCCGGTGGGGTCGACGTTCTTGAAGTGCATCTTGAGGCTGGTGTCGGCGAAGGGCTCGCGCAGCGCCGCGTCGTCGCCGTTCCAGATCATGGCGTCGCCCTTGGCGTAGATCAGGATCGTCTGGTGGGTAACGCTCGGGCCGTTACGCCGTTTACCGCCGTTGCCCGGCACCCACACGATCTCCCCGGCGAAGTGAGAACGACCAAAGATCTCGTCGAGCAACACCTTGCAGTCGTGGATGGCCCGGTAGTCGAGGTGCAGCCACAGGCTGCCCTGCGGCCCTAACGCGTCGTAGACCACCTGCAGGCGAGGCCGCAGCATCGACAGGAACTCGTCGAGGCCTCCCCAATAGTCGACGTAGGCGTGTGTTCCCGTCGCGCGCTCGCCCTTGGTTTGGCGCGCCTTACGCGTCCCACCGGCGTTGAATGGTGGATCCATGTACGCGAGCTGGAACGGTCCAAACTGCCGGCGTAGCTCGGGCACCTCGGTCAGGCAGTCGCCGAAACGTAGGCGCGGGTTCGATGGGTGGGAGGGAGAGTGCTGAGCCGCCAAGATGGCTCGCGCCTACGATACTCCGCTCGAAACGGGCAATTTTTGAGCGAAGGTCGGCTCGAGCCCGGTTGGGCGAACCTTCAACGACGGCTCGCTGGGTTGCGGCGCGCCGGGGCCCGAGCAAGCTCGCGCACCGCGGCCACGCCCGCCCCGTCGCCCACCACGATCAGATGTGAACCCGCGTTGGGCACGTATTCGGCGCCCGGGTTGTGCACGAACGAGCCGTTCAGCTCGCGCACGGCGACGACGAGCGCGTTCGAACGCGCGCGGATCGGCGAATCCTTCAACGTGGTGGTCGCCGGAATCGAGCCCGGCAAGACTTCGACGTCTTCGATGTGGATGTTCTGAGAGCCGAACGCCTGCATGCCATCGAGGAACTCCATGGCTTTGGGGCGCACGAGCTCGTTGACCAACCGAAAGCCACCGATCCGGTAAGGGCTCACCAGCTTGTCGGCGCCGGCCTTGAGCAGCTTGGTCTCGTTCTCCAACTCGAGCGCCTTGGCGACGATGCGGATCTTCGGGTTGAGGTTGCGCGCCGACAACGTCACGAACACGTTGTCCTTGTCGTTCGTGAGCGCAGCCACCAAGCCCGAGGCTCGTTCTACACCCGCGGCCACGAGCGCGTGGTCGTCCGTGGCGTCGCCGACGACGTAGTTGAGCTTGCCGTCGAACCCCTCCAGGTTCAGGCGTTCGAGGTTCTGAAGGTCGCGGTCGATCACGACGAATGGCCGCTGGAGGCTGTGAAGCTCGTGCGCGCAGAACTTGCCGGTTCGACCGCACCCAGCGACGACCACGTGATTGGACAGGGTTGAAATCCGGTTTTGCATGAGACGTTTGCGAAATGCTTTGGCGATCACGCCGTCGACCAACAGCGCCGTCATCGCCGACTGAAAAAACGCCACCGCACCAATCCCGGCGATGATCAACACCGTGACGATGACGTGGGCGCCGGGATAGTCCGCCAGGAGCGCCGGCTCGCCGAAACCCACGGTCGCGACCGTGATCAACGAGAAATACAAGGACTCGCTCAAGCTCAACGCGCCGTCCGTCCACCACCAGAAGCAGATGCCGCCGGCCAGGATTGTCAGTACCAAGATAACGCACGCCGCGATGATCTGTTTCGAGCGAAAGAAATACACGTGCGCCTACAACATACTGTATCTGCCGGCCGCGAGCGAGTTCCTGCGTGTGGTTGTCCTCTCACCGTCGAAGGTGATGACCGAGAACGAACACTTCGAACGAGAGACGATGCAAAGTGCGCAAATATTGCGGCAATCAGCCGTGGGACACCGGCGACTCAGGCGCGTATTGCACGCGTTCGGCAAACGTCTCGCCAGCCTCGACGATGACGCGCCAGGATTGAAGAACGCGTGCCCTGGGTTGACGACCGCCCGTAGTGACGACGCTCATGACGACTCCGTGAGCCGGCGAACATCGCGTGTCGCGGCCCCACCAGCTCGGCAGGCGTTTGGGGTTGGGCCCAGCACCTGCGCGGCGTTCCACGGCTCCCTCCCACCAACCCGCGGTGGTCAGCGCCGAGCGGTCGCCACGGCGTTGGGGCCCGCGAGGGGGGGCTCGCTGGCTACCAGCTCGGCGAGCTCTTCTGGCGTCACTTCGCCGAGGACCGGCAGGGGCGGTAACCATTCCCAATGAGGCCCGCCTCCCAGACAGCCGGTGACCGCTTGGTCCGGCGAACACGCCACGCGCAGGTGCAGGTGGTCGTCGTGGGGGAGGCTGTCAGCGGGCTGGAGCAACACCGTCTGCGCGCGCCAGATCAGCTCGTCCGGTTCGCCCAATGCGCGCGCGTGTTCGATCAACATGGCTTCGATCCACGTCGCGCAGAACAACCACTGCACGAGCGCGTCACTTTGGAGCAGCGTCCGCACTACTTGCCATTGGCGCTCGACGTCGAGGCGGTAGTAGCGACCGTTGCTCGAATCGACGGCCAACCCGTCGGGCCCCACCTTGATGAACCCGGGTGAGCGCACGGGTTCACCTCTCGGCGTCATCACGCTCCACAGGATGTCGATGTCGCGACCACTGCGGTGCGAGTTGTGGCGTGGGATGTTGCCGCCGCCGCGTGCCGAGATGTCGCCGAGCACGATCGGAGGACCGCCGGCAAAACGAGCCTTCACGTCGCGCGCGGTGGTCACGATCGCGTGCACTAGTCGCGGCTGGCCCCAGTACACGCGCTCCACCGGTCGAAACCGCACAAACCCGGGGCCAGACACCGGGAGTTCGATGCTGTTGGTTTGAACGCCGCTGTGCGGAAACCCAATCGAACCCTGGAGGTGCGGGTGTAGCGGCGTTGGCGTCCCGATGCAGCCCGTATTCAGGCTCGCCACGACGCACGCGGCGAACGTCGTGCCGGCTCGCCGCCAATGGTTCGCCCAGCTTCCCATCAGTGATCGAGCTCTTGCTGCAGATACGAGGCGACCTTGGCCTCCAGCTCGAGCAGGGTGCCTTCGGTTGCGTATTGAGGCGTCAGCGTCAACTTGCCTTGCGTCGCGCGCACGCAGCCCTGGTCTTGCAGCGCCAGCAGTGCGTTCTCGAACATTGGCTTGCTGATCGACTCCATGCGTTCGAGCTCACCCGCGTGATACATGCGTTGACCGAGCTCGAGGGCGCTCTTGACGAGATCTTTCTCCGCCACGGCCTGGTCGAGTAACTGAACGAGTGAGCGCACCACGATCCGATAGCCCTCGACGAAGTTGCGGATCATCGCCGCGTAGGTGAGCACCCACTTGCGGCCGTTCCAGCCCAGCCTCCCCGAGCCATAACCGACGTGTTTGAGGACGCTCGAGGCGTCGGCCCCGGGCGTCTCACTGATCGACAGCTCGCTGGCCTCGACCATGTCCGTGAGGATTTCGTCCATGACCTCGTCGAACGCCTTGTTGGAGCGGAAACGGAACTCGTACTTGAAGAGCCGCGACAGGAACAGGACGTGGTTGGAGAGCTCCTCCATGCCGACGCTGTTGGGAAACCGCTGCAGCGCGGTCGACAACAACGCGCGCTCGACGAAGAAATGGATGATGATGTTCTTCGAGGTGTCGAGCTCGATGCGGCGCTCACCGACCACGCTGTAGATCGCGTCGTGTCCTGCGCGCGCCGATTTTCCGCTCGCGTGGGGGGACGAGGAGTGGACTTCGACCATGCCCGCGTCCGCGAACATCTGGAGCGCCTCGCGGATCGACTCGCGGCGCAGCGTACCGCCGGCAGTGGCGAGTGAAGGCGTGTGCCTCACGTGAACGCGATGGTGCAGGGTGTCGTAGATGCGCTCGCAGAGCAGCAACAATGCTGGATGTTCGATGCCTCGGCGCTGGTGGCTGAGCAGCGCCAAGGCGGTGAGGGCACCCGGTGAGACGGCCATGCAACGACCGATCTCGTCGATCGCGGTGTTGCCGAGGTGAGTGACCAAGGAGCGCGACTGTTTCGGATTGAGTTCGCTGCCGTCGAGCGGGATGCCGAGCTCGGCGGCGGCTTGCGCCAAATTCAAGGTGTCACCGAACTGGACGCTGATGCGGCCGTAGCGGTGGCGCAAGACCTCGGTCGCGCTCAGCAGCCCGGCTGCGTCCTCTTGTATCTTCTCACCGCCCAAGATCTCGTGTTGGTGCGAGCCGGTCTCGACGATGCGTTCATAGCCGATACTGATCGGCACGAAGTTTACTTTCGACGCATCGCGCGTGAGCGCTGCGCTGACCAACATGCTGAGCAGTCCGAACTTGGGGGTCAGCAACTTGCCGGTGCGGCTGCGCTGCCCCTCCAAAAAGACTTCGAAGGAATAGCCGTCGCGGAACAACCTGCGCACGTAGGCGTCGACGACCGCTGCGTAGAGTCGGTCGCCGCGGAACGTGCGGCGGATGAAGAAGGCTCCTGCGCGACGCGCCACGGGCCCCATCGGGAAGAACGAGAGGTTTTCGCCCGCGACGATCAGCGGAACGGGGATGTTCGCCTTGTAGAAGACGTACGAGATGACCAAGAAGTCGATGTAGCTCTTGTGGCTGGGCAGCAACACTAGACTGCCCTCCTTCGCGAGCTTGCGCATGCGCGCGATGCCCTCGTCGTCCACGTCGAGGCCCACGTAGATGCGCTGGAACACCTTGTCCAGCAACACCTCGAGCGCACGCAACGCGGCGCCACTCGGCGTCGCCTGCATGTGTTCGAGCATCTCGTCGGCCTGCTTGAGGGCCGCGGCGCGTTGCTCGGGGTTCGGATGCAACTTGTTGAGCGTGTCGCGGAAGCGCTTGCTGCGCAGGACGTCGGCGCGCACCCGATCGGGGGGTTTGGCGGCGGGACCAGTGATGGCGCGCCGCTCGCGCTCCATGCGCCGCAACAACGTGTACACGACGCGGTTGAGCACCTGTTGATCGCTCGACGTATCGTGATCACGGAGGAACTGCTTCAAATTCACCGGCTCACCGGAGCGCATCTCGACGCTCTTGGTGTTGCTCAGGAATTGCGCGACGACGCGCGTCGGGCTCGGCCACTCGCGAGGGCCGAGCACCCAGTCGAGGACACTGGTACCGCGAGTATCGGGACGTTTGGTCCAAACGAAGACCTGGGGCACGAGCAGAATCGGACGCTCGCTTTGGCGCTGCAGCGAGATCAGCGCCTCCATCAGATCTTCGCCCTCGCGAAGACCGCGGCCACCGCTCGCGCCGCCCGTGGCCACTTGCAGCGCGCTAGGCGGGCGTTTGAGAAACAGTGCAGCTGAACCGTCTGCCGACGAAACCGCGTCTTTGAGCGCTTCGGCTTCGGTCATTTTTGGCCGGCCGAACAAGGAGTTCAGGAGCCCGCCGCCCATGCGTGGGTTGAGCACGCCGAGGCCGAGGTCGTTGACGAACCGCACCTGGGGCAACCGGTAACGTTTGGTCAGATGATCGAGGGCTAAAAAGTCGATCAAGTTGAGGTTGCGCAAGATGTACACGACCGTGCCCTGGGCGGCGTAGGAGCGCACCGTCTCCACCCAGTTCTCGTCGAGCCCGATACGGTCGAAGAACGGGGTCCACAGGGCGCGCAGGGCGGGGTGTGGGCGGTAGGGCTGGCTTATCGGACCTTCAGACATGGTGAGGCTTGGCAAACGAACGCCGGCATTCCTGGCGTCGCGAGCCGTCGATATCACAGAACCGCACCCGGCCCCAGTTCTGATCACGACGAGAAAGTTTGCCCAGCCGCCCGAGATCTTGGGCATGGTGCGGGCGCAACCACCGATGCGAAGCCTACTGTTTTCGACCTTTGGCGCCCTCGCGGCCCTGAGCTGCACTTGTTCCCGGACCTCCGAGCAGGGGGCCCCGACCAGTCGGTTCTCGCCGGAAATCGCGCCAGGCATTGCCGCCGACGCCGGGGAAGTGCGTAGCGAACTTCACAGGGCCGCCGGCGAACAGGGCAACAAGAAGTCATCCGCCGTGGCCAAGCGCTGCAACCTCGGAACCGCACGCCAGACGATCCGAGCTTTGGGCACCGCCGTCGGCGAAGGGGACTTTGCACCATTTGGCGTCGAGGTGGGGGCCGCGCTCGTCGAAGGCACCGGGTTCGTCGTGCCCTGGTTGTCTAGTGACGGCAAGACGTCAACACTGGGCCTCGTCCAGCTCGGCGCGGAGTTGCTCACCAACCGCAACGTGTCGTTGGGGCAGGTGCACTGGGATGGTGGGCCCCCTCGAGTCGCCCGCATCGACGCGGAGACGTTGCTGGCGGTAGTACCGGACGGCGACGCTCACGGCGAGGGTTACCGCGTCGCGGTGGTGCGTGGGGAAGGTGTACAATGGGGGGCGGACCTCGACGGTTCGAGCGACGACTCACCGGCCTTCGACTTTGCCGCGACCGGGAACAAGGCGCTGCTCGTCTGGGACGACTACGTTCGGGAAGAGGGGCGCGGCACGATCCGTGGCATGGCGATCGGATCCGACGGTCAGGTCGTGCGCGACCTCGGGCGGCTGTCTCCGGCCGACGCCGACGTCGAGGGACCACGTTTGGCGCGTCACAAGAACGGTTACTGGTTGGCTTGGTTACGCGTCGACTGGACACCCAAAGCCAAGGGCGCCAAGTCCGCCGCCACTCCATCCTCGAACGTCACGCTGGCGCCCGTCGTCGAGGGTGAACAAGCGGCTTTGGAGATGTCGCAGCGGTGGCTCGAGGTCGTGCCGCTCGATCTCGACGGCAATGTGGTCGGTCAACCGCAGCGTGTTTCACCAGCGGATGCCATGGTCCAAGGTTTCGATGTGGAGGCCGGTCACGGTGGTGGGCTCGTGTTGTCCTGGCGCCAGGACTTTGCCAATTCCGGGACCAGCGGTGGATCGATTTGGACCGCGCGTTTGAACCCCGATGGCGCTTTGGAGATGTTCCCGGTCGACGCACCAGCGGTCGGCGGCACGTTGCCTGTCTTGCTCTTCGATCCGAATCCGCCGAGTGGCGTCCCCCACGGTTGGCTCAGCGTAGAGTCCAAAGGCGGGGACAGCGCGCTGGCGGCGTTGTCTCCCTTTGGGCAGCCCCTCGAAGTCCTCACCGGCAACGTCGGGCTCGGCGTGGCATCGGTCCTCGGGGTGCTGCAGGGTCAGATGCTCCTCGCGACGCCAAGGGGGCGCGACATCGTGCTCGAGCTCGCGCAATGCGCCTATCTCCCCAATCAACCGCGACCCGACGCCGGAGCAGGCGAGCCCGACGACACCGCAGCGGAGTGAAGTCGCGGCGCAGTGACTTCACTGCGCTGGGACGTCCCAGCGCAGGGGAACGACTGTTTATCCGCGACGGTAAGTACCGAGCACCCGGCACATCGGGGTTTGCTCGCTCAAGCGCGACAGCGCCTTCACCAGCGGGGCGTCGCTGGCATGCCCCTCGAGATCGGCGTAAAAAATGTACTGCCACATCCGACCTGGCTTCGGTCGCGACTCGATGCGCGTCAGGTTGATCCCCTCTTGCGCGAAGATGCCGAGGATTTCGTACAACGCACCTTGGCGATGGGCCGCGCCAAACACGATGCTCGTTTGGTCGTTGCCCGTGGGTGGTGGTAACGTACGCCCCAGCACGAAAAAGCGTGTGGCGTTTTCCTTCCCGTCTTGGATCGCGCGATACAAAACCGGAACGCCCGCCAACTTGGCCGCGAGTTCGCTGGCGATGGCCGCGGCGAGTGGCTCGTTCTTCACCTGGTAAGCGCCCGCCGACGTCGAGCCGAGCGCCGTCCGTTTGGCGTTCGGAAGATGGGCTCGCAGCCAGTGTTTACATTGGGCCAGGCCATGGGGATGGGAATAGACGGTCTGGATCGCCTCCAGCGGGCCGAACCCGACCAGGCACTGCTCCACGTCGACCGTGACTTCGCCGACGATCCGGAGCTCGGTGTTTTCGAGGAGCGCCTCCAGCGTGAGTGAGACACTGCCCTCGATCGAGTTCTCGATCGGGACGACTCCGAGGGCTTCCGGGTTCGCGCGGACCGCGTCGAACACGCTGAGGATGTCGTTCTCGGGCGCCAACTTGATGGGCTGGTCGGCAAAATGCTTGAGCGCAGCTGAGTGCGCGAAGGTGCCTTCCGGTCCGAGGAAGTGAACGAGCTGCGGTGAACCCATGACCACTAACTCCGCAGCACCTGAGTCAACTCGCGCAGCTTGAGCGCCAGCGTAAGATCGCCCTCCACCTCGAGGCGGCCGTCGAAGAACAGTTGCTGGCCCGTGATCTTGCCGGTCATGAGCAACACGAAGTCTTCACTGCTCATGCGGAATAGTCCGTCCGCTTCCACGTCTGATGCCGACGTGGTCGAAGCAACCCGAGTGACCGACGCCGGCGGCTCCAGGCGAACCAGCCAGACTTGCGGGGGTTCGCCGAGGAGCTCGAATTTGAACGTGGCGCCGATGGTTTCCAGCTCTGGAGCGTTTTGCCCCACTCGGGTTGCGAGCTCCGCGAGTACTTGTTCCGGCGTTGTCATGAGGCGATCTGAGGAACGGAGCGACCCAGCCCGAACTTAACGGTCCGAAATGGGTTTGACCGAGCGGAGCACGTGACCCGTGTAAATTTGGCGCGGGCGGGCGATCTTCTGGTCCTTGTCTTTCAACATTTCTTCCCACTGAGCGAGCCAGCCTGCGGTGCGAGCAACGGCGAACAGCACGGTGAACATGTCGACGGGGATGTCCAAGACCTCGTAAATCAAGCCAGAGTAGAAGTCGACGTTTGGATACAGCTTACGCTTGGCGAAGTATTCGTCCGCGAGGGCGATGCGCTCGAGATCCTGAGCGATCTTGAGCAGCGGGTTCTTCTCGCCCACCAGCTCGAACACGCGATCTGCCAGGGCTTTGATGACGCGAGCCCGGGGGTCGTAGTTCTTGTAGACGCGGTGGCCAAAGCCCATCAGGCGGCCACCGCTGCCTTCTTTGACCGCCTTCATGAACTCCGGGACGCGGTCGGGTGAACCGATCTCGTGGAGCATCTTCAACACTGCGGCGTTGGCTCCGCCGTGGAGTGGGCCGAACAGCGCGGCGATCGCGCCGGCGACCGCGGAGTACGGATCAGCCTGCGAGCTGCCGATGCTGCGCATGGTGTTGGTCGAACAGTTCTGTTCGTGATCGGCGTGCAACGTGAACAGGACGTCGAGCGCCTTGACGATGTCGGGATCGACCTTGAAGGGGCCGTTCGCCGGCTTCATCATCATCGTGTAGAAATTCTCGGTGAAGCCGAGGCTGGGATCGGGGTAGATGAACGGCAGGCCCTTGCTCTGTCGATAACCCCACGCTGCCAGCGTCGCGACTTGACCCAACAAGCGCACCATCTGCCGCCGCCGCACGACCGGATCGAGGACGTCCTGAGCCTCGGGGTAGAACGTCCCGAGAGCGCCCACCGTCGCGATCAGCTTGCCCATCGGGTGGGCATCGTGACGGAACGACTCCAACATGCCCTTGATGTTTTCGGGCACGAACGACTCCTGCATCACCTCGCGAGTGAACGACTCCAGCTGTGGACGGTTTGGCAGCTCGCCGTTGTACAGCAAGTACGAAACCTCCAGGAACGACGCGCGCTCCGCCAACTCTTCGATCGGATACCCTCCGTGCCGCAAGATCCCGACGTCACCATCGATGAACGTCACGGACGAACGACACGAGGCGGTGTTGGTGAAGCCCGGGTCGTAAGTCATCAGCCCGAAATCTTCGGCACCCGTCTTGATCTGGCGCAAGTCGAGAGCCTTGATGGTGCCGTCGGAAATCTGAACTTCGTAAGACTTTCCGGTTCGATTGTCGGTGATGCTGAGAGAGTCGCGTTGGGCCATGGTTTGATCGAGTGGGGTCTTGAGGATTTCGAGGAGTTGGGTCGCTCGCGAAGAGTCGAGTCGCTGCAATCATGCGCACTTTGCCGAGCGGGTTGCAACCCTGTCGGCTGCCAAAATTGGGCAATGGTTTTCCTTCTCGTTTCCGAACCTTGCAGCACGGTAAGCGACGAATCTCGCGCAACGCGGACGGTCACTGGGCGAAAGGGCGGCTCGCCGAAGTCGGCTCGACGCGGACGCCACCCAGCAGGGTTGCACGCCGCAGCCCGGTGGGACCACGGTCGCTCGCGTAGTCTCTTAGTGCCCGAACGCCGAATGGGGAGAGGTGATTGCGCAGCGCGCGCATCACCGGTCGGGACGCGGTGTCGGCGCTGCGGACCGGCACGAGACCGAGCGCTCGGGAAGGCGGCACGTCTTGGGCCTCGATGTGTAGCCGACAGGACCCCACGGAGCCCGGAATCAGCCGCGTTTGGCCCTCGGGTCGCCGAAAGTTGGGCCGAAACCTTGCCTCCTTGGCAAAGAGGCTCGTCATGCGGCCCATCGCTTCGAAACTCCTCGCCGGTTGTACCTTCGTCTCGATAGCGGCTTGTGGTCGTTCGCCCGAGGTCGAACAACCGCCGACCAATCGAGCGGTTCCGCTGCACCAAGACCTCGCCGTCGACCCACTGGCGGCAATTCCCGTTCCGCCAGCGGACGGCCCGCCCTTGTTCCCGCTCGCGATGTCCGTTGCGGTCCGAGCCAAGCCAAGCAGCAACGCCGACACCATCGGCTACTTGAGGCTCGGGGCGAAGGTGGCCCGCTCCGAGCAAGCGGTAGGCTTCGACGGCTGTCCTGGTGGCTGGTACGCGGTGCGCCCGGTGGGCTTCGTTTGTGCCGAGAACGACGCCACCACGGATGCTGGCCATCCGCTCGTGCGCGCCATCGCCGTGGAGCCCAATCGCAGCCGGCCCATGCCTTATGCCTACGCTTTCGCGCGCTCGGTCGCTCCAAACTACTTGCGGGTGCCTACCGAGAGTGAACAGTTCAACCGCGAGATGCGGCTCGAGCGTCACTTGCGCAACTACAAGCGCTTGAACGACGACTGGGACTCGCTCGTTGTGGGGGCCAATGACGTGCCCTTGGACGAACGCGGTTACGCCATCGGCGCGATCCCCGACCACGCGACGCCGATGGACATGAGTCAACGCTACGGTGGAAACGGTTCCGACGAGGTGCCGTGGTGGTTGGCGGGAGGGAAACGCGCCATTCCTAACGTCTCGGCGTTCAAGACGCCGATGTACGCCGTCATGGCCGGTCGCGTCAAACGCCACGCCGGGGTCGCACTGATCGGGACTTTCGTCGCCGACAAAGAAGCCCAAGAGCGAAGGTTCGCGATCACCACCGACGGCAGACTGATCCCGGCGGACAAGCTGAAAGCAGACTCTGGTTCGCCGTTTCACGGCGTGGACATCAGCGCCGAAGGCTTACCCGTAGCTTTCGCCAGGAAAGCGGGCGCGACGTGGTGGGAGGAGCGCGACAACGACCTAACGCCCGGTGAACACCTGGGCTGGCGAGAGTTCGTCCCCCTGACGGGCAAGGTCAAGCGCGTCGGAGGCGAGCGCATGGTGCAAGCCAAAAACGGGAAGTGGCTGCGCAGTTCGGATCTGAAAACAGCTGCCAAACCAGCCGCGCTGCCCTGGTTTGCCCGCAAGAAGACGCGTTGGGTCCAAATCTCGCTGCTCAGTCAGACGCTCGTCTTGTGGGAAGGGGACAAGCCCGTGTATGCGACGCTGGTATCGACGGGTCGCGACGGTATCGGCGATCCGAAGACGACGATGAGCACCCCGACGGGCACGTTCCGGATCAACGAAAAACACGTGACGACGACCATGGACTCGAGCGTCGCCGACAGTGAGTTCGAACTGCGCGACGTACCCTGGGTCCAGTATTTCCAGGGCGGCTATGCGCTCCATGCCGCGTATTGGCACGACGACTTCGGCCGTCCGCGCAGCCACGGCTGTGTAAACTTGGCGCCGGTCGACGCGCGCATCGTGTTCAACTTCACGAACCCCGACGTTCCAGAGCACTGGCACGGCAGCGAATCCGGCGACGACTTCGGCAAGGGCACCATCGTGCACATCGTGCCTTAACAGCGTCCGGCACCGCCGAAACTCGGTGTCGTGGCCTGGCTCCGGGCGGTGCGGCTTTTGCGCGCTAAGTGAACTGCGTAGTGAGACGGCTCAGGGCTGCGCGCGCAGTTCGATCGCCTTCTCGACTTGGGCAGGGGGCCCGTTGAACGGCGCTACGCGCACCTTCTCGAAGATCGACCGCACACACGGCGTTTCGGGTGAGCTACCCAAGGTGCCGCTCATTTGTAGTTGCTCGAGGTTACCGCCCGGATTGAAGCGCGCGAGCAGCAGACCGGTCAGCGCGGGGGCGTCGGCGCTGAGGCAGTGTACGGCCTCGCGTTGTGCGACTTCGATCGCCGCGTTGGCCTCCAAGGGCGCGAACGGGGCGAGGTTTGGGTCCGCTGGCGGGGCCGCGGCCGACACCGTGACCGGCGTCTGACTGGGGTTGATGACGTGCGCGATCCACGTCTTTCCGAGCACGCCGCCCAAAACCAAACCACCCAAGCCCAAAGTCACGAGCAGCAGCGGGAAAACCCAACGGTTCTCGCGCCTCGGCGGGACGTGGGGCTCCACCGACGTCCAGGTTCGCGCGCTGGGGGGTGAGGGGCCACGCTCGGGAGCTTGTCCCAGGTTAACGGCGGGCTGAGGACGCCCTATGGACCAGGATTCGGCGCGGGTCGGCGCCGGGAGCCCAGGGCTCGGCGGCTGGTACGTCGGGGGCTGGTACGCGGGCGGCGCCACTGCCGCCACACCGCTGCTCGGCACTTCCGAGCTCGGATACACCAAAGGATTGCTGCTGATGGGTGGGGCGACTTGGGGAAACACCGGTGTGACCATCGGCGCCTGGCGCTGACTGGCGGCCGGCAGTGGCACGCCGAAACTCGGCGCTTGCGCCACGGCCGGCGGGAACGGGGGCAACCCCGCGCCGGGGACATGCCCCGCGCGAGGTGAACTGGGACCGAATGCGGCGTGCGGACTGCCCGATGAGGGGGGCGGGTTAATCCAGGGTTTCGGCGGCGGCTGACTTCGGAACGGGAGCGGGGCTGGTGCTGCCGGCGGCAAGGAGCCTTTGGCGTCGGCTGCCGCTTCGAGCTCCGACGCGGTCATGGCTACGGTTTCGTCTTCGTAGACCGACGGATCTACTTCGATGTCCCACCCACCTGGAGCTGGGATTGGCTGACTCGACGCGCTGGGCGACGAGGGACCTCGGGGCGGCACCCGTGCCGGTTCGGCGCTCGACTGGGGCGTCCGTGAGCCGTTGGTCTGACGAGTGAGCGGCACGACCATGCCGAATCCGTCGTTCGTCGGCGATGGGGCCGCTCCGCCGAGACGCGGCGCGGGCTCCGGCGCCACGGAACCATAGCCCGGCGCGAACACTTCTGGCGGCAGGGGCGGGGCTCCCGGCGGATAGGTCGACGGGAGTCGTGGCGCGCTGGCGGCCTGCGGCGCGGACGGAGCGGGGCCTCGCTGTGGCGCCGAAACAGGTGCCTGGGGCATCGCCCGCGAACCGGGACCAAGGTTTTGGGGAGCCGCAGGCGCTCGAGGGATCGAGGGCGGCGCACCATCCCTGGAGTAGGGAGCACCTGCCGAAGAGGGAGCCGGCTGGGATGGAGGTCCAGGCGGCACGCTGTTCTGACCGCGGCCGTCGACCAAGATGGCGGTGTCGCAACGCTTGCATCGGAAGCGCACGACCCTGCCAGCGAGCTTCTGCTCACTGATCGGATACATCGCGGAACAGGTCGGGCAAGCGACGTCCATTGTGGAGAAGGGTGTAACACGGCCGGCTAGCAACACCAACAACGGCGAGTGGCAAACGAGCTTGGCGTTTTTGCTGGGGCGTGCTTTTAGTCCCCGCATGTATTCCCTCGGTATCTTGACCAACGCTGCGTTCGAGACGCTCAAGATCAGCGTGCCGACGATCTTGGATGCGGTCTCTCATCGAACCAATTACCAGCGCTGCGACGCGCGTTTGGACTCGTGGTCTCGGCGGCTAGTAGAACAAGCCGGGATCGTGATCGAGACTGCGGGGCGCCAGCACCTCGTGCCCGGCGAGACGTATGTCGTCATGAGCAACCACCAGAGTCACTACGACATTCCGGTCGTGTTCCAGGCGCTTTCGATCCCCGTGCGTATGGTCGCCAAGACCGAACTGTTCCGGATCCCCGTCTTCGGACGCGCGATGTTGGACTCCGGCTTCATCGAACTGGACCGCAGCAATCGCAGGCGCGCCATGGAGAGCCTCAAGTTGGCCGGCAAGCGGATCCGCGAGGACCATCTGAGCATTTGGATTGCTCCGGAGGGGACGCGGTCCAAAGACGGTCGGGTCGCCGAGTTCAAGACCGGCGGCTTTCACCTCGCGCGCGAGGCGGGGGTGCCCATCCTGCCGGTCACTTTGAACGGCACGATGCGTGTTCACCGGTCGGGCGACTCGAAGGTTCATCGCGGTGAGACGGTCCAGGTCACGATCCACGAGCCGATTCATCCGCAGAAGTACGGTCGCGAAGGCGTCAAAGAGCTGATGGCCGAGGTGCGCGCCGCGATCCTCAGCCATCTGCCGAACGCCGAATGAGCCCGTCTCCCTGGCGAGCGAGCCGCTCGGAGGCGCCCCTCAAATGCGGTCGCGGCCCTTGAGCAATCCCAAGACTACGAGCAAGGTGAACAGCATCATGACCCCGAGGACGGCAAACGGCAACCACTGCAAGTGATAGTTCGTAAAGCCCCACGCGCCGTTGAGCTCGGTCGACGCCATCTGCGCCTGTGCGCACTTGAAGTGACCCGCCTCGATGAAGTTGTCGATGCTCGAAAGCGTCGGGCGCTTCAGATCGATGACCCACGCGGGCTGGTCGACGATTGCCTTGCGCTCTTCGGCGATCACGCCCTGAAAACCCCACCGCGCGGGCATCACGTACATCGGCCATTGCAGCAAGGGGTTGGTCGTCATCGGGACCATCAGCCCACCCAATACCACCTGCGGGATCAGCGCAATCGGCGTGAGCGCCATCGCCGCTTCGGCGCTCACGACCAACGTCGATAGCAGGAGGCCGAGCGCCGTCGAGTTCATGGCGGTGACGGTGAGCATGGCGATGCCCATCAACAAGGCGCTGATGCCACCGTTGAGGCCGAGGGTGAAGAACACGATGGCGTAGAGCACGGCGCACTGGAACGCGCAAACCACGCTCAGGAAAGCGAACTTGGAGAAGATGTAGTTAAAGAGCCCGAGGTTCACCATGCGTTCACGCAGGTAGATGGCTCGTTCGGCGACGACTTCGCGCGCCGCATTACTGGTTCCGAACCAGACCGCTGCGACGACCACGAAGAAGATGGCGCCGGCGTGGTCCGGGGTGCTCTGCATGCTCCGCAACAGGTCCGCGGTGCCCTCGCCGAGTTGAGTCTCCGCGCTCTTCTTGCTGAGCTCCTGTAGCGCTCCCAGGCACCAGAAGGGGATGGAGTCCTTTTGCCATCCGAACACGAGCGCCAGCAGGAAGCCGATGATCGGCGCCTGCAACAGCATGATCCAGATCCCGGCCTTGTCCCGGAACTTGATCTTGGCATAACGGCTGAGCAACAAGCCGAATTGCCCTCGCGTCTTGGGGCGCCCGCTCGGCAGCGCGTGTCCGGTGGTGCCCGATCCGATGGCGCGTGCGCCAGAATACATCTTTTGGAACGTCGGGTGCTGTTGTTCGAAGTACTCCGACGACCACAGTCGCGCCGCCTTTTGGCGAGCTGGGAAACGCGCGGCGCTCGGGTTCGCGCGCTTCTCTTCTTCGAAGACCGCCCGCTCCCGGAGGTTGATCATGTCGAACATGTCACGCGGGTTGTTGACGTCGTTCGGCTGACCGTGTCTCACGCGTTCGGTTCCGAAGAACTTGTACGCGTCGGGGTGGGTGGGGCCGTAGAACATCGGGATGCCGCCGGGGCCCATGATCAGGCACAGGTTGAACTTCTCGAATTCGGCCTTGGCGGGTTGATGAATCGTGGTGACGATCGTCTTGCCGGTGCTCTTGGCGAGGCCAGCGAGCAGCGATACCAACGCGGTGGTGTCATCGGCCGCAAGCCCGCTCGTCGGCTCGTCGAGGAACATCAGCACCGGGTCCGTCACTAGCTCCATGGCGATGTTCACGCGTTTGCGTTGCCCACCGCTGAGCACCTTCTTCTCGGGGGCGCCGATTTGCAGGTGTTTGACGCTCTCCAGGCCGAGTTGCTGCAACGTGGTCTCGACGCGCTTGTCGATTTCCTCCTCGGAGAAGTCGGGCGGGAGACGGAACTTGGCGCTGTAGCGCACCGCCTCCCAAACCGTGAGCTCCGGGTGCACGATGTCGTCTTGCGGTACGTAGCCAATCGACCCGCGGAGCGCGTCGTAGATGCTGTACAGATCTTCGCCGTTGATGCGCACTTGGCCCGCGGTGGGCGGCAGGTAACCGTTCAAGGCCAAGAGTAACGTCGTCTTGCCAGCGCCGCTCGGTCCCATGAGCGCGATGAAGTCGCCAGGCATGGCTTTGAAGCTGACGTGGTCGAGGAGTGTCTTGAGCTCACGCGGGTTGTCGCGATCGGGCACTTGCAGACACAAGTCCCAGGCCTCGATCTCGTAGAGTGGGCGGCCTTCCCAGTCGCCCTTCTGATCTTCGACGACGACGGCGATCTCTTGGCTCGACTCCTGAGCGTGGAGCAGCAACGGCATCGGTCCGATGAAGACCTTTTCACCCGGTGAGACGGCCACACGCTGTCCGGCGGGGATACGTTGCCCACGCACGAACGTGCCGTTCGCGCTGCCCGCGTCTTCGATGAACAGCTTGCCGCCCACGTGGTGGATGAGCGCGTGACGGCTCGACACCTGAGGTTGCGGCAGGACGATGTCGTTGTTCGGGGTTCGGCCGATGCTCTGGGTTTGCTGGGCCGAGCCGGTCATGGCCATCTGCCCGAGGATGGTGCGATGGCGGCGCGAGGACTGTTCACCCGTTTGCGGCGCTGAAACACCACTCATCGCGCTCGTGCCTTGTTGCGGCGCTTGCCCCGTGGCCGGGCGAGCTGCCGGCGCTTCACCCATCAGGCGCAACGCCAGGCCGACGGGCAAGGGCACGGGTCCGATCGCCAGGACGGTATTGGCGTCGACGGGGTGCGGTTGATTGGCTGAGAGGCGCTGACGGTTCGTCCAGGTGCCGCTGGTCGAGCCGTGATCGGTGACCGCCAGCGGATTGCTCGTCAACGTCGCGTGGCGCCCCGAGACGTTGGGGTGCCGGAGCACGACGTGGCATCGGCTCGGATCGCGTCCGACGGTGAGGGTGCCTGGCTGCAACGCGAGTTCCCCGCGCGCCATCAGCATCTGAACGATCGCTGGGTGCGCCAGCGGGACGGCCACCTCACCAACCTTGAACTCGTTGCTGAAGTCGAACTCGGCGCGGCCGTTCGGCGGCAACGGTTGCCCGCCACAGGTCGAAGGCCCCGTGCCGTTCTCGAAGAACAGCTTGCCGTTCTCAGCCACGATCCGCGCATGTCGCGGTTGAACGTTGCTACCGCTCAGCCGGACCTCGCAGTCCGCCCCACTCCCTACCCAAGTAACCAACTTCCCGAGATCTTCGAACATCTACTACTCCAAACGCGCGCGGAACTCTTCTGGGCCGAACTTGACGAAGCCGCCGTGCGGAACCTCCGTCCAATGGCCTGCCGCGATGCGTACTCCACCGACGAACGTGCCGTTGTTGCTGCGCTCGTCTTTGACGAGCAAGCGCCCACCCTCCAGCTTGAGAGATGCGTGGAAGCTCGACACCTGTGGCTGGCTGATGAACACCGCGCAGCTCGAATCACGGCCCACGCGCATCTCGGCGCCCGGGACGATCGTGAACACGCCGGCATCACCCTTGATCACGGCTCGCGTTGGATTGGCGGGTGCCGGCGGTTCCGACGCGACTGGGGGCCGAGCCGGCGAAGGGGCGGGGGCTACCCGTTGAGCAGGTTGGCCACCACCACCGCGCTTGCGACTGTTGCCGCTGCGGAGCAACACGATCAACAGCAGCGCCACGATGACGATCGCCAAGCCGCCGCCCGCGAGCATCACGACTGGGAAGGGGGCGGTGCGGGCCTTGGTTTGAACCACGGTATCCGCGGTGACCCCGCTCATCCGGTGTGCCTTGTTGTCGTAGACGACGAAGCGCGCAACCGCCGACGCTCCCGAGCCGTGGAGGATCTTCTCGTTGTCGGGGGCAGTGAACTCGACGAAGGTGTCCGTGCTCTGGAGCGCGGTGCCCTTCATGCCCATGGCGATCAGCTGCTGCTGTGCTTCTTTGGCTTGTTCCGGGTTCGAACCGGAGAGGTCGGTGGGGAGCGCCTGGCCGGCTGGCAAGAAGTAAACTTCTGCGCGCGAGGCGTCGCCGCCCCAGCAGAAGTCACCGAAGACCTTGATGGTACCACCCGGGTGAACACCTTCGCCCACGGACTGCTGCGTCCGCTCGATGTTCACGTCGAGCGGCCACGCCGTAGGGTCGATTCCCATGGGGACGTCCTGGAACGACGCGTCACCGATGATTGGCGGCGTGACGTCCTTGAACACCAGCCGAAACGTCTGGGTGATGGTGGGGGCGACACACGAAACGCGCCACTTGGCGAGGTACATCTTGCTGAAGCGCGTGCGGACGGCTTTGACGATGTTGGCGGCGCGCGTCGACTCGCCGTCCTGCAGGATGTTGAAGAACCCGCCGATTTGCGGGTTGGCCATGTTCTGCATGAACTCGAGCGAGTTGTTCGAGAACTCGTCCCAGGTTTTCGTCGGGATGTAGACGCTGATCACCGGGACGGGGGTCTTGGGCAGGGCCAAGTTGTCTTCCGGGAAGCGACCGTTGGTCATGTACTCGGACAACTGGATCGCGCCGGGCCCGCTCGTCGAAGGGTCCGTCCCACCGAAGCCGGTCGAGATCACGACCATCGCCTGGTGCATCGGGATCTCGGCCTTCTCGCCAGAGTTGCCGAGCGCCTTGAAACCGTCGGTGGCCGCGTTCTTGATGATCGTGAGCAGCGGTCGGTTGCGACCCTGTTTTGGCAACGTGCCGGTTACCTGAGACACGAAACCCTCGGCCTGTGACTTGCGCGCCGCGGGCATCCAGCCCGAGTCGCTGAACACCTGCCGGTCGTTGAAGAACATCAAGTTGACGATGTCGTTCGGCCCCATGCTGCGGACGAACTGCTTGGCGAGCTCTTGCGCATCGTCGAAGGAGTTGCCCATGCGGCTATCGGCGTCGATCAGCACGAGCCACGCTGTGCCCACGCCGGGTTCACGCTGGCTCTTGCCCCAGTCTTCCACGCTGAGCAGCTTGGCGGGACGATCCGTGCCGTCGACGACCACGCTGAACAACGCGTTCGACTTGGGGAACGGGAAGGTCGAGTAGAGCGGCTTCTCGAGCGCCTCGGCCATACACGCCAATCGGGCATCCCCGGTTTGGGTGGCGCAGTGACCGGTGGCCTGACTGATACGCTTCGATTGCTGCACCTCGATCACGGTAGTGATCACCGGGTCACCGCTCTTGGTGCTGGCGCGCGGATCGATTCGCAATACGTGTGCTTCTGGCGCGGCAACTGCACTAGAGACGAACACGGCGTTTGCTGTCAGCGTCGCCGCGATGGTCGCTACGAAGGTGTTGAAAAGCCAATACAAGGGGTTACGGATCGACACGTGGACCTTTCCTGAGGTTTCCCTGGTCAGGGAATGATCTTGACGACTACTTTGAACAGCCCGAAGCGAATCACGTCGTCGTCTCGCAGCGGCCATTGCTGATCGGGTTGGAGCGCGGTCTCGTTGACGAACGTACCGTTGGTGCTCGCTTGATCGATGAGGAGCAGGCGCCCCGGCCGCGCGGAGGCGAGAATCACTGCGTGGCGCGACGAAACGGTCGCATGGGGCATCTCGATGTCGGCGTCGGCGCCTGCGCCGGCGCGACCGATGTGGTTGGGTCCTTGCACGATGGGCCAGGACTGGCCGAGCGGGTTCGCGTCGTAGCTGACGAGGAAACCGGCCAGCACGGTCGGCGCATCGCCCGGCACTTCTGCCGGATGAATGCTCTTGCGCAGTTCTGCCGTTGGTTCCAGCGGAGTGGGCGCCGCAGTCGTCGAGTGGCTCACGTGCGGCTTGTCCAAAGGCAACGCCCAGATTTCATCCTTGTTGTGAACGGGGGGCGCCGTCTCCGCGAAGGCCAGGCTGTTGCGGAAATCCGCTTCACGAACTACCGGGCTCGCCGGCGTGTAGCCGCTGCCCGTCGGGACCAATGGCTTGGTGCTGGTGCCGCCTGGTACACGGCTGTGGGAGGCTGCTCCGGATGAAGTTGGACCGGGTGAACGAACCTCGGGCCTCGGGGCGACCGACGCGGCCTGTCCGGATAGGGGGGCACCGCACGCAACGCAGAACCGAGACTCGCCGTCGTTAGTTTCTCCACACCGATTGCAGGGAATCATGCCGCTCGAAGTTACTCCCGCCGATGGCTCAAAAGTGCCGCCGAGCATACTCTTTCCCGGACGCAGCGAGTAGTTCTCGGGTGGTGCCTCTCTCGCTTAACGAAGCGCCAGGCCGATGAGCCGTCTGGCAAGCGTTCGCAGCGCCAACTCCCGGAGCGCCTGCAACCACTACAAAAGCAGACTGGCCACGACTCGAGGCGAGTGGTGGCCAGCTAGCGATGATTGCCGACGCAACAGTCGGCCGAAGTGGACGCGAAGGCCCTGTTTTCAGCGGTCGCGCTGGTCGCGAACGCGGGCGGCCTTACCAGCGAGGTCGCGCAGGTAGTACAACCGGCTACGACGAACGACACCGCGCGCCACGATCTCGATCTTCTCGAGGCGGGGGGTGTGCAACATGAACGTACGCTCCACGCCGACGTGGAAGCTGGTCTTGCGGACGGTGACCGTGCTGCGAGCGCCAGCGCGGTGCTGCTTGATCACGATACCCTTGAAGACCTGCGTGCGCATCTTGTCGCCTTCAACGATCTTGTAGTGAACCG
>CBINDO010000069.1:0-30375 GCA_966249405.1 uncultured bacterium | reverse complement strand
GGACTACGGCGTCCAGCTGGTTGCTTACCTCACAGATGAAGGCCTCGAAAGCGTCGACTTCGTGAGGTTCGTCCGAGTCGGGGTCGTCATCGCTCGACTCGTCCGCGCCGACGTCTTCTTCGATTTCCGAAACTGCCCGCCGCAACGCGTCGCGACTCAGCACCGACAAGGAACGCCCGCTGCGCGTCCACAACCGTTGAAACGCTTCGTTCCAACTCCCGAGCGAGCGGTCTCCCCAGGGAATCGCGAGCTCTTTTCGCAGCAGCTCGTCGCACAACAACAGCCACGGAAAAGCCCTTGCTACGACGTAGTCGGTCAAAAAGAACGCTCGCCCCTTGGCTGCCAGCTCCCGATACACCCTTGCCGGGTCGGCCAACGCCTCATCGAGCAGCTGCAGACACTCGGGCTCGTTGGGCAGAAGATTGAGCGCCAACGCACGCAGAGCACCTGCTTCGAAATGGACGACCGGCAATTCATCCTGAATCGAGCGCAGTTCCCGCTGCAGGCCGGCAATGTCCTTGTGCCCGCGCCGACTCGCCCCTTGAAAAGCCGCTTGTGCGCCAGCAAAGTCCCCCAGATGCGCGTGGCAGCGCGCCAAGTTCGCGAACGCGTACGGCGAGACGTTCGAGCTCTGTTCGACGGCAGCCGTCAAAATCTGGCGCGCCTCTTCGTAGCGTCCCTGATCCATGTACAAGCTGGCGAGATTGCTCTTGTACTTGGCGTGAGTCGGGTCGAGCGCGATCGCGCGTTCGTAGTTGGATTGGGCTTTGCTCGACTCACCGCGCGTCGCATACAAGACGCCGAGGTTCGACAACACCGTCGCGTTGTCGGGATTGTGTTCGAGCGCCCTGAGGTACACCGCTTCGGCTTCCGCGGCCTTGCCGATGTCGTCGTAGGCGGCGCCGAGGTTCAAGTAGGCGCGGTCCAACGCCACCTGTTTCAGCCCGAGGGCGATGGCTTGCTCCAAGCGAGCGATCACGTCCAACTCGTCGTGGTTACGTTCGTAGTCAGCGATGGCCTCGAGGGCCATGCGGTCGGGATCTTGCCGTTTGCTGAAGAGTCGGCTGAACATCGAACCGACTATACCCGCCGCAAAGCATTAACCCAACATCCGTCGTGCCGCACGCTCCGGTTGGCGCTCCGAGGCGTGCCGTCCGAATACAACCGAGCTCACCAGAGCAATTTTCGTCCGCCCAAAGCGGGCCTGACGCCGCCAGGTGCCCGGCCCGCGCTCGCTGAGTCCCGTCGTCGCAGCCCGCCTGCACGAACCGCGGCTCGCTGCGCTCGCCGCTACGGCTGACGCGTCATCACGACATTGATGCGTTCATCGCCAAGCAACAGAGTTCCCGTGAGCCGGTCCCCGCCGTCGGTAAGCGAGCCATCGAACATGACCTGAAGTCGTGCTCCACGTCACGCTCGCTCCATTCCCTAGCGCGGTGGTAGCCGGGGCGGGTGCAGGAGATCTGGACGAAGAGCGGGGCTCAAACCTGACTGCGCCGTATCGAAGCGCCGGCGGACAATCTTCTTCCATGTTCGTCGAGGGTCAGCACACAGGTGAACGACGAGGACACTCCGCCCGGACGCGCTCTCTTCGCGCCAAGCGCGCAATCGTGCGACATTAATGAGGGCCAGCGAACGCCGCGGGGCCAGACGGCGACGCAGCGCGGCTACACCAGCAATTGGTCATCCACCGGCAAGGCGAACAAACTCCCACGCAGGTTCTGCGTAGTTCTAAAAGAAAGCGGCGGCCGCAACGATAACCTCGCGCATCGACTCACCGGAACGTCGACAAACGTTGACAGGTTCACAGCAATGACCGAGCATGCCTGTTTACTCACATGCCACCCAATCATCGTAATCGGTTTGGACGGGTCAGCGCCGAGGAACGCGCAGAGTCGAACGTGTTGTGGGCAGCGCTACATGCCCATCCGTCACGGCACGGGTCATCCCGCGTAACCGCGAAGGCCAGCGAAGGATTCTTGGAAGAGCTCGGAGGTTCGCAGAAGGACCTTCGCGACTTGCGTGACGCGTCGGAACGTGAGAGCGATGCGACGGCGTCGCCGACGATGCACGTCGTCGTCGTCGACCCGGGGCACGGCGGTTCGCAGTCAGTCGGCGGCTCGGGCGCCAACCATGCGGCGAGCCCGAGCGGCCTTCTCCCACAAAGGTTGCTGGAGAAGGACCTCACCCTGGACATCGCACGCCGCATGGACGCGCTCCTCAATGGTCGTATCAGACTACTTCTCGAGGGCGCCGTTCGGGGACGTCTCACCCGCTCGACGGACACCAACCTGGGCCTTGCCGAGCGGGCCCGAGTCGCAAAGGACGCCAACGCCGCAGTGTTCTTGTCCATCCACTTCAATGGCTCGACCAACCCGAGCATCGACGGCACGGAGGTTTGGATCGCCGAGGCATCAAACGCTGCAAGTGAACGTCTCGCACGGGCCGTGCTCGGGCAGCTGGTCCCCGTCACCGGGGTGCGCAATCGTGGGGTCCAGCGGAAGAACTTCGGTGTGCTGCTTCCAACTCGTCACGCCCCTCACACGGCCGCCTGCCTGGTGGAAGTCGGCTTCCTATCGAATCCCTCCCAGGCGCAACGCTTGACGGACGATCGCTACCGCCAGCGGATTGCATTGGCCCTCACACGCGCGATCACCGACTTTCTAGAGCCCGTGCAGGCACGCACTGAGAGCGTGATCGAAGTGGAGGGCGAGTCCGCGCAGCAAGCAACGCTCACTCACTGGGAGGCCGCCGAAGACGATGCCGAGGCGTCTGCCCCCGCTTTCCCGACCTTACGCCAGATCTGGGACCGAAATCGTCTGCAGCTCGTTTTTCATTTCGTCCCCATCGAAACCAGCTTCGTCGATGCTGGCAAAACCTACACGGGTCGGTTCTGGGTAAACGCCGACGCAGTCAAGTGGAAGATCCCCGCCAGCGAAAGCGCCCTTCTTACTCAATGGAATCGATTCAAGGAGCCGGACCCGATCGACCAAGACGGGGACATGCTGTGCCGTCTGCCCTGCACGGCCAAGCAGTGCCAGGCGCTGGCAGACGTCCTCACCACGCACCCCGATCCGCTGCGCTCAGGCGCTGAGGATGGTCTGATAAAACGCAAGGCCCCCACTCACAGCGACATGCGACCCGAGCCTTGCCTGCTGCTGACGCCTTACCTTTACTCTCGCCGCTACCAGCAAATGAGGTGCCAAGTGAACCCAGTCGGGCGAGACACCAGCAAGCCAATCGTCGGCGAGTCCGCCAAGCACAATCAGTACCTGAATCAAGAGATAAAGAAGTTCATGCAGGCTCGCAACAACCCCTACGCCGTGCCCAGTCTCGGCGATCCAGGCAAAATCTGGGCACTGCACAATCGGATGTACGTGAGCAAAGCGGACAACAACCTACCGTCCGCCATCAACTACGGATGGCACGGTCCCAAGAGCTCGTCTCAGGCAGTCGTGCCCGCACTCAAACTCATCCAATCCGTCGGGACGCGCCACGACGATGCGCACCTCGACTACTCTCAAGTTTGCGTGCTCGTCTCGGGGTGGTGTGAAGTCACGGGACCGGGGCAGAACGAGCCCCAGTGGATGCGAACCGAGGCGGTCTATCGCTCGCCGACCCTGTGTCGATTGGCCACTCACGACGGTGAGCCGTTATCCAAGACTCGGTACAACGTCTGACCGCGGAGTTCGTGCCACGCGCGGCATCGACCGCCGGGCCAGGTCGGAGGTAATTTGGCCGCCGCTGCCAAGCGATTGGCGGCGGTCGCGGCACACAGGGCATGGGTCGAATCGTTGGGCTTCCGCGCGGCGGATGTTGGGTCTGCTTTTGTCTGCTCGGCAGTGTTGGGTGCGGCGAGGACGTCGGCTCTGGGCGTGTACCATCCACCGCGTCTGCGGACGTTGTTCCGCTGCAAACGTCGACGTCCTTGGTCAGCCACGCGCAGTGGAGATTAGTGCCGTTGGACCAAGATCCGTACTGGGTTGGCGCCGACGCAGCCGTGCCGTGTCAGGCGGAGGACATCGAGGCAACTGACGACAGCATCGAGGTGAATACTCGGTACTGCAATCACGCCACGCTGATGCAGCCCTCGCTCCAAGCCGTCGCGGCGGGCGAAAGTCTGCACCAAGAGTTGTGGTGGCAGCCGCTCGTGAGTGAGACGGCAGCCATTGCTCACCTGCGATTGCGCCTCGGAGACGTCGAGTTGTTGCGGCGAGAGCTGCAGGTGCCCGGCCCGGCCGATGTGCTCCACCACCACTCGCTGCTGAGCGCGGCGGCCCCCGCTGGCACTCCCGTCTACTTCCACGTCAGCAACCACGGCACCAACAGCTACACCCTGCATTTGCTCGAGCTGGAACGTCCCTCACACCCCATCACAACGGAACCATGAACATGTCCCACCATCCGCACATCAAGCTCATTCTGGCCTTGGGGCTCGGCATCTCCGCCTGCTCGGACGATGAAACGACCACGAAGCCGACACCGCCGTCGGGCTCCGAGGCAGAACCAACGTCGGGTTCGGAGACTGGAGACGTAGACTCCTCCCACCACGAGCACGACGCCGGCCGCGAGGTGACCTTCTTCGATGATGTGTTGCCGGTGTACGCAAAACGCTGCGCGAACTGCCACCAGGAGGGTGGGATCGCGCCGTTTCCGCTGGACACCTACGACGCGGCGCGCACGTGGGGCAACGCTTCGCTCAGCGCCATCGAGGCGCGCACGATGCCGCCGTGGTTGGTCACGGCAGACGGCTCGTGCAATCACTTCTCCGACGCCAACTGGCTCGCGGACGACGAGATCGCGACGGTGCGCTCATGGGTTGGAGGTGGCTTCGTCGAAGGGAAACCTCGGTCGCAACCAACGCAGCCGGTCGACACGCTGGACACGACCCTCACGTTGAAGACGCCGGAATACGTGCCTCACGCGGCTGGCGGAGAATTCGCAGCGTTCGACGACTATCGTTGCTTCATTGCACAGGCCGATGGCGAGCTCGATCGGTACCTCACGTCTTACGAGGTCCGTCCCGGCAACGCCGCCCTCGTGCACCATGTGGTGTTGATGACGGTGGACCCGAACATGGTCGTCAGCGAAGACGGCACTACCAACGAGGAGCTGATCGAAGCGCTCGATGCCGAGTCTCCCGACGTGGATGGCTGGACTTGCTTCGGCGCGGCTGGCGACGGCGTGGCCATCAGCGGTACTCCCGTCGTGTGGGCTCCGGGTCAAGGCGTCGTGCATTACCCCGAGCGCACCGGGCTCCACTTGGGTTCGGGTGAACTCTTGGTGATCCAGGTGCATTACAACTTGTCGAACCCAGAACTCGACGGACAGGTGGATCAAACGAGCATCGCGCTACACCTGGAAAACGAGGTCGAACGCCCGGGAATCTTCGCGCTGCCCGACGGCCTGCTAGAGACGCTCTTCGATGGGGACATCGCGATGTTGCCCGCTGGCGAAGAAGACTACGCGTACACATGGGAACTGCCGCTGAGCGAACCTCTCCAAGAAGTGGGGGCAGAAGCCTTCGACGTGTACGGCGTCTTCCCGCACATGCACGAACTCGGAACATCCATGTCCGTCAAGTTCACTCGTGAGGGTTCCTCCGACACGTGTATCGCCGACGTTCCGCGTTGGGACTTCGATTGGCAGCTCTTCTACCGGTTCCAGGAGCCGTTGATTGGAACGGCTGACGACACGTTGGAGGTGACTTGCCACTTCGATACTCGGCGTCGCCAAGAGCCAACTCTGCCTGGCTGGGGTACCCAAAACGAAATGTGTCTCGCCGGGTTGTTCGTCGTGCCGCGTGAAACGCCGTGATGGGCCGTTGCGTATTGCGCACTCAACCGGTTTGCGCTTCGCGGCTCTCACCAAGACCAGGCTGAGCGCGCTCGGGCCGGTTCAGATGCGGCACGAGCGGTAGAGCGCCAAGGGGTCGCCGTCGGTCGTGCGCTCCACGAAGTCGACGCCGGCTTGCCAATAGACGGCATCGGCGTCGACTTGGATTGGTGGGTTGTAATCGTCGTCATCGTACGAGCCGTGCTGCTCCAGGATCCGAGCCGGCTCGTCCGGTGACCGAGGGACGACCCATAATCTGCCAAGGTTCGACGATGCGTAGAGATCGCCATCCACGACGACGCCACTCCACTGCTCGGATTCGGTGACGGCTGCGAGCCTACTTCGCTCCGTTTCGGTCGGTGCGACACCGAGATCTACCTGGTCGAATTCGGGAGGTTCGTCGAGGGGAAAAGCCGTCAACACCGCCGTTCGCTTGTCGATGCTCCACCAGCTGGATTCAGTCCGCACGATGACGGCATCCGCCGTCAGATTCACCTCACGCACGGGTCCCACGAACAGTGCAAGCTCACCAACCACGCCACCACAACCGGCGATACGGCCCTCCGTGTCTTCGTGCGTCGAGTTTACACCTTCGGACTCACCGAAATCTGGAACCGAACAACCACAGCCGCATTCGTCGAAAAAAGCCACGTGCCCAGTGGCGCATCGAAAACCCAGCTTGGCGCATTCACTGGACGTCGCGTACGCGAGCTGCACCGGCTGGTCTCGGCAAACCGCCTCGACGAGTGGCGGCACGGGCGAGGAAAACGCTCCGGAATCCGGATGCTCCAGTGACCCAGCGTCGTGTTGTGGAGTCGTCGTCGCAGCGCCGGATCCTGCCTCCACCGCCGCATCGTTTGCCGCTGCGTCTGTCACGTCCCCCGATGCGCGCACCGTCGCGTCCGTAGATATTGGGGAAGCCACGTCGGTAGACGTTGCGGCCGCGGCGTCACCGAGCTCCGTTGCCCCCGTCCCCGAGGGCACGGACCGGGGGTCAAAAAATGGCTGGGTGACGTCGATGTCTTGTTTCTCGGCTCCTGAACACGCCACAACGCCGACCCAGGTCCATGCAGCCAGACGCGCACGTTTCACTGGCTTACGATGTCTTGTTAGCCCGTACAACGCAAGGCCCACCTGAACATGATCTCGGGGTACAGATTGTTTCACCCCATTCGCGGACGTTTTGGCCTCGCCACTTCGTCAGGCGCAACGCGCGAGCGCGGAGTGAAGTCACTCACGGCTCGCGCGCAAGATGGCTCGCTCGTCAGGGCGCCGGCGGACCCGAGCACTCACCGAGCGTGCACAACGCATTGAGCTTCAGTTCGGTGGACGGGCTCACGCCTGCGAGTTGCACGACCAAGACCGTCGAGGGAGGTGCTGCACCCCCACAATAGACGCTGCTCTCGAGCGTGTAGTAGACCGCTCCTGCGTCGAGTACTACTTCGCGAAGAGTCGCGGAAGGTCGATCCCCGAAGGTCAACAAGGCAACCGCGCCGTCGTTGAAGTCGACGGCGGGGACTTCCGTCGTGCACGAGGCTAACGCGTCGGCGAGCTCTTGTTGGCTGCCCAACAGCCCTTGGAAGATGCCTTCCGTGCACGCCAAAGTGGCAAGCACGTTGGTCTCTACCAGCGTGCCATCGGGAGCCGCGGGACATACGTACGGTACGCTGTCTTCACACCCGCACCCGCATTCGTCAGAGAACACGGCGCCTTCACCCGGACAGGTAAACGGGATGGGCGCACACATTGCCACGTCATAAGAGTAGTAGTTGCGCGAAGCGTCTTCGCACTCGGGCGGGAGCGCCTCGCCCTCGCAATAACAGCCGCAACTGTCCACCGTGAGGCTCTGGGTTCCGCTGCATTCCCAGGTTAGGCAGGCTTGTCCGAAGGCTTCGTACGACGCTTCGGCATTGCAGCCCTCGATGGGGTTACACCCACAACCGCACTCGTCGGTGAAGGCCTCGTAAGCCGGAGCGCAGTCTACCGCGAGCTCTTCGCAGGCTTGACCGTAAGCTGCGTAGTTCGAGTCCGGGTCACATTGCGGATTGGGCTCACAACCACAACCACAGTCGTCGGCGAAGTACCGAGTGGGCCCTTCGCATGCGAAGTCGACGACCTGGCACTCGGCGCCGAGTGCCGTATACGCCTCGGGTTCACGGCAGTCCGTCGTCACCCCGGAGTCGTCACTCGTCGCGTCGCTTTCTGAAGAATCGGTCGAGGTCGTCGAAGAAGAGGTCTCGACCGCGTCCGTCTCGTCGGACTCGGACGTGGTCTCGTTCGTAGCGGTCGAGCTCGACGTAGAGGTCGTCGAAGTGGGCTCGTCCGTCGATGGCGGAGGGTCCAAATCGCTCGCCTTGCGTGCACACACGGCCGTTGCCCCGCCGCACTCGGGGGCGTCTATGCAACGAGCGCCGCTGCCGAGTTCTTGACATTCACCGCTTCCGTCGCAGCTCGTCGTGCAAACACCACAAAGGCACGAAAACTCGCCGCCGCATTCTGCGTCTTCGTCGCAGCTCGAGAGCCAGTTGGTCTTGGTGTCTGTCGCGTCGGTGCTGCGAGCGCCGCAGCTCGTCGTACCAAGTAGTAACAACAAGGACGCGGTTTGGGTGAATCGAGAAAGGTTGAGTCTAGAGTACTTGTTCATTGGGTCTCTCCCGGGACGTCGGATTGCTCGTCGGAGGTTACGTGTTGGCCAAAGTAGAAAGTGACTTTGGGGGCATCTTGGGGCGGGGGGTGCTTGGCGTTCCATTCGGAGACTTCAGCCCACAGGGCTTCGAGCTCTCCTCGTGTGCGTTCGAGCAAACCATAAACCCGCGACTCGTGTGGATGATCCGAGTGAACGGTGAAGCTCAGCGTCGCGCCGCCGACTCGATCGCCCTTTTCCGAACGACCGTGGCGGAGCTTGGCTGCGATCGCGGTCGCAACGGCCCGGAAGTGGTCGCTGACGGCGGCTTCCCATCCCTGCTCGGCGCCGACGGGAATATCCAACGTCTTGGCCCGAAGCTCCTCGCCTTCGGCCACCACACGACCATCGAGGAGCAGCGCTTCGAGCGCCTCCGCCATGGCGCTGGGGTCCACGTGCAGCTGCTTGCCCAGCTGAGCACGCGTCGTGCAGCGCCCAGTGGCGACGAGTTGCCAGATCAGATGGGTGAGCGCGTGGTGCTCCTCGAGTTGGGTTTGGTGGAGGCGATCCGTCTCCGGCGTGAGACCATAAACCGCGTTTGCCCCTCGCCCACTGACGTAAGCGAGCCCGCTGCCAACCAAATCGTTGAGTACCGCGGTGATGTCGGCGGGATCGGCAGGGCGCAGCGCGCGCACCAATTCGGCACGACTGTGAGCGCGCTGATTGAGCAACGCGTGGAGCTCCTGCCAAGTCGATGGTTGTGCCGGGGCGACCTCGGACAGGCGCTGAAACTTGATCTGGTACGACCGCAGTGCCAGGCCGAACATGTCAGCCACGACCGTACGGCGCACCCCTTGGCCTTCGAGCTCCCGAGCCAGCTCGATGAACACTTGGTCGGCCAAGCTCGAAAGCGGAGCCCTGACGCCAGCTGCCGTGGACAACTGGGCGATCAAGATCGTGGTCTGGCGAACGATATCGTCGATGAGGAGTTTGACGTGCATGGCCCAACCAAAACGTAGCTGGAGCCCAGGATTGCTCCAGATGAAAAATTGTTCGGGTAACTCTCGACCGGAAATTGGCGGACTCGGCCCATCTAACAGATTCGAACAGCTGCGCGCGTTTCGGGTCCAGGATTTCGACAGGACAGTTATAGCGCGAATGGGCGGTCCGAGACACGGTTTGGTATGAACGCCATCCAACTCATGTCTCACAAGAGCAATCCACTCGCACGAGCCACCATTTGCACCAGCTTGGCGGTGTTCCTCTCGACCCTTGCCGTCGCAGTGACCGGCTGCGGCTCGATGGAAGCGGGAGCCCTGAGCGGCATCTCGGCGGCTCCGATGCCGACGCCTGCAGAGACGGCAGAACCAGACACACGCCCAGACGGAGCGTCGGTTTACGTGCGGACGGACAAAGACCCGTTCTCCACCTTCGCAGCCGACGTGGACAGCGCCAGCTACGATTTGTTCGTCGCGGCGATGACGTCGCGGGGCGAGTTACCGGACCCAGCTACGGTTCGTTCGGAGGAGTTCATCAACTCCTTTTCCTACGACTACCCGACACCGAGCCGCGACGCAGAGCACCCCTTCGCGATTGACCTCGCAGCAGCGCCCGGGCTCTACGGCGGCTCCACGACCTTGCTGCGCGTGGGGATTCAGACCCGTGAACGGGAAGAATTCCGCAAGAAAGCCACCAACCTCGCGTTTCTCGTGGACACGAGCGGGAGCATGCAAGACCCGGCAAAGTTGCCCCTCGTCCAACGTCTATTGAACGAGACGCTAACCCTCCTCGATCCGGAAGACCAAGTGGCGGTCGTGACGTACGCGGGTTCGACTCGCGTTGCGCTCCCTTCCACCAAGGTTTCGGAGAGCGACGGCATCCGCGCCGTGATTGACGGTCTCGGAGCAAGCGGCTCTACCGCCGGCGCTTCTGGTCTGGACCTCGCGTACGAGGAGGTCGGCAAGAACTTCGTCGAAGGCGGCATCAACCACGTAATCTTGTGCACCGATGGCGACTTCAACGTAGGCCCCTCTACCACGCAGGAGCTCGTCTCCTTGATTGAAGAGCGACGAGAAACGGGCATCACCTTCACGGCCGTCGGCTTCGGCGGTTCGCCGAACGACGCGATGTTGGAAGCGATCAGCAACAAAGGCAACGGCATCTACGGCGTCGTCGCGACGCCAGACCAAGTTTCCGATTACGCCCAGAATCGCATGCTCTCGTCGCTGCAGCTGGTAGCCAAAGACGTGAAGATCCAAGTCGAGTTCAACCCCGACCACGTGTTCGCCTATCGCCTGATCGGTTACGAGAATCGGCAGCTCGCAGACTACGAGTTCTACCAAGACGCGGTCGATGCCGGGGAGGTCGGCGCCGGGCACCGCGTAACGGCGTTATACGAACTTGCGCTCGACCAGGAGGATGTCCCGAGTTCCAGTGTCCTCTCCGACGGAGGTGACGCCGATGCCAGCCGGGAGGTCGATGCGGACGATCTGGTGGTCGTCAAGGTGCGCTACAAGCAGCCGGACATGAACGCCGACGACGCGTCGGTGGAAATCAGGAGCGCTCTTGGCACGACTGCCGTGGGGGACGGCGACGACGACTTGCGCTGGGCAGCCGGCGTCGCCTCGTTCGCGGACATGTTGGGGCATCGGCTCACGCCCACGAGTGCTGGCTTGGATCGCGTCGAAAGCTTGCTCGACGCACAAGCCGCGGCGGATCCGCGTCGCGCCGAGTTCGCCGAGCTCGTGCGTGAAGCGCGCCCTCTGCTCACGAAGTAATGAAGTCGGTGGGCCCGCGTTGGCCCCCTACGCGCGAACAGTCAAGTGACTCCACGAACGGCCCAAAAGGGGTCCGCTTGGCGCGGACGTGAGCTCTGGTCTCAACGTGCTCGAGTCAAAGCCGCGCGGCGTTCGGTGTCGCCGTTCGCCAACTCACCGTTGTCGTTCTTGCCAGCGCACAAGACCGCGCCGTCGTCCCTCAACGCGCAAGTATGGAAGCGGCCAACGGCAACCGACGTGAAGCGCTCGCCGGGATTTACGTTCACTCGGCCCGGCACGACGTCGGAGCTCCCGACTCCGAGTTGACCCTCCGCGTTTCGGCCCCAACACCACAGGTCACCGCCGCCTCGCAGGCCACACGAATGGAAGGTGTCGGTCGCTATGAACGTCCAGTCCGCATCTTGCCCGACTTGCGCTGGGACGTCGTGGGCCGCGCCGTCATCGTGCCCCATCGGACCGGGGTAGCCATCTGCGCCGATCATGTCGCCCCAGCAGTAGAGCTTACTGTCCGTGGTTATCGCGCACGTGTGATTCTGGCCCGGTGCGACCTGCAAAAAGGTCAGGTCCGCAACCCGATTCGGTTCGATGGTGAGTCCCGGCGCGTCGGGACCCAACCCGAGCTCGTGACTGCCGTTGCTACCCCAACACCACAACTCGTCGGCATCGGTGAGTACGCACGTTTGACCACGACCTACGGCGACGTCGCGCGCCGGTAGTCCGAGGATCGGCACCACGGGCGTGGGCTCGTCGTCATCCGCCTCGTACGTGCCGGTGCCGCACTGGTTGTTCTCGTTGGCTCCCCAGCAGTATACCGTCCCCTCGGTGACTTCCGATGTCCCCTCGAGGACGACGCACACCGTCCCGAACTTGGTGGACATCGCCTTGACGGGCCCCGGCAAGTCCACGATCTCGAGTTCGGCTCGCGACGTGTGGTCGCCACTGCCCAACTGGCCGCGGTCGTTCAGGCCGTAACATCCCACGCGTCCGTCAATGAGACGTACGCACGTGTACCCGTAACCAGTAACCAGTAGGTCGACGACGTCCACTGCAGCGCTCGCCGTCAACGTGAGCGCCGCGTCCCCCGACGTTACGCCGAGCTGCCCGGCTGCGTTTGCTCCCGCGCAGTAGACGTGGCCAGCCTGGAGCACACACGAGTGATCGGTGCCGGCAGCGACGGCGTTCACGCGACTGAAGTCGACGCTGGCGTCGAGTTCGGCGCTAGTTTCGTCCGCCACGGAGCTCGCCCCCGACTGACCCGCATCGCGCGCCTCGGTGGTCGGCTCGCGTTTTATCGCCGTCAGCACCTCCCCGCCCGTGTTGCAGGCGGACAACGCAACCACGAACGCGGCGAGTCTCACCGGCGGCGCGGCACGCTCCCGGCGTTCGCCGCCGTATCTCGGAAGCAGGTCGTGTGATGTCAAAATTGCCACCCCACTTCTACTCGTGCTCCGAGCTCCACCCCCTTCATTTGTAAGACCTCATCGCCGGTATCGCTGGCAGCCGCTCTCACCAACGGGACGCCCGCGATCAGAGTCACACCGAGCCGGGTGCGTTCCGTGGTGAACAAAGAGGCGCGCCCTCCGAGCCGCGTCGTAACTAGCGCTCCGGTAACCGAGCGTGACGATACGCCTTCGTCGGCGCGCGCGTCGAACCAAACGATACCGGCGTGAACGCCGGTCAAGACGTCGAGACCCAACCATTTGCCACGTGTGACGTTGGCCGCCAAGGTCACGTCGCTCCCGACGACCGTTCCGTAAATCTCACCGCTGCTGGTATCTCGCGGCGCGACGTCGCGAAACCAACCGCCGAACTCGAGCTGAAAGCGCTCGCTCATCGCCCAGACGCCGAATACGTCCCCGCCGTACAACTGCGCGTTTGGAATGAACTGCTCGAGCGCAACCCCGAGTCCGAGTTCGCCGTGTCGAACGAACGGCGTGGACACGGGCGGCGAGGCCGCGGGCTTTGGTCGAGCTGGTGCCGCCGCGGGCTTGGTGGGCGGTGTAGGAGGCGATGCGGTGGTCTGGGCCGCAGCGTTGGCGTTCGGCTGCGAGCCGGGCGCCACGTCGGGGAGGCTCCATGTCGCGGCGAGCAGCTCGTCCGCCGTCGCCGCGATCGCGACGCTCCACGTGTCTGGGTGTTCACGCGCCAACGACAGTTCACGAGCGGCGGCAACCTCGAGCGTGGGGTTTACGACCTCGACCTCGACGACGGGTACGCCAGCGCTGGGCGGTGAGATGCGCAGCGTCGCGCGCGCGCTGGGGTCACCTTCGGCAAGCACCACCACGCCGCGTTCGTTGAGGCTAGCGCCCAAGTCCTTCTTGACCTCGACCGCGAGCTCTTCCGGCCACTCCCCCTCGAGCGCGATGGCAACCGCCGGCGCGGGGTCGGCGTGGGAAGTGGACGCCACCAAACATGTCACGCAGGCCCACCAGGTCGCTGTCGCCGTGATGTTGCTCCGCCGCGTGAACTTCACGGGCAGAGCTTTAGCACCCTCTGCGCGTGAACGCCCTGTCCATGAGCAGCCAAATAGCGGTCCCGCGTCGCCCTACACGCCGACGTGCGGCCCGTCCGGTCGTAAGCCTGGGCCAAACGAGCCAGCGCATCCTGCTGGAAGCTACCGCGCGGGCTCAAACGCAACGCCTGCTCGAGCGCGGTGATTGCCCCCGTGAGGTCCCCGAGCACGTCCGCCCGAATGCGCCCGAGTTCGAAGGCGGCGAGGCCAGCGCGCGGGTCCTTGGGGTATTGCGCCACGAGCTGCTGCAACAATTGGGCGGCGCGGCGCGAATCGCCGAGGCGGCGCGCTTCGCGGGACGCCTCGAACAGCTCCTTCGCGGGGTTGGCAGCTTCCGGCTCGGCAGCTACCCCGAAGCCGTTGGGCTTCGCACCGGCGACGTTGGATTTGGGAGCGCTAACTTCATCCGCGGCGTCAGCGCTAGTAGCTGGCGGTACCGCGACGGGATCCTGCGCGCTTGGCGCGGGTTGCACCGTCGGAGGAGCGACTTCGACCCCATCCCAACGTTGCCCGGGCGTCAGGTAAACGGCCTTACCTGCGCTCTCGACCGCCACTTTACCTCGTTCGACCGCGACCGAGACACGACCCTCACGACGTTCCACCGAGAACCGCGTCCCCAACACGACGACCGTGACCCCGCCGGCACGTACCCGGAACTGCCGCGCCGGATTGTGAGCGACGTCGAAGGACGATTGCCCAGAACGCAGCTCGAGCTCGACACGAGTTGTTTCGACGTCCACGCCGACGAGTGTGGTCTTGGGCTCGAGTTCGAGGCGAGTGCCGTCCGCCAGTGCCGCCGTGAGCGCGTGTTCACTCGACGTCAGTGTGGCGCCCACTGCTGGCTCCCAAGCCACGCTCGATTCGAGCGGGCCACCGGTGAGACGCAGCAACGGTCCCCACGCCACCAACATCAGAGCCGCAACGCACGCCGCCCCGGCCGCCCACCACCACGCGGCAAACGGCGCCGGTCGCTGCAACCGACCACGGATGGCCTCGCGATTGCGCTCGAGGCGGGCCGACGACACGGCAGGCTGGAGGTACGAGGCCAACACCGGCGGCTTCTCCACGGGCTTAGACATGGTTTTGCTCCTGGGGGCGTCGTTGCCCCACGGCTTGTTCTGCGGCCGCTATGCGCCTTTTGACGGTCGTCAAAGACAGCTGCATTTGTTCGGCGACCTCGGGCAACGTCATCCCTTCGACGCGGTGCAACACCAACGCGACCCGTTCCTGCACGGGAAGCTCGTCAATCAAGGAGAAGATCAACCGCAGCTCGGCTACGACTTCGGGCGGAGCGCCCCCCGCGATCGGCAGTGAATCGAGCTCTATCGGCTCGGGACGGCGCAACCCCAAACGATTGAGCAGCCGTCTGCGCCGCAGGCGCTTGCAGGTGGTGCGCACGACGATGGACTTGAGCCAGCCGCGAAACGCAGCCGGCTCCTCCAGACGGTGTAAATGGGTGAGCGCCTCGACGAAGGCGTCTTGGACGATGTCGTCGACCTCCGAATCGCTCCCAACCAACCGAAATGCGAGGCCGTGCACCATGTTGGCGAACCGGGTGAAGAGGGCGTCGAGCGCCGCCACGTCACCGTTGCGTCCCGCCACTACGAGCGCCTCGTCGCTTTGTGGCGCGGGCGTTCTCACGGATTTGACGGGCGTTGGATTCATCAGGCGAACGTCCGAACGCTCCGCGCGATAGGCGAACTCGTCGGACGAAGTGAGAAGAGGCCACGTCATTCCAGGTACCGGGTACCCTGACAACACAAAACCGGCCCACGCCGGGCCCTTACCCAGCATCGTCAGGTGCCCTTCCCGTCCCTTCGTGCCCGGTCCCCGGGGCTTGCGATGTTGCAGGCTGTTTGTCAGGTTTGCGAGACATTCGCGAAACAATGCGGCTAACTAGTGAATATCACGAGACGCAACTGTGGCACCGATGTTGCAATATTAGGGGTTAGCAGGCGACGAACCTGCGAACTGTTACGCACAGGGGCACCCTCCCCCTCCCTCCCTAGCCCCTGTGCACTTCTCCGCGCGGCAGCCGCCCCTCCCTCCCCCCCTGGCTGCCGCGCTTTTTTTTGTGTGTTTGCGACGGGTCTGCCCGGCTGCCAGCCACAGGCGCGCAACCGGTTTTGCGGGTAAGCGATAGAAAGACGGCCGGAGCCCGAGAAGAACGCGGGCGCGCGCGCCAGTTGATGAAGGGCGGCGTTCGATTCGTACCTCGGAGGTCCCCGCCGGCCCGCTTACGTAACCTGCAGCACGGAGAGCAGCTCTTGGAAGTCGCAGGGCTTCAGCAGGTAGTGGTCCATCCCGGACGACAGCGCTTGCTTCTTCGATCGCTCGTCCGAACGCCCCGACACCGCGACGATGCGACCGCGATACCCGTCGCGACGCAAGTTCCGGGCGACGACCATGCCGTCGAGGTCCGGTAACCCGAGATCGAGGAGTATCACCGATGGTCTAAACTCGGCGACCTTCACGAACGCCGCGTTGCCCGAGTTGGCCACCGCGGTCTCGATACCTTTCCTGCCCAACAACAAGGCCGTCGCGGCGGCGGCGTCCTCGCTGTCGTCCACGACGAGGACCCGCGGTGCGGCCCCGACATCGTTCGCCGCTCGATCGACCATCAGCGCAACGGCGGTCTCAATCAACTTCTTCCCGTCGATGGGCTTCGGTACGAACGCCGTACAACCAAAAGAGAGACAACTCTCGCGCTCGGCCTCCATGGCGCCAGCGGTGAGTGCAACGATGGGCGTCGTGTAACCCCGACGGCGCAACTCGATGGTCGCGTCTCTCCCGTTCATGACCGGCATTTGAATGTCCATGAAGATGAGGTCGAACGGTGCGTCCGCAGTGCTGACTGCCTCGACCGCTTGGAGACCATCTTCGACCACGGTGACGCGACATCCCGCGCATTCCAGATAGTGCTTGGCCACTCGCCAGACGTCCCGCCGATCGTCCGCCACGAGCACCTTGGCGTTCAATTGCGGCAACTCCCCCGGAGACGTGAGTCTGACGGACACCGGCGGGACCAGCTCGTCGAGGACGTTGAGATCGGTGCGCGTCAGCGGCAATTTCAGGGTGAAGCAGCTGCCCTTGCCCTTGGTGCTCTGGACCGTGATCGTCCCGCCCATGGATTCGGCGAGGCGTTTACTGATGCTCAAGCCAAGGCCCGTACCCCCGTAACGCCTGGCGGAGGTCTGAGAAGCTTGCGAAAAGGGCGTGAACACGGTGTCGATGGTGGACGCGTCCATCCCTATCCCGGTATCGGTGACTACGAAGCGAAGTTCCGGCTTGTCGCCTTCGGACAACGCCACGCTCACCCGCACCTCACCGTCGTCGGTAAACTTCAGCGCGTTGCCGATCAAGTTGACCAAAATTTGTCTCACCCTCACACCATCCATGGTGACGGTAGTGGGTAGCCTGGTCTCGTATTCGAAATGCAACGGGACCGCGCCTTCACCGGCGCGCAAGCTCTTGAGCTCCTTCACCTCCGCCATGAACGCCGCGAGATCCACGGGTTGGGTTTGGATTTCGGTCTTACCGGCTTCGATCTTCGACAGATCGAGGATGTCGTTGAGGATCGACAGCAGGTACTCACCGTTGCGCTTGATGACGCCGAGCTTCTCGAGATTCTCGGAGACCTTGAGGTCGGCCGCGAGAATGTCGACGAAGCCGAGGATCGCGGTCATCGGTGTCCGCAACTCGTGGCTGATGTTGGCCAAGAACGCGCTCTTGGCTTCGTTGGCACGTTGGGCCTCCTCTTTGGCGACCAGCAGCTCGCGTTCCACGCGTTTCTGTTCGGAGATGTCCCGGTCGATGTGGAGCACGCGCTCGAGCTCACCGCGAACCCGGATGCTCTGACGACGGGACGAAACGACTACGGTGCCCCCTGTCTTCCTTCGGCGCGTCAGCTGTGACACGCAGTCGACTTGCCCCTGGAGGGCCGTGGCGTCGGCACGTTCCTCACTCACGGCTACCAATTGGTCTAACGCCGCCCCGATCGCCTCGCGGCTCGAGTACCCGTAAAGGTCAGTCGCTCCTTGGTTCCAGCTCGTCACTCGACCGTCAGCGTCAGTGATGATCAACGCGTCGTGCGACGCTTCGACGATCTTGCCCATCTCCTCCAATCGTCCGATCAGCGCCACGCGCTCGGAGATGTCGCGGGCGTTCACGGCGAACGTCGGCTCCGCCCCCCGCTCCACGGGAGATATCGTAATCTCGACGGGAAGTGTACGCCCGTCCCGGCGAAGGAGCTCCGTCTCGTAGCGTTGCACCGTTTGCAGGCGCTCCAAGTCTTTGACGAAGCTTGGGTGCAGCTCCCAGATGTATTGCTCTTGGATGCGGTCTCGGGTGTACCCTAGGCCCTCGGCAAACGCCGGGTTTGCATACAGGATCCGCCACTGCCGGTCGAACAACGCCATCATGTCCGGCGCCGTCTCCGCGACGTGCTTGAAACGCTCCAACTCGCGGCGCGTCTCGTGCGTGCCAGTGACGTCGATCAACGTCATGACCACACCCCGGGCGTTGGCGCCCGAACGGTAAGGTAAGATCCTCAACAGGAAGTGGCCGCCGTGACGGTCCTCGACGCTCGCCTCCTTCTCTCGATCGGCATGGAGGACCTCGGTGATGTATCCGAGCAGGTCGGCGTTTCGCAGGTGATGAGCGAACCCAGCGATCGACCTGCCGATATCCTGCGGCACCAGGTGGAACAACCGCGCGATCTCTGGCGTGTAGCGACGAATGCACAGATCGTCGTCCAAGAAGATCACCCCCACTCGCGTGGTGGCCAGCAGGTTGTCCATGTCGTCGTTGGCTCGCGCGAGCTCTTCGAGCCGGCTCTGATGCTCCGCGTTGACGGTATAGAGCTCTTCGTTGACGGAGTGCAGCTCCTCGTTCGTGCTCTGGAGCTCCTCGTTGGCGGCGGTCAGCTCCTCGTTGGTCGCCTGGAGCTCCTCGTTCGAGGTCTCCATCTCCTCGATCGTCGCCTGCAGGTTTTCCTGAGACAAACGGAGCTCCCCTTCGAGGACCTCGATCCTGTGCGACGAAAAGCCGGCGACGTTGACGACTTCATCGACGGGTGGTCGCTCGTCGCCTGCTTGCCGCACGAACTCGACGAGAAACGTCGTCCCCAAATCGGACTCGACCGGTTCGACGACGAGGTTCACTTCCCGCTCGACACCGTCGAGACCGAAGCGAATCCCCGTATACTGAACGCTGCCTCGCTTGCTGTAGGCGTGCTGCAGGATGCCCCGCAGTGGCGCGCGTAGCCCCTCCACCGCTTGATCGATGATGCTGGAAGACGCGCGGCCCGCGCGGGGGCGTAGGAATTGCTCGGCGCCGCCAAAACAGTGCAACACATCCCAGTTGCTCCCTACCAGGATACTCTCCGGCATCCGCTGCTCGAGCAGTCTGTCGTAGGCGGGCCGCAACCAGTCGGAGGCTCGCGGTGTCGCAGCTCTGACGGGACGCGGGGGCGAACGCATGTCGACGGCCGATGGCGCGGTGCCCCGCGCCATCGCTGGCAAGCGCACGTCTCGTAGCTTACGGAAGAAACGCCACTTCTTGTCCAGGTTGACGAACTCGTCGGCGAAGTCGCCGGGAGACTCGCTCGGACCCAAGAACAGGATCCCCGCCGACTTCAGGGCGAAGTGAAACAGCGACATCACCTTGCGTTGCGGTCCTGGCTGCAAGTAGATCAGCAAGTTCCGACAACTGACCAAGTCCATTTGAGTAAATGGTGGGTCATTGATCAAGTTGTGCGGCGCGAAGACGATGTACCGTCGTAGCTCGCGGGTAACCTGGTAGCCCTCTTTCACCTTGCGAAAGTATCGAGCGCGTCGCTCCGCCGACAACTCCGCGACCGCCGTTTCGTCGTAGATGCCCTGAGCCGCGACGTTGAGCGAGACGTGATGTACGTCCGTCGCGAATACCTTTACTTCGATCGTCCGCCGCCGTAGCCGCACCGCCTCGTCCAATAGGATCGCGATGCTGTATGCCTCCTCTCCCGTAGCGCAGCCGGCGATCCATATCCGAAGACCACCGTTGCTGGCTACCGCTCGGTCGAGAAGTCCGGGTATTATCTGCTCTTGTAGAACGGCAAACGCCTCCGGGTCCCGGAAGAACTTCGTAACGCCGATGAGCAGGTCACGGTATAGTTCGTTCAGCTCCGCGGGTGAATCGGGCAAGTTGGCGAGATACGTGCCAACGTCCGGAAACCCTCCTATGTCCAAACGACGTTGGAGGCGCCGCGCAACGGTCGTCAGCTTGTACTGAGAGAAGTCGATGCCGTATCTACCTTGAAGCAAGTGAAAGATGCCAGCCAGCCCCTCCCGTGAGACCACGTGTCTGTCCACGAGCGAGTCTGGGGTTGCGTTCTCGGTGACGTAGCGGCTGATGGCCTCTGCGATCTCGGTCGGCGCAAGTAGCAGGTCCACGACTCCCGTCGCCTGAGCGCTGAGAGGCATACCATCGAACTTGCACGTGTGAGGGTCCTGAGCCACGACGAGACCGCCCAACTCGTGAATGTGACGAATACCTCGGGAGCCGTCACTGCCCGTCCCAGAGAGGATGACCCCCACGGCCTTGTTCGTCCGGTCGCTGGCGAGTGAACGAAAGAATTGATCGATGGGCAACGAGAGGCCCCTGTCTTCGCTCTTCTCCGTCAGCAACAGCTTGCCGTCTGAGATTACCATCTCCATGCGCGGCGGGATCAAGTAGACGTTGTCCGGCTCCACGCGTACGCCGTTCTCCACACGACGCACTGGCATCTGAGTGTGGCGACTCAGAAGCTGTTGCATGTGACTCTCGAAGTCGGGCGATAGATGCTGGATCACGACGAACGCCGCACCAGTGTCGCTAGGCAACGCCGAGAACAGCACCTCCAGCGCTTCCAGTCCACCGGCGGAGGCTCCTATCCCCACGATGTGGAACACCGCGCCTTCACCGCTCACATCACGATTGGGCACAGCGTGTGCGTCTGGAGATGATGCGAGGTCTTCCCGCTGTGGTTGCGGAGTACCATTGGGCTCTTTGCTGGACGTCATTACGTGAGCTCCAGAAATACTACTATTCAAGACATGGTGTCGAAAGCTATCATTAGTCAATCGGCGCTTGCAGATCCGCAATAACGCCCCACCGTGGCAGGGTGCATCACCGAACATCATAGGAGTACTAGGATGCAAAGTTTGGAGACGCTGGCCGCGACGTTGTGCGCACAGGAGCCAATTCACGTTCCTGGCGCCGTACAGAATTACGCTTGGCTGCTCGCGTTCGATCTCGCCGATTTCCGAGTGACTCACGCGTCCGAAAACTGCGAGGAGTTGTGGGACACAGAGGCGACCCACCTGTTGAACAAGGACGCCCTATCGCTACTGACGCCGAGCGCGCGCCACGCGATTCGAGGCGCCTTGAGCCTGCGGACGATCCATGAGCAACGAGAACAGCTCGAAGCGTTCGAGTGGGGTGGTCGAAGATTCGACGTGGGTCTTCACTGCGTGGGAGGAAGGGCGGTGATGGAGCTCGAGCTCGCATCTCGCGGTCAGGCGAGTGGTTCTGGCGTCGCGCAGACGCGTGCATTGCTCAATGGCCTGCGGGGCGAGGCAATGTTGCTGCCCATGCTCCAGTCGGAGGTCAAAGCTCTGCGCCACCTCTCCGGCTTCGACCGCGTAATGGTCTATCGGTTCCTCGAGAACGGCGACGGCGAAGTCATCGCGGAGGCTCTGGGGCCCGGCCGCGAACCGTACTTGGGGCTGCGCTACCCCGCCTACGACATACCTGCCCAGGCGCGGCAGATCGCTGTCACCATGCCGCTGCGGGTGATCGCCGATACACACTCGCCGCGGGTCGAAATCTTGGGAAGCAGTGGCGAACCGCTCGACCTCACGCGGGCACATTGCAGAGGTGTGTCACCGGTACACATCGAATACCTGAAGAACATGGGAGTGCGGGCGAGCATGAGCACTTCCCTCGTCGTGGGCGGCAAGTTGTGGGGGCTCGTTAGCTTCCACCACTATCGTCCGCGGGTGTTGTCAGCCGAAGAACGTAACACTTTCGACATGTTTGGGCGACTCCTGTCCATGCGTCTGTCTTTGGCCGAACAGGAGCAGACGCGACGTAAACAGCAACGCTGTGTCGAAGTCCTCCGACGCACCGAACACGATACGAACTCTCTTGGCGACTGGTTGGAGACGGTTGGCCCCAAACTGCTCCCACTGCTCGAAATCGATGGTCTGACGGTGGTCGGAGGGCAAGAGCATTGGTCGATCGGGACGGTGCCCGACATTGAAGTGCTGCGTCAGCTGGTGGCCAACACAGGGCCGGAACCTTTGGTCGCCGACAACCTCTCGGCCGTGGACCCCTCCGGGCGTGAGGACGCACCACTGGTAGCCGGCGCGGTCGTTTACCCCGTGCATCCACCAACGCACACCTTCGCCTTGTTCTTTCGTAAGGAGGTCATCGAAGAGGTACGCTGGGGTGGCAACCCCGACAAGAACATCGAACAAGGGGCCCATGGTCCACGATTGTCTCCCCGTTCCTCCTTCGCCGAATACCGCCGGACGGCGCGAGGTCGGTGCAAAGCTTGGGTGGGTTCGGACCTCGCCTTGATGAGTGAGGTCGCGCACTCTCTACTCGAAGTACTACTGAGTTCCGCGAAACCCGACGACGGCACTTGGGTGCAACAGCGCAGCGAGATGCGTCTGCTCGTCGCTGAGCTCAACCATCGCGTCAAGAACACGTTGGCGCTCGTCTCGTCTCTAGCCAATCAGACGCGACTGTCGTCGGGCTCACTCGACGAGTATTCGAGCGATTTGCAGCGTCGACTGTCGGCGCTGGCTCTCGCCCACGACCTGGTCGGCGCACAAACCCTGCAATGGGCAGATCTGCGTACCATCCTGGAGAAGGAGCTCCTGCCGTATCCCGTCGCGTTCACTCGTGCCACGCTTACGGGCCCCGCACTGCAACTTCATCCCACCATCGTCACGACGTTGTGCTTGGTTTTGCACGAGTTGGTATCCAACGCCGCCAAGTACGGCGCTCTGCGCACGGAGAACCAGAGTTCGACGCTGGGGATCGACTGGAGCGTCGACGACGAGTATTTGGTCATCTCGTGGGTCGAGGTGGGCCTGGGACCAGTGCCCGTCAATCCGAGGCGGGGGTTCGGGCGCAGTCTGATCGAGGGTGCAATTCCCCATCAGCTGGGCGGGTACGTCGACTTCGAGCTCGGGCACGGTGAGTTGCGCGTGTTGATGCGTTTGCCCGAGCACCTGTGTCGAGTGCGGCCGCCTCGAGAACAGACGGAACCGCTCGGAGCCGACGTGGCGCGGACCGCGAGTGTACCGTCTCCCGACGTGCAAGTCACACGCGAGACGGCAACGTCGCGCGTTCTGGTGCTGGAGGACAATCCCGTTCAGGCGCTGGACGTCGAGCGCGTGCTGCGCGAAATGGGTTTTGCTCGAGTGGACGTACGTGGGTCTGCGGCGCATCTCGCCGACCTCGATGCGTACGATGTCGCTTTGCTCGACGTTCACCTGGGAGACGAGAGGAGCTTCGATGTGGCCACGCAGCTGGCGCAACGTGGAGTACCCATCATCTTCGCCACTGGTTACGGGACGTCGTTGCAGCTGCCCGCGGGACTAGAGAACAGCAGGATACTGAACAAACCGTTGGACCCGGGAGAGCTGCAACGGGCTCTCGACTCTTCCGTCTCGTCGTCTCACCCCTTGCCCCCACCAACCCAATGAAACGAATACTGATCATGGAGGACGATGAACGCTTGTCCTCCGAATGGCGCGCCGTGCTCGAGGAACATGGCTTTCAGGTGACCTGCGAGAATTCGGTCGAGGGAGCCATCGATGCCCTGGAGGAGAGCCGCTTCGACGTCGTGATAACGGACCTGTTGTTGCGCGACGAGAACGCCAAGTTACGCGCCCGAGGTGGCCTCTCGCTGATCTCCCACATCCGCCTTCGCTGGTTGAAAGATCGGCCCATCTTGATCGGCGTGACGGGCTCCGACGAGTCGCTGAACATGAAACGCCACGCGGAAGCGTTGCGCGTCGATCGAGCGCTCAGCAAGCCCGTGAGCGGCCAGGAAGTGGCCAACGAGGTAAAACGATTGTTGGCCGAACGTGAGCGATGAGTTCGCGGGCTGCCGCGCTCTCAATCGTAGAGGCCGAGGTCGTTGGCGTAAGCCTTGCTGACGGCGAGCCCGAAGACGCCCAGACACATCTCGTCCAACGTCTCCTCGCCCAGCCTCACTTCGCGTGGCTCGCTGGCGCCTTGATCTTCGAGGGCATCGCGCACGAACGGATTGTCGAGGGAGTTGTCGTAGGTGCAGCGCATCGTGAGACTGTCACCGAGGTGGATGGTCGGTAGGTCTTCGACGTCACCTTCGTAGAAGTATCCACGTTGCCAATTGAAGTCCCAGTGCGGCGTCTGCACGAGGCACTGCGTGTCCCCGCTCGGGTTGGTGGCGGTGATCTTCATGTCCGTGCCGACGTAGTGCATGTGTGTTCCGACCATCCAGACGTGGAGCGGCAAAAGTCGCGCTTGTGGGTTACCTTGGTCGTCCAAGCGGTAGCGGTTCTCTTCCAGGTGGCCTTTGGCGCCTGCGGGGATCGAAAACTCGGGACCGGTGGTGAGCCCGTAACCTTCTCCTCCGGCCCAGCTGGGATTCTCCTCTTGGATGTTGCCGATGAGATAGATCGCCCCCACGTACTCGGGCTCTTCCGTCACCCACTTCAAGTCGATGCGCGTCGCGTCGTCGACCTCGACGCCCTTGCCCGTGGGGTGATAGTGAACCTGCACGACGAGCTTGTCCCCGGGTTTGAGCGGGATACCGGTTCTTGCGGGGAGTGTCGCCGGGACGGCACCAGGTGCCCAGGCGCCGAGCAGCGCCGTGTTGTCCAACCGCGCGCTGCCAAAACACTCGTACTGGCCGTTTTCGTCGGCCAACGTCTCACCCTGGCCCGCACGGTCGAGGAATACCAAGGCGTGGTGAACGATCGCGCTGTTGCCTGCGACGATCTGTGTGCCGGTGAGCCAGACGTCCTCGGTGATCTCCGGGTCCAACGTGAAACAAACGAAGTCGTCTTTGGTACCCTCGACGTGCGCCGCGCTGGGGATCGTGAGCTGTCGCGCCGGGGCGTCGAGATCCAAACTCGGAGCTTTGGGGAGCGGGGCCGCCGTGGCGGCATCACCTTCGGGGTGAGCGTCCTCGATCCAGCGGTGGAACATGGCGCGTTCGGTAGCGCTCAAGCGGGTATCGTCTTTGAATGGCGCAGGCGGCGTGCACTCGTCCGTCTCCTCGGCGCCCCACGGAGGCATGCGGCCCTCGTCGATGGAGTCCGCCATGGCTACGGACCACTGCTTGGCCTCTTCGTACGTCTCCAATGTGAACGGTGCGATTCCGCCTGCGGTGTGACATCCACTGCACTTCTGTGCAACGATGGGCGCGATCTGCTGGTGCCACGTCACTGGGCCGTCAATCGTGACCGCTGGCGAGCTCGTCTCACCTCCGGGCAGACTCTCGCCGGCCGCGGTGGACTCCGTTTCCTCACCATCGGTAGGCTCGGTCGTCATTCCGTCTCGAGGTTCGTCGTCACCGGAATGACACGACAGGACACCCAGCAGCGCAGCAAAGGACAAGAGGGTTCGTAGGCGCATACCCTTCGATGTTAACCGGACGTGCGGTAGTTGTCGCGCGTCAATCGCTACCAATGGTCGCAGACACCAGCCAAGGCGCGAAGTTGTACGTATTTTGGCCGTGATTGTGTAGGTGGATGCCGAGTTCATCGCCCGTCTCGACCGCCACCGGCAAGTCGACGGTGATATCTGTGACCCGCGCCTCGCTGGGCACGGGAATTCGTTCCTCCCAGACCACGACGTCCCGAATCGTCAACGCGACGTGTGCGGTGGTGGGCTCCGGTGACGTCAGGTCGAAATGTCGGAGCTGAGTCGTAAGGCTTGCGCCGACGGGCACGCGTAAGGACGCCGGCTGACCCAGCGCCAGATAGTTGCAGCGCCCCGTGTTTACCTCCAGTAAACCACCTTCGAAATACCAGCCCGCGACGTTGCTGCAGACCACGACGTCCGGCCTATGTGCGGCGAGCGGATCTGCGTCCCCGGCGAGGGGCCGCAGATCCGTGAGGGGCAAGAGGACACGCGCCGGGCCGGGCGTCGTCCCTTCGAAGACCACATCGGTTCGGTCGGAACATGCGAGTACGCCGTTTTGTCCCACCAGCATCACCGCAACCCACCGAACGGCGCTCGAGCTCACGGTACGACCTCGGACGCAAGAAAACACGCGGTTCGAACCTCGCGACGAGGGATGTCGAACCGGAGAGTCAGAACAAAAACCCGAGCTTGAGCAAGTCCAGCGTCGGCAGAGGGTAACGAGCGAGATACTTGCCGGCGGTGTGGACGTTCTCGCGTAGCTCCTCGGCGTCGGGTCCAACGACGGTTGGGTCGACCTCGAAGCCGTTGTCGGCGCGCAGGCGAACCTTGGGAGTAGAACTGAGCGAAATCTGAGCGCCGACGTTGATGCCCAAAGTGAATCCCGAATCCCAAACGAATAGCCAGCCCACTTGTGGCGTCACGAACAGCGTGGCGTGTTCAGCCATAGCCGTTACGTGTTGGCCGCGGATCGTGTCGTCCGCTTCAATCGACATACTTTGTCGACCAGCCGCAGCCCCGACGTAGAACGACCCGCCAAACGGGAAGATCCTGCCCACTGCATTGAAGGCGCTCATTTCACCAGCGCCGTTGCTGATCTTGATCTTCGGGATCATGCTGAAACCGACGCCCACCGCAAACCAGTCGTTGGGCTTTACGGCGAGTTCGAGGTTGATGGGGCGCGGGAGGCTCACGACCCCGACCAAGAAGCCCATGCGCAACGGATTTGGTGCCGGCTTCGTCTCCGGCGGAGACTCCATGACGGCTGCGGGCTGTAGGCTGATGCCTTCGACGAAGGGTGCGTCCGCAGCAAGGTCGAACAGCCGCTCGTAGGGCGCGTACCCCGGCGCTTCGACTCGGAGTTGGTGACGACCGAGCAGCAGGTAGTCTTCGTACGGCGCGTTGACACGTTGCCCATCCAGGGTGATCGTCGCGCCAGCGGGCGCAACCTGGAACGCGACGCGTTCGTACTGAACGGTGCCCTCCAACGTTACTTGGACTTGCCCGCGCCGCGGTAGCTCTACGGTCACGGGCTGAGCCGCCGCGCGCTTACTGCGCCCAGTGATCGTGTGCGTGCCAGCCGCGATGTCCCCCTCCCACGGCGTTGGACCGACGACTTGACCGTCGATCGTCACTTCCAGCGCCTGGCCGGACTTCTCGGTCACCAGGAGGCGTCCCGTGTCCACCCACTTCTGTAGCTCTGCGACCAGCTGTTCTTCTTTTCCGGCAACTACGGTGACGTCTTTGGTGTACGGCTCATAGCCTTCGGCCTCGATCTGAACCGCGTGCAGACCGGGGTCGAGCACGAAAGGCACCGAGTTGGCGGGCAGGGTCGTCACTAGCCCATCGACGCGCAGCACCTTGGGCGGCACGGGGACGACCAATCGGAGCCGCCCAGTCACGGGTTCCAAGGCCGCGGCATGGTCGGCGACCGCTTTGGCTTCGTTGGGATTGAGCGTCGGACTTGCAGCGGCCCGCGCCTGCAGTATCAGCTGCAGCGCGTTGGTGTTCAGGTTCAACGCCCGATAACACTGCACGAGCTCGAGCAACGTCTGTGCGTCGGGCATGACCGCGTAGGCGCCTTCGAGGAGCGGCCGCGCTCCGCCGTAGTCTCCCTTCTTCAGCAACAACCGTCCGGAACGAGCCTGCGCCTTGGCAACGGTCAACTGCTCCTCGAACGTCGGCAGCGGCGCGGCGGCTGCGTCAGTCGCCGGCTGAGGGGCAACGGCAGCGCCCGGCTGGGCGAACGCAGGCGACAACGCACTCGACGCGATCACGAAAGTCATCACTACGGCTAGTCTGTTCACGGATACTCCCTCGTTCGGTTTCCTGGTCCGCCTCACGCGGTGCCCGCCGCACATACTGCACGACAACGCTCACTTACAACATGCCGCCCGAGCTTGGGAACCGCTTGCCGTGCACATCGCGCGATCTGGGGCGTTGTTACACTGGTGGTACACCGTCGCCACGCGCCCGACGCACCTCTGTAGTCACGCCTCACCCGCGGAAACGGGCGCTTTTCGCGATTCGACCTTATTACCAGTCGGTTTCTGCCGTGTTGGCGCTGAGCCCACACCTCGCAGAACGACCGCAGCACACTTACATTTGACGCGACGGGTCGATAGCGCACGCAACAGCCGTGAGGTCCGCGACGCCGCGCCGCAAAGAGTGGACAGCGTGAGACACGCGCCGTGCTCTCGTGGTCCACTGCGGCGCGCTCACGCGCGGTGCTTTCGTCATTGGGGTGGGTCTGGCTCGGAAGTGCCCTCGCCGTCCACGACCTGTACGTAGGCGGCGAAATCGTCCCAGACGCGCGCCTGTTCGTCACCTGGAAAGAGGTGAAGCCGGATGTGCCATTCACCCTCCGCCGTCTGCACGAACAACGAGAGCCCGTCGTCGTAAGGTGCGAAGGCCGAACCGACGAACGTCCACGTCTCACCAACGGGATGCGTGACACGGTCGTGGTCGACGAAGGGACGAACGACCCGGTACGTGCGATCCAACTCGAGCACGCCGCGGGCCTGGCGGTGATGAGCGCTCCAGAAGCCGTTTGGTCGGGGTCCGAACACATCCAAACGGTAGGCGAGACAGCGCCGCACGGCAACGAATCCCGGCAGGCCAGACAGCGCCGCAGGCCGGGTTCGGCTCAGCTGAACCGAACTCGGGGGTTAACGACCTCCGGGAGCGGGCCGTTTGACTCGACACAGCCATGCAAGTCGCGATCGCCGCCAACGGTGGCTTTGCCACCGCCGTTTGGAACGCTGTCGTGGTGCAGGTGCATCGCGCCGTTGCCGACGCTGGCGCCATTGACGCGTTGTCGCGAGCGCGCACGGAGGTGTTGAATCGCCGACACTCGAAGTGGTCCCTGTTGTTGGTGATCGAGTCGTCGGCTCCGCCGCCACCCGCGGAGCCGCGACGCGCGCTGTTGAACTTCCTGAAAGAGGAGCGTCCGCGCGTCGAACACTGGCTCGCGGTGGCCGAAGGTGGCGGGTTTCGCGCGGCGACGGTGCGAAGCGTCGGGGTCGCGGTGTCGTTTCTGGCCCCGCGTGCTTTCCCGTTCACGATCGTCGAGTCGGTGGGAGCTGCCGTGGCCGCGCTGGTCGAGCCGGCTGATCGCGCGTCGCTCACCACCGCGGTCGAGCTCGTGCGGTCACGACTGCACGGAGCTCGCTCGGCGACAGGTGACTAACCCGCGACCCACCAGCCCCATTTGCGCAGACATCGCCGTCGCCAGAGTTCTGCGCGGGCCACCGTCAGCAGCCCGTCATCACAGCTCGCGGTATTCGAACCAATCGAAGTCCGCATGTAGGCGCGTGCCGGCCAAATCTTGGCACGCCATGCCTACGAAGTTGCCGGTGAAGCCGCAGGGAACGGCGTGTTCATCGGAGAGGATGGATGCGTCCTGCTCCCAACCGACCGCGTAGTAGGAGACGCCGTCGCGTGAGTAGGAGAACGAGATCCTATCGTCTTTGATCTCGAGGCGCAGGTAAACGTTCTCCACGCCGTCGATCGTGTACTCCTTCTCGACGGGGAAAGAGACATTGCCGCGTTCACACTTGATCAGCGACAGACACTTTGCCGCGTGTTCGGCGCGTGAGACGTAGAGGTAATAGAACGAATCGGTGCTGTAGAACGCGACGAGACCCGCCATTTGCTGGAAGTGCTCCGGCTCGAACTGGAGGCACGTGGTGGCCTGCACGTGTTTGGCCTGTTGCCGACGCGCGATGAGGCTCTGTTCGAAGTGCGAGGTGATGCTCTCGCGGCCGATCAGGCGTAGATACCCTGGACGGGCGGTGAGGCTGCTCACTTCCGCCGGTGAGACGCGCGGGGCTTGCCACTCGATCCCGAGGGTGGGATTGTCGAAATCGTCGCGCTCGGAAGTGGAAGGCCACGGGTGCGCGGGCAACCCCGGGCCTTGGTACACGTCGAGCGGCACTTGTCCGCCGGACGCCAGCCGCGGCCAACCATCGACCCAATCGATGACCTGGAGCGCTGTCTCACGACCCAACGTCGAGCGACCATTCGGGAGCGGCCTGCGGCACAGGTGAGCGAAAGCCCACGTGCCGTCGGCGTGCTGGACGAAACTGCCGTGACCGCTGCTCTGCAGCTTCAACTCGGGGTGTGCCACGCTCGAAATCAGCGGGTTGTTCGGCATCACCTCGTAGGGGCCGTGGACCGAACGGCTGCGCGCGACGGTGGCGGCGTGAGTGATGAAGGTCCCGCCCTCCGCCGTCAGCAGGTAGTAGTAACCGTCACGCTTGTACAGGTGCGGCCCCTCCACGAGACCGATCGCGGTGCCGCGAAAGATGTTCTCTACCGGGCCGACGAGCTTCTTCTGCTTGGGGTCGTATTCCTGGAGCAAGATCCCGCCGAACTGGTTGTGACCGGGACGGTGATCCCAGATCATGTTCACGAACCACTTGCGGCCATCATCGTCGTGGAAGAGCGACGGATCGAAGCCG
>CBINDO010000068.1:0-30464 GCA_966249405.1 uncultured bacterium | reverse complement strand
GACGCTCCTGTTCCGCACGCCGGGGATGCCGGTGCCGCTGCTGGCCTACCTGATCAACAGCGCCATCCTGTTCACGATCCTGTTCAAGTTCGGCAAACAGCCGGTAATGGACGGACTCGCGAAACGTCGCGAGGACATCATGCGCGGCATGGAAGAAGCCGCTGCCATGCGCAAGGAAGCGATGGCGCAGCTCGAGGTCCACGAGGCCAAGCTGCAAAAAATCGAGGCCGAGGTCACGCGGATCCGAACCGAGATGCGGGAAGCCGCCGAAGCCGAGCGCACCCACATCTTGGCGGAGGCCAAAAAGCGTCGTGAGCGTATGGAGCGCGACGCCAAACACATGATCGCCCTGGAGCTGAAGAACGCCAAAGAGCAGTTGCTCGAAGAGACGGTTCGCAGCGCAATGGAGCGCGCCGAGGCGCTGCTCACCCAGTCTGCCAGCGACGCCGATCACGAACGCTTGTGCGAGGAGTACCTGGGCTCCTTGACGCAGAAACTACCTGGAGTTTCCGGAGGCCGAGCATGAGTGAGAGTCAAGTAGCCACTCGATACGCCCAAGCGATTTTCGAGATTGGAGAAGAATCCGGTCAACTGCAGCAGCTCTCTTCGGAGATCGCGAAGGTCGCCGAGCAAATGCAAGGCAACAAAGCTCTGCTCAGCGCGTTGACCGACCCTGCGGTATCCGAAGAACGACGCTTCTCGATCCTTCAAGGGTTGGCCGGTCCGCTCGGGCTGGGCGCGGTGACGCTCAACACGCTCAAGCTGCTGGTGCGCCGCCGCCGCATCGGTGCTCTTCCGGACATCGCAAGTGCGCTCGTGGCCCGCGCCGACGAACGCCGGGGTGTCGTTCGCGTCAAGGTAACCAGCGCCAAGCCCTTGTCGGATGGTTACTACGAGCGTCTCACCGCGCAGCTCGAGTCGAGCTTGCGGCGCAAGGTCCAGCTGGAGAAGGTCCTGGACTCCAACCTCATCGCCGGTTTGACCCTTCAGATCGGTAACAACAGCATTGACGGCACCGTTCGCGGTCGCCTCGAAAAATACGAGCACCAGTTGCTCAGCCAGCACTGAATTTAAGAAGTAAAGGTTCCCATGCAGCTTAGCGCCGACGAGATCTCTCAGATCATCAAGCAGCAAATTCAAAACTTTGACCGCACCGCTACCGTTAGTGAGACGGGAACCGTGCTGACCACGGGCGACGGTATCGCACGCATCTACGGCCTCGAAGGAGTGATGGCCGGTGAGTTGGTCCAGTTCGACGGTGACGTGTACGGGTTGGTGCTCAACCTCGAGAAGGACAACGTGGGTGTTGCCATTCTCGGTAACTCGATCTCCGTGAAGGAGGGTTCCGAGGTCCGCCGCACGAAGCGCATCGCCGAGGTTCCAGCTGGTGAAGCCATGCTCGGACGCGTCGTGAACGCGCTCGGTCAACCCGTCGACGGCAAAGGCCCGATCGAGACCAAGACTTCGCGTCGTATCGAAGTCAAGGCGCCGGGCATCATCGCGCGTCAACCGGTCAAGGAGCCGCTCCAGACCGGCATCAAGGCCATCGACTCGATGATCCCCGTCGGTCGCGGACAGCGCGAGCTCATCATTGGCGACCGCCAGACGGGCAAGACCGCGATCGCCATCGACACCATCATCAACCAGCGCGAGACGGGCGTCAAATGCGTGTACGTCGCGATTGGTCAGAAGGCGTCGACGGTCGCGCAGGTGGTTGACAAGTTAACGAAGGCTGGCGCCATGGAGTACACCGTGGTCGTCGCCGCGACGGCAACCGAGTCCGCGCCATTGCAGTTCATCGCGCCGTACTCCGGCGTCGCCATCGGCGAGTACTTCCGTGACCGCGGCCAGCACGTGCTGTGTATCTACGACGACTTGTCGAAGCAAGCCGTTGCCTACCGTCAGATGTCGTTGCTGCTCCGTCGTCCGCCAGGTCGCGAAGCATACCCCGGTGACGTGTTCTACGTTCACTCGCGCTTGCTCGAGCGCGCCGCCAAGCTCGCCGAGCGTTGGTACATCGTGAACAAAGGCACCGAGATCCCGGCGGGAGACGAGAACTTCCGCGGCGTGGACGGCAAGGTACACCTGATGGGCGAAGGCAAAGAGCACGCCGAAAAGGCGATGGCGAAGATGCCGAATAAAGACAGCCTGGAGGTCAAGATGGACCCGTTCTCGGGCGGCTCGCTCACGGCACTGCCGATCATCGAAACCCAGGCAGGCGACGTTTCGGCCTACATTCCGACCAACGTGATCTCGATTACGGACGGTCAGATCTTCTTGGAGAGCGACCTCTTCTACTCCGGTATCCGTCCCGCCATCAACGTGGGTATCTCCGTGAGTCGTGTGGGTGGTAACGCCCAGATCAAGGCCATGAAGAAGGTCGCCGGTACCATCCGTCTCGACCTCGCGCAGTACCGCGCCATGGCAGCGTTCGCCCAGTTCGCGAGCGACCTCGACGCCGCAACGCGCGCTCAGCTCGACCGCGGTCAGCGCATGACCGAGCTCCTGAAGCAGGGTCAATACCAGCCGCTCCCCGTGGAGAAGCAGGTCCTCATCATTTACGCAGGCATCAACGGTCACGTGGACAAGCTCCCCGTCACCGCCGTCAAGCAATACGAGAAGGAGCTCTTCGCCCACGTCGAAGACAAGCACCCGAAGGTCCTCGAAGAGATCCGCGTGAAGAAGGAAATCGGCGGCGCACTCAAGGACGAAATCGACTCGTTGCTGAAGGCATTCGGCGAGAAGTTCGTGCCCAGCGCCAAGGCGTGAGTGGCAGTCAACGCTTAAGGCTCAGGAGTACCGGTGGCTAACCTCAAAGAGATTCGAAAGCGCATCTCGAGCGTCAAAGCGACGCAGAAGATCACGCGTGCCATGAAGATGGTTGCAGGTGCACGCCTCAACCGCGCGCAACAACGCATCACGGCGATGCGCCCGTACGCGGTGACGACCGGGCGCGTCCTGCGTGAGGTCGTGGCCGCCGGCTCCGAAGACACGTCGAACAACCATCCGCTGCTCGCGCGTCGCGAGGAGAAGCGGGCGTTGTACCTGGTGATCACCAGTGACCGCGGGTTGTGCGGCTCGTTCAACTCGAGCATCAACAAGCAAGCCGAGGCGGAGTGGAAAAGCGCTGCCGGCGCGGGACGCGAGATCCAAATGGCACTCGTGGGCCGCAAGGGCCGCGACTACTTCCGTCGCCGCAACGCACCGATCTTCCACGTCTTCGAAGGCGTTTGGGAGAAGCTTGGACCCGAGGCGGCGCGCAGCATCGCGCGCCAGATCTTGAAGCCGTTCTTACGCGGCGAGGTCGACGCCTTGTACCTTGTGTACAACGAGTTCAAGAGCGCGATGTCGCAGAAGGTAGTGATCGAGCCGCTCTTCCCGCTTCCAGCCGCGAAAGAAGAGACAGGCGCCAACACGCCCGAGTTCATCTTCGAACCGGACCGTGAAGCGCTGCTCGAGCGGCTCGTCCCCATGTACGTCGAGATCTCGATCCTACGTGCGCTCTACGAATCGATGGCCTCGGAGCTCGGGGCCCGTATGACGGCGATGGACTCGGCGACCAAGAATGCCTCGGAGATGATCAGCAACTTGACGCTCAAGTACAATCAGGCACGTCAGGCAGCGATCACGACCGAGCTCCTCGAGATTATCGCGGGCGCAGAAGCGCTCAACCAGTGAGCTCGCGCGCCCCAGGCGCGTGAAGCTCGGAACCGAACCCTCTCACCCCCAGTGAGGGGGTTTCGCTCATTTGCGCACGTCATCTGACAGGTGCTGTGCCGGTCGACCGAGGGGGGATTAGCTACGTGACGCGTTGGTCCGTTTAGACCACTGGGCCACCATGCAATCGACCGAAGCCAGCGACGTCAGCGAACTCGAATTCACACGCAAGATCCTCTCGGCGGTTGCACGGGTCAATCGGGAGTTCCTCAACGCCCGCCCAGCCAATGACCTTTTCGAACTCCTGCTCCGGACGTTGCTCGACGTCTCGAACAGCGAATACGGGTTTCTCGGAGACGTGTTGCGGGGTGACGACGGACGGCCGTACCTCAAGACGAGGGCGGTCACCAACATCGCATGGACCGACGAGCTACGTGTATGGTATCGGGATAACGCCCCAGCCGGGCTCGAGTTCAGGAACTTGGCGACGCTGTTCGGCAGAGTGTTGCTGACCGGTGAGCCGCTGGTGGCGAACGACGCGTCCAAACACGCTGCGGCGCACGGCGTGCCCGCTGGACACCCACCGTTGAATCGCTTCCTGGGGTTGCCGCTCAAACTCGGTGACAATCTGGTGGGGATGCTCGGGATCGCCAATCGCCCTCAGGGCTACGACGAAGAGCTCATTCGGCGTCTGGAGCCGCTCACGACCACCATAGCCCAGGCGCTCAACTCGTTCGAACAAGGCAAGGAGCGGGAGCGGTTGGAGCGCGAGCTGCGCGTCAAAGAAGAGCGATGGGGGCTTGCTCTCGACAGTGTTGGTGACGGCGTGTGGGACTGGAACATGGAGACCAACGCGGTGTTCTTCTCGCCCCGGTGGAAGTCGATGTTGGGGTACGGCGACGACGAGATCCGCGCCGACGTGCGAGAGTGGACCGACCGCGTCCACCCCGACGACCTGCCGCTCGCGATGGCAGCAGTGAAAGACCACATGGCGGGATTGACGCAGGTTTACCAATGCGAGCACCGGGTTCGTTGCAAGGACGGCAAGTACATTTGGATCTTGGATCGCGGTCGCGTCGTGAGCAGGGATACGAACGGTAACCCGCGACGAATGGTTGGAACGCACACCGACATCACCGAGAAAAAGGAGGCGCAGGCTGCGCTGGAGCACGCTCGTCGAGCAGCGGAAGCGGCGGTCAAAGCGAAGTCGGAGTTCCTGGCCGTGATGAGCCACGAGATCCGGACGCCGATGAACGGTGTCATCGGCATGACGTCGCTGCTCCTCACGACGCCTCTCTCGGAACAGCAGCGAGAGTACGTCGACACGATCCGGTCTAGCGGAGACGCCCTGCTCGACATCATCAACGACATTCTGGACTTCTCGAAGATCGAGTCTGGGAAGATGGAGCTCGAGGCGAGCCCGTTCAACGTCGTCGAGGCCGCCGTCGAGGTCGAGCGCTTGCTCAAACCCAACGCGTTGGCCAAAGGCCTCGACGTTCGAATCGTCGTTCCTCCGCAACCGGTGTACGTCTGCGGGGACGTCGGCCGCATACGGCAAGTGTTGCTCAATCTGTTTTCGAACGCCGTGAAGTTCACGTCCAAGGGCAACATCACGTTGTCCGTCGCGGCTCGCCGAGACGAAACGCTAGACTGCTGGAACCTCGAGCTTGCCGTCGCCGACACGGGCATCGGTGTCAGTGAAGACAAGCGGCAGCGACTGTTCCAGTTGTTCTCGCAAGTAGATGCGTCGACGACGCGCAAGTTCGGTGGGACTGGGCTTGGGCTGGCCATTTGTTGGCGCTTGATGCAACTGATGGGAGGCAGCATCGAATACAGCGTCCGCGAGGGTGGAGGCTCGGTGTTTACCTGTAAGCTTACCCTGCCAGCGGCCAGCCCCGACGCGTTGATCATCGAACGCAACTCCTTGGTCCCATCGCTCGAGTCGGCGCTCATCGGCTACCGCGTGCTGTTGGCGGAGGACAACATCGTCAATCAGAAGGTGGCCCGGGCGATGCTGGAGCGCCTCGGAATTCAGGTGGATTGCGTGAGCAACGGAGCAGAGGCCGTGGCCGCGCTGATGCGACACCCCTACGACTTGGTCCTCATGGACTGCCAAATGCCGGAGCTCGACGGTTACGAGGCATCGAAGCGGATCCGCAGCCTCGACGGCGCGATCGCACAAGTACCGATCGTCGCATTGACGGCAAACGCTTTGAGCGAAGATCGAGGCAGGTGTCTCGAGGCCGGGATGAACGACTTCTTGAGCAAGCCGGTCAAGCGCGAGGAGTTGCGGGGCGTGTTGTCCTCTTGGCTACGTGCGGTGACAAGGACCAAACACCCCACCGGCGCGCAATCCACGCCTTCGAGGAAAGGGTAGGAAAACTGCCTAGCGGACGCCCGTCTACGGCTCGGGTGAGAGCGACGTTATCCCGACTTGGGACGTCGCTGTCTCACCAGGCTGGCAGCTCGCACGACCGTCAATATGCACGGGTCACACGCTGAATCGCAGCACTCGCGTAGCGGGGGATCATGGAGCGCGTCGAGGACGTCCCGCCAATCACGCTCGGGGTCGAGCCCGACTTCTTCACAGCAGGCGCTAACGAGGTCGCGGGGAACGGCTTCTGGCTCGGGTTCCACGCCTTCCAACGGCGAGACAGGACTAGTCGGCGGAGACGGAGGCGGCATGGGGGACTACTTCTCGGGATGGGGTGTGGGCGCGTATTAGGGTGACTGGCGCGGCTGAGACTGCCAAGCGTTCGCGAGGCTGCCGTCGCTGAGCTGCAGCTCGGGAAGAGTGGCCCAGATCAGGTGTAACGCCCCGACCACGGCTAGGCTTGAACTCGCGCACACCATCGCCGGCACATCCACCGTGGTGGTTCCCGGAGGTAAACGCGGCGGCTTGAACGGCAGCCCGGCTTCGGTGAGCAGGCTCAGTTGGTGCTCCTCCGCGGTGCTGCCGAGGGTTCGGACCTGATCGATCAAAAAGCCGAACTGACGGGTCCGTTTGAGTTGTGCGAGCTCCCGTTGTGGCACGGCAGCAACGGTTATCGCCCCACCTCCCAAGATCGCGGCCAAGCTCGTCGCCAGTTCGACGAGGTACGGGGCGTCGCTCCTGACGACCAAGGTGCAGGGCCCCCCCGAATACGGCTCTGGAGCGGCTGCCGAGCGGGTCGGTAGTAGACCAAAACGCTCCAAGCTCGGCTGAGCGATCGTGCTCACCAGGGAAGCGACCGCTCCTGGTCTCGCCCAACGACCAGACTGTTGTCCCGCGTGGAGGACCACCCATCCTGCATGTCCCGTGTCGATCAAGCGACTCTCGGGGCGAGGCTCGTGGAGCCCTCGGCCGAACCAACCCAAGTTGTTTTGGTGGGCTTCGAAGTCACGCAACGCGTCGCTCAGGCCGGGTGCGCGCCGCAGCGAGATGCGTTCCAGGAACGGCTGACCTCGGGCCGCGAATGGATTGCGCACCAGCACCGCGCGTTCACCCGTGAGCTGGCCTCGAAACGGGCCCAGCCCGAGCGTGTCGGCGGCCACCGCCTTTGGGGACAACACCGCGGTCAGCGGGCTCGCCAACGCTCGACCGAGGCGCTCGGGCGTTATCCCGGACACGCTAACGGTCGCGTCGCCTTGCGCCTGAAACTCGCCAGCCCCCGCCAGGAGTGCTTTGGCTCCCCGTTGTCGCGCGCGCTCCAACGACCACGCCACCTGCTTTGCGGTCACCACCTTGCCGTTGGCCCAGCGCAAGGGCCTCAGGTTGAAGGTGGTGACGTCGCCGTCGCGAGTGGGCAGCGCGGCGGCCAGGGTTGGATACGGCGTGCCCCGTTCGTCCAACGCGTACAATGGCTCGAAGAGCAATGGCGCCAAAAACGCAGCGACGGGATCGTTCAGGTCGTGCGGGTCCACGCTGCCGAGGTCCCAAGGTAAAGAGCTCTCGATCACGCCGCCGTAAGGGATCCGTCCCAACGCCGCCGCCGGAGCCGCCAAACTCGAGGTCGCTGCGCCAACCAGTGCTACCAACACCTCGCGACGCGAAACTGCCGTCACTGCGCGACTCCGACGTGGTCATTGCTCGCAAACAAGATCGCGCTCTGACTCGGTCCGTCCATCGGGCACACGGCCACCGCGTCGACGCCGGTCGTCACCGGAAAGGACCACTCGAGGCGCGGCTCCCGTGCGTCGTCTCGAAGTGAATGAACGGCGATCTCGTCGTCGTTGCGGGACAGGCTCGCGCTCGTCGAGACGACCTCGAGGATGCCGTCGTGATCCAGGTCGTGGAGCGCGACTTGCGCGCCGCGCTCGGCGAGCGTCCAAGTGCGGGTAGTGGTTTGGATCGTCAAGGTTGCGGTAGTCGCGTCTCGCCACGCCACCGTCGGCTGGCCAGGCTTTTCTTGCGCCATCGCGACCGCGCGGTCGAAGAGCACGGAGGTGGCGTCGCTCGAGGCGCTCGCCGCGTCGCAGGGAAACGTCGTTGGGCGGTCGGCAGCCGTGCGTGTGGCACACAGACCTGGCCCGATGCCCCACTGGTTCGGGCGTTTGGCGAGGGGCTCGAGCGCCGCATCGAGCTGGAGCCAGTGGTGCCGATCCGTGGACGAGAACTCCAGCGTCGAACCGTTGATCCAAAGAGACGTCAACGGCTCGCGCAGGGGTACCGGAGCGATCCCAGAGAGTTGACCCAAAGGGACGCCGCGAACGGGTGAAAAGCCGTCGGCAGTGAGCGTGCCCCAGGCGACCTCACGGCGGTTGGCCAGCGCCACGTCGAGCGCCCCATCTGCGTCCACGTCGGCGCACGCGATCGCGTTGAGCTGCGTCAGTGGACTGCGAAACAGCGCTACCTTGGGCCGTACGAGCGGCACCTTGGGAAGGTAGCTCCGAACCTCGGCATCGAGCGGCTTCGAGACGAACGCATGAGCCAATACCTGATGGCTGGCGCCTCGCAAGCGCGCCCACACGTTGGCTCGTTTGCCGATCAAGGTCGCGTTCACTTGAACCAGTGTGCCGTGAAGCTGCGCTTCGAGCACCAACACCGCCTCCGCCCCCTGCTGGGGGCTCGGTGTCGTAGCGATACCCCCGTCTCGAGTGTGAGTGGCGTTCGACAACAAAGAGGTGAGACGTGTCGCGAAGGCGTTAGCCCCCTCCGCGCTGCCCTCCGTCAGGGGGCGTGAGACGACGAGGGTCCTGGGGTCGAGGGGCGGCAGTCCGTCGCGCAGGCTGCACGCGAGCACCGTCATCGTGGAAGGGGTGCGGCTCGGATCGTCGTGGCACAGGTCCGTAGTCGCCGGACTCGTCGGGGGCGCTGGACTCGCCGGAGGCGCCGGACTCGTCGGAGTTGCGGTGCCCGGAGCAGCGGCGGCGTGGGGCGCGGCCACTACCAAGCCAATCATGCACAACCCAAAAGCGGTGGTCGTTCCGAGACAAAAACGACGACTTTCGTCCATGAGCGCAGCGTCGCACCCCGTCGCAGATTGAACAAGGGCGCAAACTCGTCTACGGGGTCCGCACAGGAATTCGATGGGAAAATCGACCGCACTGCCTCGTCTCGAGTTGTCCGTGAAGTTGGAAACGACCTTGCTCGCCGGCCACCCCTGGGTGTTTCGCGAGCAAATGCCGCCGCGATTCGCGGCGCCGTCGGGCTGGGTTGCCGTCAGCGCTGGCAAGTACCAAGGCGTCGGCCTGTACGACGCCGAATCCCAGCTCGCTTTGCGCTTGTACTCTTGGCATGGACTGCCCGACGAGAACTGGTATGGGGCTCAATTCGCGCGGGCGTGGAAACACCGTGAACCCGTTCGTGAGCTCGGCACCACGGCGTTCCGCTGGATCAACGGTGAGGGCGACGGCCTTCCGGGCCTCGTCGTCGACTACTACGCGGGGTACGCCGTGGTTACCTGCGACACTCCGGCGTTGGAGCCCGAGTTGCAGCGCATAGGCCGCGCGCTGCGCGCCGCAGCGCCGCTTTCCGGCGTGGTGTACCGCAAACGGAACGCGGACCAAAAGGACCGCATCAGTGTGCTCAGTGGTGAGACGCCGCCGCGCAAGGTGACGGTGACAGAACACGGCATATCGTTCCTCGCGGACCTCTACGACGGGCAAAAGACGGGGCTGTTCCTGGACCACCGCGACAACCGTCGCGAATTTGGGCGCTGGGCAAACGGCAAACGTGTGCTCAATCTCTTCTCGTATTCCGGAGGCTTCTCGGTTCACGCAGCCAAGGCCGGCGCCGCGCAAGTCGTGAGCGTCGATTCCGCGCCGGGTGCAGCGGTCGATGCCGAGGAGAACTTTCGCCTCAACGGGCTCGACCCGAAGCGGCACGAGTTCGTCGTCGCCGACGTCTTCGATTACCTCGCGCAAGCAGCCAACCGCGGTGAGAAGTTCGACCTCATCGTGTGCGACCCGCCGAGCTTCGGGCGGGGCGTAAAACACTTGGACAAGGCCAAAGCCGCCTACGTGAGAGTCAACTCTGCGGGCATGCGAGTGCTCATGCCAGAAGGGATCTATGCCGCGGCGAGCTGTACCGCGCGCATCGACCCAGTCGAGTTCTTGCACACCGTGGCCACCGCGGCCGCAAAGACCCGGCGCGTCTTTCAAGTATGCTTCGAAGGTGGGCAAGCGGTAGACCACCCCTATCGTGCCGTTCACCCGGAGGGCCGTTACCTGAAGTTCGTGTTGGGTCACGTATGGGAGCGCTGGTAGCCCCAAGCCACGCGAAGGAGCGAACGGATATGAACGTAGGTCACGGCATCGAAGCGGAAAACGCGAGCTGGACGTTCGGGGAAGCAGTGCCGGAGACGTTCGTCGAACACATCCGGCAGTCGGTCCCGTATTATGACGAGGGCCACGAGCTGGTGTGTCAACTCAGCGACTTCTTTTGCGGTAAAGAGAGCGTCTGTTACGAGCTGGGTGCGTCCACGGGCGAGTTGCTCCGCAAGTTGGCAGTTCACCATGAACGGAAACCAAACGTCCGGTGGGTGGGGCTCGACGTCGAGCCAGCCATGGTCGAGCGCGCACGACAGCACTGTTCCGGGTTACCGAACGTCACGGTCGTAGCCGAAGATGCGCGTGTGTTCCCGTACGAGCGCGCCGATCTCATCGTCGCGTACTACACGATGCAGTTCGTGCCTCCGCGCGACCGCCAGGCGCTGTTCGACCGCATCTACCAATCGCTGCATTGGGGCGGGGCGTTCATCCTGTTCGAAAAGGTGCGCGGGCCCGACGCGCGCTTTCAAGACATCCTCACGTCACTTTATTCGGACTTCAAGGCCAAGAACGGCATCACCGCCGATGAGATCTTGGCCAAGAGTCGCAGCCTGAAGGGCGTCCTCGAGCCGTTCTCTACCGACGGTAATCTTGGTCTGCTCGCCCGCGCCGGCTTCAAGGACGTCATGAGCGTCTTTCGCTATCTGTGTTTCGAGGGCTTTCTCGCGATCAAGTGAACAGGTATTACTGATCCGAGCGCTGCTGCTCATGAGCGTGTGACGGTGTTTGACGTCGCCGTCTGGTGTCGCTCTAACGCCGCCGCTAAGCTGGCGCGATATGGGTGTTGCTTTGCTTCGTCGCGGCCGAGTCCACGTGACGGCGATTGCCGTGGGGTTGGCGTGGTCGGGGCCGGCAGCGGCCCAACGTCAGCGGGATTGGGCGATCAGCGTGAGCCCGCAGGTGGGCTACGTTTGGGCCGATGCGCGGTTCGAAGGGACGTTGACCGAGCCCGACCGGTTCACGGAGGTTGCCACGGACGGCGACGTCCGTGGGTTGGCGTTGGGGTTTGCCGCGGCGGTCACGCATCGGTTTTGGTCGAGGGACGGCCGCTCCGCAATCGGTCCCATTCTCGGCTTCCACTACGGCGTTGCGAGTCGCGCCGCCACGAGGCTCGAGGTGGGCGACAATGATAGCCACGCGCTGGCCGAAAGCCTGGAGGATGAGCTTCACGCGCGTCTCACGCGTGGCGGCGTCGAAGGAGGCATCGGGCTGACGACGTTGCAGGGGTTGCTCGACGTGCGCTTGTTGGTCGGGGGCGAATGGTTGTCCGTCGTGGCACCAGCGTTCGACGCGTCGACGTCACAATCGGTTCCAACTTTTGCTGCGACACTCGGCGCGAGATTGCGACTGCCGGTCGGGGAAGGGTGGCTGGCCTTGGTCGGAGCGCAGTGCGGTCGCGCGAAATATCTGGCGACGAGCGGCGGAGCGACCGGGTGCGCAGGTGAGCTCGGGGTCGAATGGGTCGTCGGACGATGAGCCACCGGGATAACGCGACGATCAAACGTTGGGCCGCTGACGCAGCGCTCGCCTTCTGCGGTTACCTCACTCTCGCCACCTCGGCGCCCCCCGGACCCGGCTTTTGTCCCGACGTTTCCACGCGCCTCCGACGAACCTTCACGCCAGACGGCGAGTCGAACGTCACGGAGTGGCGGCTGACGGCCGTCTCACCGAGACGGGTGTCCCGCTGGGAGATCGGCGTCGAGCCGGCTGCGGCGCTCGAATACCTGTCCGCGGGTGAGGAAGAAGTTCCGGTGTTTACTGCGTCCGAAGTGGCCGGTCTCGAAGCTTCGACGGGCACCGGCGAGTTGGAAACCTCGAGCGGCGACGGCTCGTCCAACCCGACCAGCGACTCGTCCACAGGTTCGTTGCGACGGCCGTTACCACCCGATCACGTCGTGGCGGCCGAGGGACGTATGACATTGGTTTGCGGCGGGGACCCCGCATTGTGCGAGGACGTTCGTTTCGCGGTGTCGGCTCTGCAAGGTGAGTCCACCGAGTTTACGATTGTGGTAACCGCGGTGCGCGTTGGTTGCGCGCCCGAAGGAGAGCTCACGGACCTCCGTTTGGAACCTCTCGTCCCATGAATCCGAAGGCCCGTTCTCCAGTATGGGGCGAGCCGCTGTTGCACCCGGTGTGCCTGCTGAGCATGGCGGTTTGGTGGCTCAACGATCACCTCGGCAAGGTGTACGCGCCCAGCGCGCTCACGGGAAAGGCGTCCGACGTCGCGGGTCTCATCGTGTTTCCGTTGTGGGTGTGGTGTTTGCTCGACCGTGTCGCAGCCAGCGCGGTGCCTCGGGTGTACTCGACCAATCCTACGTTCCGACTCGCAACCTTGTACGTCGTCACGACGGCGGTTTGCGTTTGGTTCGCGTTGATGAACGTCTCGGAGTCGGTCGGCGCGACCCACCGCGACTTGTGGACGTGGATCTATGGCAACCTCCACGCCGTTCTGGCGCGTGTCGGAGGTTACTGGCCGACTCGCGCCCAACACACCGTCGACGCAAGAGATCTGTGGACCCTGCCTGCAGCCCTCGTCGCAGTCTGGATCGGACGGCGTTCCATCGTTGCCGGAACGACCGCGGGGCACTCAGTGGGCCCCGAACCAGGGACAGGCTTCGAACGCTCGTGAAGCGGGGCGCAGCGCCCAGTAGGTGCCCGCCCCGCCAACGCTGCTTGTCGCGTCACTGCAGCTCGGTCGTCGATCCGACGGCTCCAAAACGGAACACGCCGCGGACGTGAGCTCAGCGCCGTGAAGTTCGCACCACGAAGTCGTCCGTGCAGAGTTCGGACACCGGCCCCCCTGAGAACCACCCGCTGTAGCGGCTCCGGCAACGTTCCTTCATCCGTGACACGAATCTGGGGAACCATTCCGCCGGCGCAACGTTCAATAGGTTTAGAACGCCATGTCTTCCACTTTGACCATCCCCTCCGCGCACATCGTGGGCGCGTCAGCCGCGGATGAGCACGCCGGCGAGCGAGGAGCGCTGGTGGAGCGCACCAAGCAATGCCGCTCGACCGATCTCGACGTTCAGACGTTGAAGTTGGCTCAGGCCGGTAACAGAGCCGCCTTGGGGCGCTTCGTGGAACACTACCAAGACGCCGTGTACGGCTTCTTGTCTCGTTCGCTCACCCACCGACGTCATCGCCTCGACGACTTGGCTCAGGAGGTGTTCCTGCGCGCGATCCGCGCGCTCCCTCGGTTCGAACAGCGCGACGCGCGCGTCCTCACGTGGCTGCTGCAGATCGCCGTGCGCTTGTTGCAAGATGAGGGGCGCAAGCGAACGCTGCTCTCCGACGCGCTCGAGGATGAGCAACCCGCGCTCGAACCCGACCCGATGCAGCGCGCGTCGGCGCGTCAGGAGCTCACCATTGTCGAGCGAGCAGCGGCGCGGCTCCCCGAGGAGCAACGCGTGGCGCTGGTGTTGCAGGAGTTCCATGGGCTCAGCCACGCCGAGATCGCGAAGGCTACCGGCACGAGCGTCGCGACGGTAAAAACGCGCGTTCACCGCGCCCGGGCATTCTTGGCCGAAGCACTGAGCGTCGCCGGACAGACCAACAACGGCGCGCGGAGGCCGTCGCCATGACGCCTCCGAAGACAGCCACGGAGCCGCGTACCGCCGCTCCAAACACCGCCGGAGTATCCACAAATGCCGAGCTCTCGGGCGCGCTGTCGGCCCAGCAGTGGCCCGCCGCCGCGGCACCGGAGGACTTCGCCGCGCGAGTCGTTGCGTTGGCGTGTTGCGTACCCCTCGACGTCACTTCGACCCCGGCGCTGGGCTCACGGAGGTCGACCGCGGTGAGACGCTGGTGGCGGCGCGTGACGTTGGGCGCGGCCATCGCCGTGGGAGCGGGGGCGGCGGCCGCGCTGGCGGGACGCAGCAGCGGCGCTGTCTTGCAATCGGAGGGCTTCACCCCCGACGCGCGTCCGGTCGAGCTGACAGTTCGGGCAGAGGCGTTGGTGGACATCGCCCGGGGTGAACGCAATGTCGGGTGTCCGAAGGCGGCCCGCGCCGTGCTCGCGGAAACACCGCCTTCGGCGACGAGCAGCGCGCCGGACGTCCCGTTGCCCGTACGGCTGCACGTCCCACCGTGTTCGTGCACCTTGAGCGCGGTCGTGTGTAGCTGCGTCGAGTGACGTGGTGTCCACGAGTGTCTCACGATTGACGATGGCCGGGAGTTGCCGGCCACGATGGAAAAGGAGTGGTCATGAAAGCTAACTCGAGACGTATGATCGGTTGCTCAGCGGCGAGCGTCGTTGTCCTTATTTCCCTGTCTGCGGTGGCCGAGCCCCCGCGGCAGCGAGATACGCCCTCAACGAGTGCGTCCGCGGGCGACGCTGGCGCGGAACCCTTGTTCTACGAGTTCGAGGATGACGCGCTCAACGCACTCGGTTACGACGCCCAGGGCATGGTCTTGCGCGTGCGTCCAGGAGCTGCGCGCGTCTTGCTGCTCCGCCCGCGGGTGCAGTTCGTCACAGAGCTACTACAAAGCGTCGAGGCGCTGTGAACCCGTCGCGCATCTCAGCGCGGTCAACTCGCGCAGCCCTGGTAATCTGCGACGCATCGTGGCTCGTGGCCGTGTTTTGCGTCACGGTGGCCTGCACGCCACCTGCGCCCTGCGTGCCCCAAATCGCCGTCAATCCAAACGGCCTCGCGGCGCGTTTGGCTTTCGCGAGCACGGGAGGGCTCCACGACCCGGCGCCGGCTGCCGCGACCGCAGACGGCAGCCAAGGGCCGCCGTCCGAGCCGGGTCGCGTCGAAACATCGCTCCCGCAGTGAGACACGCGCGCACGGGCAAGGTGCTCCAACGACCCGCGGCGAACATGCGGCCCCGAGGTGCTGGACGTTTGGGGGCGCCTCGGCTCCCTCGGGTGGCCGCCTGAGTGGGAGGTGCCCGCGGCCGTTCGTGGACTGTCCGTCGCTGCAGCCCCGCAAGCGCGAGACGGTGACGAAAAGCAACGAACCCCGGCAGGCCAGACCGCGCCGCAGGCCGGGTTGCTTGTTGGTCGCTGGTTTACGTTCGTAGGTGACGTCCAACAAGTGACGGGCCAGTGTGCCGCGGCCCTAGGTCGAATTGGGGCACGGCCCGGCGCACCGCTGGACAAAAGCGTCAGTCGCGAGCACAACGCCACCCATGAGAAAGACGTTTCCGCTGACCGACCCTCGCCACGAACCGCCGCGCGTGGTCGCCGCGATCAAGAACGACGTGCGCAAGTACCTGAAGCGGGAACGCGGCAAGAAGCTCCCGGAGGGTGCCGATTTTTGGGACTTCGAGTGCAAGGTGGGCAAGACGGAGCCCGGTGACAAGACGCACGTCGGCGATCTCACCAAAGCCATCGACACAGCCGCCGAGCAGGGTTGGCCGAGTGTTTACATCGAGATCTTGGCCAAACCGGCCACACGCCGCACCAAGGCCGACAGCGGGCAGTAGTTGTGTGGGAAGGGGGGCGATGTTCAAGAACAGCTCGAACTTGATCGGCGCCGTGCTGCGCTCGGATACGCATCAGGTGAGACAATTGCTCGCGGCTGGCGCCGAGCCGCGCTCGCGCGACGCCCGCGCGTGGACGGCGCTCCACCTCGCCGCGGGCGCGGGCGCTTGTGAGATCGTCGCCGCTCTCTTGGACGCGGGGGCGGACGTGGACGCGGTTGCGCCGACCACGGAGGTCATCGACCGCGATTCCCACGAAGGGTCTGCCACGCCGCTGATGGTGGCTGTGCAGGCGTGCCACGCCGAGGCGGCGCTCCTATTGCTCGAACGCGGCGCGGGGCTTCGACATCGGGACGCTTTTTCGGGCGAAGATGCCTTGTTTCAAGCCGCAGAGAGAGGTCTTCACGCCGTCGTCGCGCGCATGTTGAAAGGTGAAGAACGACCCGTTGGGCGGAGCGCGTATCGAGACGAGGAGGCCCTCGAGGTGGCGCTCGTGCGCGGGCACTTGGCCGTCGCCGAGCTCCTGTCGTCCAACGGCTACGTGCCGACTGCGAAGGCGGTTTGCCTCGCTTGTCGACGCGGCTACGCGACGATCTTGCCGACGCTGGTGGCCGCCGGCGCCAGCCTGGAGCAGACGGATGGGCGTGAGACACCACTCTGCGCAGCGGCTTCGGGCGGCGTCAGCGCCGGGCATCTCGCGGCTGTTCGTTGGCTCGTCGAGCACGGTGCGAGCGTCGATGCGACGCACGCACGAGGCAAAACGCCGTTGGGCGCTGCCGCGTCGCACGGCCACGTCGATAACGTCCGGTTGCTGCTGGAGCTCGGTGCGAACCCGACGTTACGAGACGGTGAGGGCAAAACCGCTCTCGACTGGGCCCACGAGGCCGAACGTCGAGACGTCGTGCGTCTCTTGGGCCAACGCGGGCTGCGCTGACTTCGTCCGCGAAGGGGATGCGTTCGGGTGAGGGTCCTCCGCTTCGGAGGCCTCACCCGACGCGGATCAGGCTTCGCGCTTGGCAGCCTTCTTGCGGCCCTTGGCGCCCTTGCGCGGGGCGGTGACCACCGGGGGCGGCGGCTGTTTTTTGGCACCACGCGTTTCGGCCAGGTTGTCCTCGTCCTCGTCGTTCCGCGCCGAGGCAACTTCGCGTACGGGAGGCGGTGGGGGAGGTGGCGCCGCGACGACACGCGGAGGCGGCGGGGGCGGCTCGCGCTTTACGGGAGCCGGAGCCGGCGCCGGTTTGGCCACGATTGCCGGCCGAGTCAACTCGGGTCGGCGCGCAGCCGGCTGCGCGCCGGCAATGGTCGACGCACTCGACGTCGCGGGACGCGCGACAGCAGCGGTTGCACGCGGGCGCACGGCGGGGGTGCCGGTGCCTTCTGTCTCGATTCGACCGCGCACCAGGGCGCCTTCCTCGAGGCCAATGTTCGGAGCCGTGAGGTCCCCGACGACCCGCGCCGACGACCCGACGCTGAGGGCGACGCTCGCGGTGATGTCGCCTTCGACGGCGCCGTCCACGGTGATGACGGCGCCTTGGATGCTGCCGGCAACTTGGGCTTGTGCTCCCAAGATAACGTCCCCCGTCACGGAGACGTCGCCGCGCACCTTGCCCTCGATACGAAGAGAGCCTTGGCCGGAAATGTTACCGCGTACCGTGGTGGACGCTGAGATCAAGGAGGTGTCGACCATCGGCGTCAGATCTCCATGTCGACGTTGCCCTTGAAGCTGGCTCCGTCTGCAATGGTGAGACGCGAGGCCTTCACGTCACCGACCAAGCGGCCACCCGCCTGTATGTCCACGCGGTCGCTGGCGTTGATGTTCCCGGTAACGTTGCCGGCGACGCTCAGCGACGAACTCGTGATGTCCGCCTCGACCACTGCGCCGTTGGCCACGCTGACCGTACCACCCGCGGACAAGGTTCCACGCACGGTGCCGTGCACTACCACTTCGTCATCACTCGAGAACTCGCCTTCGATGACGAGCCCCTCACCAATCACTGTGCCTGCCATGTTAACCTAATAAGTCCTGTTAGATGTCCAGTTTGAGGTCGAAAGGAGTGTCCAAGGTGGCGGATACGGAGGCGCCCGGCTGCACGCTCACCCGTTCGCCGCGCAGATTGCCGCGGTACGAGGCGCGTGCGCCGACCACGACCGGGCCGTCCGAATCGACGTCGCCGTCGAGCGCGCCTTCGAGCACCAACTCTGCCGCTCGCACGGCGCCCGTCACCGACGCACCTTCCGTGATGGCGAGTTCGCCAGAGATGCTCACCGCACCTTTGACCTTGCCCTCGACCCGAAGCGATCCTTCGCCCGAGATGTTACCGGTGATTTCGGTGACCGCGCTGATCACGCTACTGCTGCTGCCGACTCGTTTGCTCGCCATGAATGCCGGCGCACGCTAGTACACGCCACCGCGTGTGTCTATCGCGGGGTTTGGCTAGACAGCACGACCTCGGCGCGTTTGACCGTTTGGTAGAGCCCGCGTGCGTAGAGTCGCTCTCGATCGGCAGGGCTCAGGTTGCCTCGCCGGTTGCGTACCGCGGCGTGCAGCAAGATGGCTGCGCTGACGCTGAGGTTCAGGCTCTCGACGAAACCACGCATGGGGATGCGTACGCTTCGTCCGGCCGCTCGCACGAAGCGCGGGTCGATGCCCCAGTGTTCGTTGCCGAACACCAGCGCCAGTTTGGGCACGTGGCTCAAATCTTCGGGCAACAGCTCGCCTTGCGGGTGGGTGGTGACCAGCGTGTAACCTTCGTCCAGGAGCGGCTCCAGAGCAGACTCCGGTCGATCGTGTTCGTGAATGTCGAGCCATCGTTCGGAGCGCCGAGTCACGATGCGGGAAACCAGAAACGGCTCATGCCCCGACACGATGTGCACGTTCTGCACACCAAACGCGTCGCACGAGCGCAGGACCGCCGCGCCGTTGTGCGGGTCGTGGGGCCGGTCCATGACGACCGTCACGTCCGCGAGCCGCTCGGTCAGGGTCTGACGGATCCGTGCTTGGCGCTCGGGGAGGACCAAGGGTTCCAGGGCCTCGATGATCCCCGACGCCGTCCAACTGGGGGGCCACGGTCCCGCGACGAGTTCGGGCAGAGGTTTGGCTTCCAACGAGTAGCGGCGCATGGGGCGCGGACGTTAGTCGACTCCGCCGGGGCACGAAACTACCGCGCCCGTCGACGGCGCGAAACAGACGCGGGACCTCGCGCGTAGACATTCCAAAGCGGTCCTCGCTTGGTTCGCCGCCGAGTGGCGGTTTACAGCCGCTAATCCAGGCATTATGTTGTCATCCAACCTTTGGAGTGAAATCAATGGCCAGCAAAAACGTCCACGAATTCAATGATCTCAACTTTGACCAAGAAGTAGTCGGTGCCTCCGGCAAGGTGCTCGTCGATTTCACGGCGAGTTGGTGCGGGCCGTGCAAGCGCTTGGCCCCGATCGTGGACGAAGTGGCGGACGCGATGGAAGGCAAGGTAAAGGTCGGCAAGTTGGACATCGACGAAGCGCCGATGACCGCTAGCAAGTTCCAGGTCCGCGGTGTTCCCACGTTGATGGTCTTCGAAGGCGGGCGCCCGGTCCAACAGAGCGTCGGCTTGGTCAGCAAAGCCAAGGTGCTGGCGCTGTTGCAGTCGGAATGACCTTCGAGCGCCGCTTGGGCGGGCAAGCTCTTTGCTCGTCGTGCGGCGCGCGGTAACAAACCGGTCGTGAACGACGCCTGGGATATTTGTAGGGCCACGCTCTCGCCAGCGTTGGCCCTCGTGTTTGTTGCGGGTACTGCCTTCGTCACGGGCGCGGCGTGTTCGTCGGCGCGGAACGTGAACGACTACCCGAAGACCGGCTTGGCAGAAGGCGTGGTTACGCTGGAGCCGGCACCGAGCCCCGGCGAGTTCCTGTATCGTCCAAGCCAGAGCGACTTGCGCGATGCTCGGGAGCAACGGGTAGGAGAGCACCGGTTCTTGTTGGGGGCAAACGGGCAGCGGTGGCTGGTCGGCAAAGACGGTGCCCTGGCAAGTGCTCCCGAGCTGGCGCCCGAGCCGTTGCTCGGTGCTGGGGCGAGCGAAGGTCGAACCCCGTATTGGTTCTTGGGCAAGAGCGGCCGTGTATACCGAGCCACTGCACCCCTCGGAGCGTTCGATCCGTCCGCGATCACCCAGCCGCCCGAAGCGTTGGTACGCGTCACCGCGGGAGACCAGGTGATCTTGGGTTTGACGACCAAAGGGCGTCTGCTCCGTTCGTCCGACCGCGGGCATGTTTGGTCTCAGGTAAACGTTCGCGAGCGCGTCGCCGACGTCGCGATCACTCCCAGCGGCGTTGGCTTGGCGCTGGTGACCCCCGAGGCGTTTCTCCAGACGCGCGACGGCGGCTTGAGTTTCGAACCGTTGGCGGCGCCAACGTTGGGCGCGCTGCGGCTCGAGGTTTACGAGGGTGGCATCGAGGTTCACGGAGTGCTCGGTCAGCGGCGCTGGAGTCCCGAGGCGCCATCCAAGTTCGAGCCCATGACGCCCCGCGTTCGGCAGCCCAGCCTGGGTCAAGCCGCACTCGAGACCTACGCGAGCGCGTTGGCGGTTGCCAATGGTACCGGGTTGTTGCAGCAGCGTTATTACGCCGAACTCGAGGGCTCCGCGGGAGACTTGGTTTTGTGGCGGGGCCGCGCCAGCGACCCTTTGGAGAAGTTGCCGGTGGCGGTGAACGGTTGCCGTGAGCCGAAGTTGGCGGGCTCGCGCGAACGTCTGTTCCTGATCTGTGGCGCCATGGCCGGCAAGGTCAGCGTGCTCCGCGTGTATCGCAGCACGGACGAGGGGCGCACCTTCCTCGAAGAGCCCTACAAGGTTCGTGGTGACGTGAGCCAGCTGCGCGCTGCCGCCTGGCGTGACAGCTTGGTTTGGAGCGGCATCTGCCCGCCCGAGGCAGAACCTACCGGCTGCACGACATCCGGGGTGCACTTTGCCGCGCTGAAAGACGGCAAGGTCTCCTTTCACGAACTGAGCCTGCTTGGGCTCTCGGGAGTCGCGATGGCGATGACCGTCTCACCGACTTCGGATCGCTTGTTGGTGTTTGGGGCGACCAACAAGGGGGACGAGCTGACGTTGTATTCGGGGGCCGATCCATTCTCTTCTTTCGACGTTCAGCCGCTGCGTGGAGTGCGCGCACCGCGCCAGGGCGCGACCAACGTCAGCGTCGAGGTGCCAGCCTGGGGCGAAGACGGCTTCGTTTCTGCCACCGTCTACGATGCGCGCCTGTCGCAGAGTCAGCTGGTGATCGCCGACGATCGCGGTCATGTGCTTCAGGTTCGTTCGGGACCCACCGACGCGAGTTACGTGAGCGGCGTTGGGATGAAGGCGCTGGCCATCGAGCCACGGTCGGGCAACGCGTGGGAGAGCTTGGACGGCGGTGAACGGTGGCAGAGTATCGGCCGGCTGCCGTCCGAGTTGTGTGCGCCAACTGGGCAATCGTGTGAGCTCAGTGTCGCGTGTTTCAGTCATGGTTGCCTCATTTCCGACGAACTCTTGCGCCTGGGCTGGGGCGGCCAGCGCCCGGCTCTGGAAGCCCCGCCCGACGTCGCGCTCGAGAAGCCCAAGGTCACGCTGCAAACTCCGATCGTGTGTCGCGTCGCCGAAGATGCGCTGTGGAAGACCATCCCGGGCGGCCAGATCCCCGAGGCTACCGGAGCGTCTTTGAACGACGTCGATTGGTTTACCCACCACGTCGACTGGACGAACGCTGCGGTCACGTCTTTCGAGATGGATTATCCGTCAGCTGACGGCGGAGCTCGCACCAGCGTGCTGCGCGAGGAGGTGGTGTTCGACAAGCGATCGGACGCCGCGGAATGGGTGCTTTTCAGCTCGAGTCAGACGGAGGGGGTTGCTGCTCTGCGCGGTAGGGTCGACAGTTCTTCGGTAGAGGTTGCTTGGCGCAACTTGTTTCGCGGGACCAAGACGCACCGTTGGCCAGTGAAACCGAGCGGCGCAACGAGCGCCGATCAGTGGAGCCACATCGCCACCCGCTACCTCGCTCGCGCGGGCCAGCCGGGTTTGGTGAGCATATCCGCAGGCGGCGTCTTCGTACGACCGGGGAGCGACGAGTTCCACGCCCGCACCTGGCTCGTTCGCGAAGATGGTGAGACGCGTGAGCTCCCGCCCTTCGATTGGTCGGAGATCGCCGCTAGCGGTCGCACCGAAATGTCTCAGGTCGGCGCGATCCCGTTGGGATTGAAGTTGTTCAGGAACGGCGCGGTGCTCGTGAACGCTACGCTCGAGAAGGGCGGGTGGGTCACTCACGCCATGAGTATCGGCGTCGACGAGCCTGGCCGGTTCAACCTGCACCAGAGCTACGATCTCGGGTATCTGGACGGACAGCCCCACTATCACCTTTGGCAGGTCGGTCCTGGGCAATCCGAAGGCTGGCTGTTTCCGTTGGCGCCAGGTCGTTCGGTCTTGGGGTCCCCGATTGCCGTCGCGACCCAGCGAACACTCGGCCCCGGTGACGAACCTCGGGTCTGCAATCCCGACGAGCGCAGGGGGCCCAGGATCGTGGCGCCCGCGGAGAGTGAGACGATGCATCCCATCGTCGTGCGTCACAACTCCGAACCCACGAAGCTGTTCCTGTCCCGGAACGCCGTCGTCTACGGTCCGCGTGAGAAGGCTTGTGTTGCGGTTTACGAGGGGGAGAGCGTCGCCCGTGCGAAGTCCGAGGAGTTGTCGGTGCTCGTGAGACCCGAGCTCCGGCAGCCGTCGTGGACGTTCCGGCGTGCGGCGGGTGACGTCGCGTTCGAATACCGCCCGATGGCGTGTGAGTTCGACGAGAACGAGCCGATACCAGACGAGGTCGCCGACCTCATCGACGACGACGTCGAGCCGTAGCTCGGAGCGACGTCAGTTTGCGCCACACGATGCGATGCGCGATGGAGAACACGTGACCAGCGTGGAGCCCGCTCTGTTCGCCCGCGTACACCGGACGCACCGCCACGTCGACGACACGCGCATGCACGTGAGACAATAGCGCGAGGAGGTCATTGGGGTAGCCGTAACGGGGCCACAGCTCGGGCCATGCCACGTCACGTGCGACGCTGGCGGACAACGCCGTGTAGCCGCACTGGCAATCGTCGACGTGATAACCCGTGGTCAGCCGTGTCAGCGACGAAAGGAAGCGGCTACCGAGTTTCCGCAACTTCGGCATCGATGCATGTTCGGGGTGGATGAAGCGATTGCCTTTGGCGTAATCGGCGGCGCCGGAACTCACGGGTTCGAGTAAGGCCGGCAGGTCCGCGGGATCCATCTGGTTGTCTGCGGCCATCACCACGAGCAGCTCCGCGCCGAGGCCGAGCCCATGGAGGTAGCCGGTGCGGATCGCAGCGCCAACACCCCGGTTGGAGTCGTGCCGTACGAGGCTGACTCGCACGTCACCCGTGGCCATTGCCACCGCCCCGGTCGAATCCCTGCTGGCGTCATCCACCACCACGACCGCGTCTACCCATGCGGGGATACCGCGCAGGGTGGCGCCGAGCCGCTCTTCCTCGTTGTAAGCGGGGATCACCACGCACACGTTTCGACTGTTCCACATAGACGCCTTTGGCCGCTGCTAGCAAGAACTGGCTGTAGATCCAAGAGCACGGCGCGGCTCGCGTCGATTGCGGGCACCGGAACGGACTTGAGTTGTTTCGAGCGCCGAGAGCGGCTACGCAGGGTCACGTATGTCTTGGCGACGATGGCTGGTTGCAGCAGCGGTCTTGGTGACGGCGTATGTGGTGGCCTGGAAGTTGTACCCGACGGACCGCACGCCCAAGGGCGCCTACTATCGCGTGACTACAGCCGTCAATCGTGGGCAAGCCAAGGAAGTGTTCCCTTACTTGGAGACGGCGGCTCAGCACGCCGCGTTCACCATACACAAGTATAGCGCCGACGCATTGCGGAGGATCGACGCCGCGTATCCCAAAGACCAGGCGGCTCCAGAGCGAGCTCGCTTCGAGTTGCTCGCCGCGCGCGAGCCCGGTCCAGGAGTCTTCGAGTGGTACGCGGAGAAGTACGGTTGGATGGACCAGCTGCGGCGAGACCTATCCGGAGTTGCCAACGTCGAGATCTCGGGTGAACGGGCTACGGTGGAAACCGTTCGCGGAACGCGATATGCCTTTCGGCTCCGTGACAACGGAATGTGGGGCCTCACGTCGTTCACGGCGCGGCTCGTCGCCGACGCCGAGAAGGTGGCGCGTGACTACTCGGTCATCGACGCCGCCGCCTCCGACTACGAACGGGCGCGGAGTGCCGGGCAACCCGCCGCGCCATCGCCTGCTGCGCCTTGACGGTGTCGCCTCGAGGGTGCCGCCTCGAGGGGGTCCTCCCCAGTTTGGCTACCAGTAGTTTCGTTGGTCGGAAGGCAACGGGCTGGTCCACACCGGGCGACCATTGCGGCTGAGGAACGCGCCGTTGTTGGTCCTGGTGCCCGGTTCGGGCTTTTGTGCCAGCACGACGATGTGGAATGGCCGTAACAGCTGAACGTGGACGATCTGCAGATCGACCCAGTCCAAAAGCTCCACGACCAGATGCGTGTTGAAAACGTGGTGGTGGATGCAGCGCTCGACCAGGTTGTTTTCGCAGCGGGTCTTGAACGTCGCGAAATCACCACTGCCGGCGTCCTTGCTCGGGTCGTGGAGCCTCAGCACTTCGTCGAGGTGAGTGAGGTCACTCTCGGGCATCCGCTGGTTGTGGTCGAGCACCAGGTGAGACAATGGTGTGACGGGTCTGCGGTGATCGAAAGTCCCATCCTTGTGGGGAACCACGAGCAGGAGGGCTCCGCCAGGCTTGAGCACGCGGCGCCACTCCAACAAGCCGGACAGCGGGCTGGCCAAGTGTTCGATGCAGTGAGACGAAAGCACGAAGTCGTAGCTCTGATCCGAGAGACCATCGAGCGCGCTGGCTTCGCGAAAAAACTGGACGCCGGGGGGCTTGCTGGGGTCGAACAGAAACGTGGCGCCCTCTTTTTGGTCCCGCACCCACGCGGTCTGGCCGGCGAAGTTGCAGTTGTCTACACGGCTCGCCAGACCGTAAACGGGCAACACCGAGTCGCCCTGAAAGAGCCCGGTAGGGCCACCGATCTCGACACCAACCTTGTTACGGAAGAAACGTTCTGCCGTGGCGCGAGCCGTCCACTCTGCCGGCAGACGCAGCTGCTGAAATTTGTCCTTGGCGAGTTCGAGCCCTCCTGCGCGCAGACGCCGGTAGGCTCGACGCGCTCGCGCCGGGAGCTGGGTTGGGATGAGTCGAGACATGTTTACTTCTGGCAGCGCAAATCGTGCCCGCCGAAAGTTGTAACCCGAGGGTGCCGGGGTCAGAAGCATTTAAGGGCTCCGGTTGGTCCGCGAGTCGGGCGTAGAAAGGGCGTAATTACCGCGGGTTGAGCGTCCCTCGTGGCGGCCGAGCGATGCAGCCCGGGGGCGCGCTCCCCGGCGTTGCGAACAAATTGGCCGCGCTGCGTAACCGCCTCACGCGGGCGGCATACCCAATTCGTCACCGAACGTCACACTCTTCGCAGAGATGACATGCGGCGCGCCGGCTAACCCGTCGTGCCCGTCGGAACGTCAGTCGTATGTCTCGACTCCCATTGATGCGCACCTCGCATTGGTAGGGCCAGGAGGAATTCATGTACCCGTTATTGTCCAACGTCACCAGTATATACTTGCGCAATCGCACTAGGTTTCAATTCATCGACTCTTTTGGGCCCCTGTTGCTGCGCGTGACGGTTGGGGTCGTGTTCGCAGCGTCGGGATGGGGTAAGCTCGGCGACCTGGACAAAGTAGTGGAGTTCTTCTCGGAGCTCGGTATCGCCGCTCCGCGATTCAATGCCCTGCTCGTCGCGTGCACCGAGTGTTTTGGAGGCATCGCTCTGGTGCTCGGGTTGATGACACGTCTGGCCGCGGTCCCTCTCGCGATTACGATGCTGGTAGCAATAGGTACGGCGCTGCTGCCGGACGTGTCCAGCCTCATCGACCTCTTCGGTTTGAACGAGTTCATCTACCTCGTCGTACTGACGAATCTCGCGCTCACCGGAGCCGGACGTTGGTCTCTCGATCACTGGCTCGGCGAGCGAGTGTTCATGCTTGCCGGCCAGCGTGCGCGGGCGGCGAGTACGCTCACGGCTTCGCCGTGAGGTTGCGCGGTTCTCTCTCATCGTTCACCGCCCAACCGCGGCTGAACGTCGTCACCAACCACAACAAAACAACAACAGAAGGAACAAATCATGAAAAACTCATTCGTCGTCGCAGCAGTAACGGGCATGTTACTCGGAGCCTCCGGAGTCGCTTTCGCCGGTGAAAGCCCCACCCCCGACAAGGAGGCGCCCGGGGACAAACACGGCTGCCAGGGCAAGGCCTCCTGCAAGGGGCAGAGCGGCTGCAAGACCGACAAGCACTCCTGCAAATCGCAGAGTGCGTGCAAGGGCCCCAGCGGGTGCAAGAGCAAGTGAGCGCCTGACGGAGCAGAACTTTGGATTGGCTGCCGGCGAAGCTGTGGACGTGGTTCACGACGAAAGCTCGCCGGCAGTTTTTGCGGGAGGGACCGGGGGAGTTATCCTGGGACCGGCCGCTCGACACGAGGAGGATTCGAAATGGGCAACGACCGCGTGGAATTAGGGATAGGTCTTCGTAGCGTGCACTACGCGCACATTCTCGAGCACAGCCCGGACGTGGGGTGTTTCGAGGTCTTGTCGGACAACTACTTGTATACTCGGGGCAGACCACTCGAATTTTTGGACCGAATCGCAGAGCGTTACCCCGTCGTCTTGCACGGCGTCGGTATGTCGATTGGTTCGGTCGACCCGCTGGACTACGAGTACTTGAGCGCCGTACGCGACTTGTCGAGGCGCGTGCAGGCGCGCTGGGTTTCCGATCACTTGTGCTGGAGCAGCATCGGTGGACACCATGCACACGATCTCTTGCCCTTACCGTTCACCGAAGAAGCGGTCTGGCATACCGTTGAGCGCGTGCGCCGCGCCCAGGATTTCTTGGGGCAACGTTTGGTGCTCGAGAATCCTACCACCTACCTGGAGTTCTCGGGGGCGACGTTGCGAGAGTGGGAATTCGTCTCGGCGGTGCTCGACGAAGCTGATTGCGGGCTACTCCTCGACGTGAACAACCTCTACGTCAATGGCCGCAACCACGGCTTCGATCCGGCGCACGCCTTGGCCAACTTGCCGCTCGGGCGGGTCACCCAGTTCCACGTTGCCGGACACTTCGAGGACGACGAGCTCTTGGTGGACACGCACGACTCACGCGTCGCCGACCCCGTGTGGGCGCTATTGGCGAAGGCTTGGCAGCTAGGAGCGCGCGCTCCTTTGGTTTTGGAGTGGGACGCCCAGATCCCCGAGTTCGCCGCCGTACACGCCGAGGTTTCGAAGGCGCGCGAGTGGATCTCGGGTGGTCGCGCTGCGCCAATCTCTCCACAGCCGACGGCCAGGGAGGGCGCTGGTGTCAACTGACGCTCCGGAGCAAAACCTCGCGGCTCGGCAACGGTGGTTGTACCGAGTCATCACGCAGGGCGACGCGGGCTGTGACCTTGGCGGCAAGGTCAGCGGCGGTAAGATATCACCAGCCCGTCGTATCGGCGTGTACCGCCACGCGTACGTTCACAGGCTCGTCGAATGTCTCAGGGACGACTTTCCCGGTGTCGAGGCGGCCCTTGGTGCGGAAGCTTTCGAGGTCCATTGCAGACGTTACGTCGCAGAGCACCCGCCGCATGTGACGCTGAACGAATACGGTGCGCGCTTTCCAGCGTTCCTCGCCGACGCTTGCGGGGGCTTCGAATGCCCAACGTGGGCGGTCGAACTCGCGACGTTGGAGTGGGCGACGGTGCGTGCGATTCACGCGGATGCTCGTGAGATACTCGGGGTTTCCCAAATTGCGTCCATTGCCGAGTACGCGCGCCACGAGGTCTTTCTGGCGCTCGGTCCGACGGTCCAGCTGCTTCACTTTGAGCACGAGGTGAACGCCTTCCTGACGGAGCTACTAAGGCCCCGCGCCGTTGGTCTCGCGGACGACGATGCCGTCGCACCCTCGCCGATTCGGAGACCTTCGTGGGTGCTCGTATGCCGCCGTGGGCGCTACGTGGAGCGGCTGGAGTTGGCTTCGTGGGCTCATGAGCTTCTCGTCGCGCTCGCCGCTGGCTGCTCGCTGGTGGAAGCAATGGCCACGACCTGTGCCAGACACCCCGAGCTCGGGCCGGGCGAGGTGTCGGGTCAGTTCCGTGGCTGGGTGGAGCATGGCGTCTTCTCGGGGCTTCGTTTCACGGAACAACCGGCCGATACCACTGGGTGAGCGGACCACCGTCACGACAAGCTGAAGAAGCGGCGAATGCGCGTCAAGAGTTCGTCTTGCTCGGCGTTGGTTGGCGCAGGGAACGAGTTACCGCGCGCTTCGCGCAGACTGTTGCGACGGCTGGTCAACACCTGGCTGATGCGTTCCGCCAATTGAGGGTTGCTCTCGAGGATCGGCGCAAACCGCTCGCGCTCGAGGACGAGTACCTCCGTCTCCTCGGTGGCGATCACGCTCGCTGCGCGCGCCTCACCCGTCAGCATCGACATCTCACCGAAGAACTCGCCGCGACCCAACACCGAGATGATGTGTGGCTCGGGTGCCCCCGGGATGCGCGCCTCGATCCTCACCTGTCCGCGTTCGACCACGTACATCTCGCTCGACAGATCTCCCTGTTTTACGATCAACTCTTCGTGACCGTACGCCTGATGGCGGCAGTGTTCCGCGAGCTTGCGCAGCTGTTGTTGCGTCAGCCCAGAGAACAACTCCAACCGCGCCAGCAACCGATAGCGAAAATCCACCGCGCTGTTGCTGTCACCCGACGCAACGCCTGCTGGTTGGACGAGTTCGACCCGACGCGCGGGCACCGGGATGGAATGACCCTCGCGGCCCAGGGCATACCAGATGCGCTCTCGAACATCACTCGAGATGAGATCGCGTTGGTCGAAACGCGTGATGAAGTAGCGCACCTCGTAAATCACGCCGCGCTCGTCGTAGTCCACGGTGACGACGAAGGGCTCGGGGATCTCGAGCACCTCCGGGGTATGTCGCACTGCTTGCAGCATCAACGCCCGTGCTCGATCGGGTGAGATCGCGAACGGGACGACGACCTTCACGTCCTGGCGGACGAGGTCGGTCGGTCGCGAGTAGTTGAAGACCGGGCTCTTGGCGGCCAAGCCATTCGGGATCGTGATCTCGATCTGGCTGAGCGTGATGATCCGCGTCGCGCGCCAGTTGATCTCGATCACTCGGCCCACTTGGTCGTCGCGGTTGTCGAACTGGATCCAGTCGCCCACCTGGAACGGCTGCTGCGCTTGGATGGCCAGCCCCGCGAACAGGTTGCCCAAGGTATCTTGCAACGACAAACCCAGCACGGCAGTCAGCAACGCGGACGTGGTCAAGAGCGACCCGGGCTCGACCCCCGCCGCGCGCAGTACCAGCAGGCCGACGACGATGTACACGAGCGCCTGGATGACGTCTTTGAAGATGGTCGGCAGCGGCCGAACCCTGCGGTTGGACCACAACACCTCGACGGCCAGAATGAACGCCGTTCTGCCCATGCTCGCGAGCAAAAGGAACTGCGCGGCGAACCGGTGCACGTTGCGTCCGAAGACGCGCTCGGGCAGCCATGCGTCCAGCACCGTGAGCGCGGCTGCGGCGATCAGCGCCGCCGTTGGGCCGCGCGCCTTCCAGCGTTCGTCTTTGGGAACCAAAACCAGCACCGCGAGTATCTGTGCTGCGGCGATCAGGGGTCCTGCACCCGAGAATACCGGGTCGCAGCGGTGCAGAGCTTCGTTCAAGGCAGCAGCGAGCGGAACCAGCGGCGGGCCGGGCATGGGCCGACTGTATCCCAAAGCGGGCGGCGTTAGGCACCCAAGTGGACGGTCGAGAGTCAACCAGGTTGCTTCGACATCGTCCCGACACCCGAGGCGCGCAGCTCGTCGTAGGTGCGCCCAGGCAACGCGGCTTCTGAAATCGGGTAACCGGCTTCGATCCAGCCCGCCTTGGTTCGGCCGAAAGCATCGCGGGCGCCCACGAGACTTCCCAAGTGAACACACATCCGCGCATAGCCCGATTCGCTCAACGACCGCTCGGCCGCGGCGGCGCGCGCTCCGCTCCTACAGCCCAAGATCAAAGCGGCTTGCGGCGGAAAGATAGCAGCCATGACCTGGGTGAAGTCTGGGTTCGGGTGCAACCCGGCCCGATCGCCCAGCTGGAAGGGGACGTTGTACGCGCCAGGCACGTGCCCAGTCGCGAACTCCTCGGGGGTGCGAACGTCGATATACACCCACTCTTGCCTGCCCTTGGCGGAACCGGGCCCCGCCGTCTCGGGGACGTGTTCGAGGAGTTCGGCCACCTCCGCGTGGGTCAGCGCGGGCGAGCGAGGCGACGTGGTCATGCTCCTGATACCTACCTCGTTCGCGCAGGCGATGCCGCCATTTTTTGCGTCCCACCTCGCGAGAAAGCCACTAAAGTCGCGGTGATGACGGTGCTCGCGGAGCCGCTGAGAGTATTCCCCTTGGGTGGCTTGGGTGAAGTCGGCATGAACTGCCTGGCCCTCGAGTGCGCCGGCGACGTGATCGTGATCGACTGCGGCACCAGCTTCCCCGCGGACGAC
>CBINDO010000067.1:0-31289 GCA_966249405.1 uncultured bacterium | reverse complement strand
AGCGGTACAGGCGACACCCGAAGGTGCGTTCTATCCGTTGGGAACCACGCAGTTGCATCACCTGGAGTCCGGGGTCGTCGACCGCTTCGTAATGAGCCTCGAACGGATTCACGACTACGGTGCGTTCACATCGAACGCAGAAACCACGGCCCCCGAGAAGCAGGTATCCACGTCGCTGACGGACGAATGGGCCGCGGGTAGCCGTGGGATTCAGCTGTTCGAAATAGTCCACTCGGGGAACCCTGCGAACAACACCTTCGCAAACTTCGACTGCGACGGCTTCTCTCTGTCGATCCAGTACCTGATTCCGTGATTGGCGCCGAAGGCGCGCGGGTACCCCCGTCACGTCGTCTCGGAGCTTCCTCGGTCGCCCCGATCTGCCTCGTCTGAACCCGCACACGGTCGCTCGAGGCATCGAAGAGGTGGCTAACGATTGCAGTCTGATCACCTGCGGATCTCGCTGGACGAACGTTTCTCACCACCCCCGGTGAAACGCACGACCCGCGCAACTAGCGTTGGCTGTGAGCGAACCATTCATCATTCAGCATTGGTCGGGCACGTTCCGCGTATCGTCGGGGGTCTTCGGTCGTCTGAAAGAGGACGGGACCACGACGCGGAGCTCGCGTTGTTTTCGCTGCGCCACGCGTTTGCCAATCATCACAGGGCCGTCGTGGAGCCGATTGAGCGGTGGCACCGGGGGGCAAGTGGCGGCGCACTTTCCCGGGGCTTGGGCGCCGGGAGTGCGGGTTTCTCACCGCGGTCCGGCGCGGTCTTCGGCGCTTCTTCCTCTGTCGCCGCGTGGGAACGCACCCGGATGCAGGCGTGGGAGGCGTTCGAAGCCGCGGTGCTGTCCGGAGCCCTCGGGGTCACGCGCGTGGTGCACGAGGCCGTGTTCGTGACGGCGGTGGACTTGGCGCTGAAGATGCGTCTCGACTTGTACGGTGATGAAACCCCTGCAGCGCATGGTGCTGACGCTACCGTTTGGGTACCGTCACGGGTGAACGATGGGAAGCGATTGAATGCGGAACTGCTTCTGAACGGATATACGCCTGTGAAGGTGTTCTCGACCCTGGTAGACAAAGAGCTGGTGTAGTCTCACGGACACACGACTCGCTCCAGTTGAGCCTCACATGCCTGCAGTTCCTCACCGTCTCGAGCGTATTCCAGGCAGGCAAGTGTTGACTTCGGCACTTGGAGGCAAGCCTGTCGCAGCTGAGTGATTGAGTCTGGATCTCGGTCGAGTCTGCGAAAGCAGTAACCTTCCAAATCTCCGCACATCCCCAGCCCTTCGTTTCGGACATTGAGCTTGTTCAGTGCATCGCAGTCGTCGCCACTGAGGCGGCAGTAGTGGGCCATCCGAGGATGATCCGCGACAATCTCGAAGGATTGCACAGTCCTGACGCCAAGTGTGCGTTCGAGTTCTTGGCTTAGGTGAAGCCTTCCAAATGGTTTGCCGCCGAATACGGCATTTTCGGCAAAGTTACTAATGTAGAGTAACGTTCTATCACCACAACTAGCCAACTGAGGAAAGTGCGGGTGAATATAATCCTTCTTCACGAATTGAGTGATGGCCGCCTCCTTCGAAGAGCCGGCTTCCAGAACGAAAATCGCTCCGCGCATATAGAGCGGGACCAAATGTCCAAACCGCGCCCAGAGGTCCGTCTCCTTGGAGTGGATTGCCTCACACACCACTTCTTGCGACGCTCCTTCCGGGAACGGCCTTCCCAGGACGGGTTTGAGCGGCGGCAGCGTCCCGGGGGCGTTCGCGTTCGAGCGCGCGTCTACAGTTGGCTCGCCCGAAGGCACACCGGTGGAGGGGGCCGACTCTGCGCGGCGCGCGCGCATGTTGCACGCGGGCGCCAGGAGAATCGCCAGCGTCAGCAGAACGTTGAGCGGCAGACGCATGCGCAGCTGATACCACCCGTCTTCCGGCGAGAAAAGCCGCAGCGTGCCGTGAAGCGGTGGAACGCCCGTCTGCACGCGACGCTGCCCAAGGGCGGCTGCGGTGAGTGAATGCCAGCGAACGACCGCGGGCACCTGGTTCCGCAGGCGGTCCTGTGTCAGGGCCGAGGGCGACATCTTGTCGGTTCGGACCGATCGCGGCGGCGTCGACGTCACCTCCCGTCAACCGCTGCCACATCAAGCCGTCAACGGGGTGCTCTCCGAAGCCCGCGCCGACGCCATCAAGGCGTTCCTCGAGCAAGACGTTGAGGCGTGGCTCGGCTTCTACGACGAACAAGGCGCGACAAGTGGGGCTCGCGTGAAGATCGGCTCATGATCCGTTCGTTGCCGGATTTCGCGACGCGCGGTGCGACAGGTGACCACGGTGAGACGGAAAACTCCGGCGGCGTGGCTAACAACGTAGGGTCGCAAAACACGGACTGCGCGAGGCCATCGAGTGCAACGAACGGCGCGAACTCGTCGAGTGGCACGCGGAGCACGAACGGCGAGAAGTCGAAACCCAAGAAGCCAGCGACGAGGCTTCCGCACCGGATTGGGCCCCCCGCCCAACTCAATGCACGAAACCTGAACGCAGTAGGTTACCGCGTCCGGTGGGCCACGGCATGCAGTTGGTCTTCGACGACGCGACGTTGTAGACCAGCACCTGCCGCTCGCGGTCCACGCCGTCTTTGAGGCTCACCACGATCTCCAGGCTGCCGTCGAGGTCGACGTCCGCGATCGTCGGCACGGGCATGGCGCCGCGTTCTGGGAGCGCCAGCTTGTGTTGCTCGTTGCCGTTGGCGTCGAGGATCACGAGCTCGCCCTTGTCGTTGTCCGGTGAATACGTGTTGAAGACGATTTCGGGGCTCCCGTCGGCGGACAGATCTGCGATCACCACGCCACCGGCGAGCACCCGGTCGTCACTCGTGTAGCGGTACGCCCAGAGGTGCTCGGCGGTTGCGCTGGCAGCGTGGATCTGCCCGTCGAAGCCGGCGAACACGATTTCGAGCCCTGCGGACTCGGGAGTGACGTCTGCGATCGACACTTGGTTCGTCGCGCCGACCACGTTCGTGCCCTCGTAGTCCCAGAGTCCCGCCAGGAACTCGGGGATGTGCAACGGGTCCGTCCACGCCGGCAGGCGCGTCCCATCGGCGTGGAAAGCCCACAACGCAACGCCCTGCTCGCGATCACTTTGTGCGGCATTCTGGACCGAGGACAGGACCACGACCTCGTTGCGACCGTCTGCGTCCAAATCGGCGATCGCTGGCGCCGAGTTCGTGAAATGAGCCTGCAGCCCCGTCTCTTCATCGTCCGCATAACCTTGTTTGGCTTCGTCGAGGTCGAGCATGAAGCGAACTCCGTTCATCTTCGGACGATCTTCGAACATCGGGTCCGCGTCGAAGGCCACGCCGTCGCCACGGTGCAAGCTGACGTACGCGTTATCCTGGGGGGCGAAGATGTCCGCGGCCCCGTCGCCGTCCAAATCACCGAGCGCCAACGTTTGATCGAAGCCGCCGTGGACGTAACACGCCTCGCCACAGCCGGAGGTGCCCGTCGTGTTCGGCGGAAAGCCCTCCACCACGCGTCCGTCCAGCTCGTAGGCGATGATGATGTCGGCTTGACCGTTCGTCTCGAGCTCGCTGGTAGTGACCGCCACCAGCTCGAGGGCGCCATCGGCGTCGATGTCTGCGGCGGCGATCGCTCGCAGCTCGTCTTGCCAGGCCGTGGGGAATCCCGGTTGCAGCGCGCCGTGGGCGTCCCAGACGTAGACGCTTTCACGCGAGGCGACGGCGACCTCGAGCCCGGGCACCTCTGGCAGCAAATCGGCGACCACCGGCGGCGCCCAGATCCGGCCACCGGTTTCGCCGCGGAAGGCGACGCTGTTATCCAAATGCCAGCCCAAGAGCAGCTCGTCGCGGGCGGCCAAGATCTCGGGGATGCCGTCTTCGTCCAGATCCGCGACCGCGGGTGACGCCAGCCAGGCCTCGTGCCAGCGGTCACTCAGGGTCGCGATTAGCTCGGGGTCGGTCACCGTGCCGTCGCCGCCCGCAGACTCGCACGTGGCCGCGGGCGGCTCGATGGGTGGGGTAGATCCTCCGGACCCCGACGTCGTGTCTGGCTCGGGTGTTTGATTGGTGGGGTTCGTCCCGCCTGGTGTCTGTTCCGTGTCGGAGGTCGTAGCGACGCTCGATCCAGCCGGGCCACTCGGTTGGGCGGGTTCGTCACTCGGAGTGTCCCTCGGGCCGCCGTCGCCGGCCGTCTCTCCCTCCTGGTTCTCCCCACACCCAGCCGAAAGGCACATCACCAGGGTCAAACTCGACCACGTACCGCGTCGGGCCGACACTGCTTCTGAAAGTCGCTTCACCCGCCCAGCTTACGCGAACTCGACAGCCATGACACACTCCGGCGAGGCGTTTTTGGCGCCGTTTCGCGCCTACCTACGACCCCGACCCACGCCGCACCACACGCTCCAGGTTCACGCGCCCGACGCCGCACCGCGGGCAACGGCGCGTGGGCGTGAGTGTTTGTCCAGTGAACAAACCATCGGGGTGAATGGACCCCATGGGTGGTCGAGACCCAGCGTCCATTCAACCCAGGGTGCTCTCGACCCCGCGCACAAAGCCAGGTGCGGCGAGGTCGTCGGGTCCACCGAGCTGTAGCGCACGCCGCGCTCTTGCCCACCCTTCCGGTTCTGGCACGGGGCGAATCGGCTCGTATCAGTGAGGGGCGGTGGTGGCCTCGCGCGCGCGTCGTCAAACGCCTGACGCTCGCCTCGGCACGGTGAGCTGGCATGGGCCGTGCAACTAGGACCCATCGCAATGACTGCACGAGGCGCGGAGGAGCACATGACGACGGAATTGTTCGGGCCAGAGAGCGGAGTGACGACGCTACATGGCGTAGATTCCTGGACCTCACTCGTGGCGACGACCTTGGGTCTGGATGTGTTCGGGCGTTTGCGAATCGTGGTCAAAGCCCGCTCGGTCGGGCTCGAGCGCGGTCGCCTGGTCGTGCAGGCGTTCGCGAAGGCCGAGAACACGGCGCGACCGGTCGCGTCCGCCCAACGCGCGGTGAGTCGCGAAGATCTGTTGAGCGGTGTCGAGATCATGCTCCACCCCGACCACAACCAAGCCGAAGCCTCTCACCACGTGCTCGCGTGGATCGAGCCGGGTGAACCCGACCTGGAATACGATGGCCTGCGCGCCGTACCCTGCGCCCCGGTATCACTGGGCCGTGTTCGCGCGCTCCGCAATCGTGCCGAAGTCGAGCTGCGGCCGTTCGCTGCGTGAGGTTACGGTTGGCCCGTACCGCGGTCGGTGAGGTCGTCGGTCGACGTGAAGGCCGCGAACGCTCGGTGCAGATCGAGCTCCGTCGCCGGATTGCCCGCGAGCTCGGCAGCGCGGTAACCCGACGTGACCCCGGTCACCGTGATGACCGCGTCTGACGCGTCGAAGGACACCCGCCACTCCTCGACGGCGATCTGGTAACCGTGCTCCATACGGCGAATGCGACGGTACTTGGGCTGCTTTGGGCCGAGCGACAACACGCGTTCCAGCTCTGCTCGGAGGGTTTGGCCGAGCTCACCCAGAAACTGCAGGTGTCGTTGTGCGCGAGGAGTGAACACGACGGCGTAGGTGGGCGGCGCGACTTGCTCCGGCCAGCCCCCGTTGGCCGTCGGGATGACGTCCGTGTAAGGGACGTAGGGTTTCAGATCGAACACCGGCGTGCCGTCGAGGATGTCGAGGCCGGACACCTCCAGAATCAGCCCGCGGCGGCGCTCTAGTTTGACCGCGCTCAGGCCCAGCGGGTTGGGCCTGTGAGGTGAACGCGTCGCGAACACGCCGCGTCGCTGCAAGCCGCGCGGCGGCTGAACCATGGGGCGCCAATTGTCGTTCACGTGGAACCAAAACAGCACCCAGATGTGCGACCAAGTGTCGATGTCGATCAGCGCCTGCTCGAAGTGGTTGCCAGGATACAGCTCGATGGTGCCATGCACGTCTTCACAGAGGGCGGGCTGGCGCGGCGCCTCGCGGCGCTGCCAGAAGGGCGAGTGGACCACGCCGATTGGGCGCAGCGTCAGTTGGTTCGAGGCACTCATCGTCTATCTGTCTCACCAATAGCAACCGTCTTCGATCTTGGAGAGCAACGCGGGGCGTTCGGTTGGGCGCACCCACGCCTGGTTGATGAAACGGGCGTGTTTGGGGTTCGAGTCCCAACGCTTGCCGCGCACGCCGAACAAGATCTGCGTCGCCCCGCCGAGGTGAATGCCGACGCGCCCCGACGACTTGGCGTGCGCAGCCAACGGCAGTGACCACGCACCGGCTCCGATCAGCGCCACGTCGAAGTGCAACAAGTCCATGCTCCGCCGCAGGTCGTCCAGCCCGGCTTGCCAATGACGGTAGGGCGACGGCGCGATGGCCGCGGCGAAGGGAGTGCGCAAGGTGAGCAGTTCGAAGGGCACCGCCATGTCGGGCTTCTTGGTCCAGATCTCCCGCAGGTGGTCGACTTGGGCACGCACCGTGTCGACGAAAGGTGTGACCACGAGCACCCGCCGGTTGCGCAACGCCGCGAACCACGGGTCGCTCCACAGGTGGGGCTCCAGGCAGGTGAGCCCGACCAAACGCGCCCGCGGTGCCAGCGTGCGCACGACACGCGCCTCACCCGGGTTGTACCAAGCGGCCAATACGTCGACGTGCGCCAGCGCTTCGCACATCGCGCTCGCGAACTGATTGTACGCGAGCACGTTGTCGGGGAACACACCCGCGTTGGTGTAGAGGCGGCGGGAGCGCCGCGTCCATCGCGCCGCGAACCCGTGCGCGTCGCGATACCGCAAGTACGACACCAGCCCCGAGAGCTCGCTCTCGCCGATCTTACCCACGGCCCCGACGCCGTCTTCGACCAGCGTCCGAACGATGTCGTGGCCAGCTTGGCCGCTCGAGACGTGAGGGTGCTGCAGCCGTTCGAGCCATTGGCGCTGCTGGAGGAGCCGGGTTGCGGCGGTGGCGACGGGCGCCGGCAAGCGACGGCGAAACGAGGACCAGTCCACGGCCGCTAGTCTAGTCGCGAACCACGGTCGTGGGCACAAGAAGCGACGCCGCGCCGCGATTTCCGACCCGCAGTTCGCGCGAAGAAATCGCCGCGAGGTCAGGTCACGTCCGCGGAGCGGAAGGCCCGCGAGACGTGCGCCTCGCGAAGTCGTGCGTCTTCGGTTAACGTGGACCAATGGCTCTGCTCGAGGCTCGCAGTTATGCGCTCTCCGATCGCACGTTGATCGTCAGGACGGCGACGGAGGAGGACGCCGCCGAGTTGCACGACTTGTACCGCACCCTGTACGGTGAGACGCAGTACTTGTCGCGCCATTCCGACGAAGTGCCGGACAAACACGAGCTGCTGGAGAAGCGGCTGAGATCGCAGTTGGGCGCCGAATCCGATCTCTTCTTGGTGGCCATGGTGGACGGTCGCCTCGTCGGGATGGCCAGTCTCACCGGCTCGCCGCTGCGCCGGTTCGCGCACTCCGCGGAGTTGGCCATCGCCATCACCAAGGACAATTGGGGGTTCGGCATCGGGCGCCGTTTGATGGCCGCTCTGTGCGACTGGGCCGACGCGCGCGGCCTCGTGCGCATCGCGCTGGAAGTCGCCGCGAACAATACGCGTGCCATCGACTTGTATCGAACGTTTGGGTTCGAGATCGAAGGGCGACTCCGCGCCCGACGCAAAGAGGGCGACGGCTACGTCGATGGCTTGGTCATGGGTAGAGTGAACACGGCGGCGTTGCCGGAGCCCCAAGGGTGAGACATTGAGTGGGCGCCGTCCGAGCCGCGAGCGCAGTGGTGGGAGGGAGCCGGGCAGGGGCGTGAGGCGCTGGGCCCAACCAAAATGAACTGAGACGCGTAAATCGACAACCTGGACGAAATCACCGACCGGTAGCGTTTCCACCGAGATTCGTCGACGGAATGACGAAGTCGCGTGCATTGCTCGGGCAACGGTCAGCGTGACCGCGTGAGCTGCGGGTTGTTATGCCGGTTCGTCTTCGTGTCTGTACGCAAAACATCGACGCGCCTCTGATTCCGAGAGGCATGCTGCGTAGACTGCGATGGTCGTTCGCGTTCGCGGTGTCGTGCGGCTGCTCTGGCGAAGTTACCGGTGGCGGGGAAAGTTGGTCAGGTGAGCAACCTGCAGTGGAAGCGTCCAACACCAGCGCCACGACGGGGCCTGTCGTGCAACCCAACCCGGGTGTGACCAGTGGTGGGCTGCCAGGCGGGTCGTCGAGTGTGGTGGAGCCAGCGCCCACCACGACACCGACCAACGTAACGGCCGCGCCGACGACCGCACCGGTCGTGTTCGCGCCATCGCCGGGGGCGTACCGACGTCTCACCAACGCCGCGTTCACCAACTCTCTGCGAGACTTGTTGAACGGACCCGTCGAGGTGGGGGCCCTCGAGCCCGATTCCTGGGCGGTTGGTGGCTTGCCAACCGTCGGCGCCGCGGTAGTTTCGATCTCCGAGCTCGGCGTCGAGCAATATCAGAAGGCCGTCGAAGACGCGGTGGAGGTGGCGTTCGCGGACCCGGCTCGACGCGACGCGATCTTGGGTTGCGCGCCGAGCGGCGTCAACGATACGGCGTGTTTCGAGCAGTTCGTGATCGCCTTTGGCCGCAAAGCGTTTCGGCAGCCGCTGTCCGAGGCGCTCGTGGCGCGCTATACGAAGCTGGTCGGCGACGTGGCGGTGATGCTCGACGACGCGATGCTCGGCATGAAGGCTGGAGTAACGGCGTTCTTGTCGTCGCCCCATTTTCTGTACCGGATGGAGCGCGGTGAGCCCGACGGAGCGTCGGCCCATTGGCGTTACACGAGCTACGAAACGGCCGCTCGTTTGGCTTACTTCCTGACCAATTCGACCCCCGACGCAGAGTTGCTGGACCTGGCCGATCAGGACGCGTTGCTGACGGTAGATGCCGTGCGCGCACAAAGTGAGCGGTTGTTGAGCAGCCCCGCCGGGCGTGAATCGGTGGCTAACTTCGCGAGAGAGCTGTTCCAGTTGCGGTTGGTGGCGATGCGCGCCAAGGACCCGGAGCTGTACCCCGAGTACGACGCCGAGCTGCAGCAGGCGATGATGCAAGAGGTGCCGGCGATGTTCGCGTCGGTCGTGTTCGATCAGCGGGCTAGCGCGATGGAGCTCTTCACGACGCGAAACACCTTTGCGACGAAGGAGCTCGCCGCGCTCTACGGCGTTCAAACGCCGCCGTCGGCAGACGGAACGCTCAGTCCGATCACCTGGCCCGAAGAACGAGCGGGGCTGTTGGGGGCTAGCGGGATCCTCGCGATCTACGGCTCGCAAAAGGAAGGGTCGCCCACGCTGCGCGGCAAGTTCGTTCGCGAAGTGCTGTTGTGCCAGGCGATACCCGCGCCGCCCGCCGACGTGAGCACGACGCTGGAAGATCCACCGGCCGGTCAAGTGTTCACCAAGCGCGAGAAGTTGACGCGGCACCAAGAGCAGCCGACCTGCGCGGCGTGCCACGCGCTGCTCGACCCTCTGGGGCTGACGCTGGAGACGTACGACGCCATTGGCCGTTATCGCACGACGGACCAAGGCAAGCCCATCGACGTATCCGGCAATCTCGACGGAACCGCGTTCAACGGCGGGGTCGAGCTCGGTGCGTTGCTCGCCTCGAAGCCGGAGACGGCCAAGTGTATGGCTCGGAACCTGTATCGCTACGCCACGGGGCACGTCGAGCTGCCGAGCGAAAGCCCGGTCTTGACCACACTCACCGAGAGCTTCACGAGCGGTGGTTTCGATCTCCAGAAGCTCATGTTGGAGATCGTCACGAGCGACGGCTTCCGTCATGTCGCACCGCCTACCCCGTGAGCCCGAGAGCGGCGCTACCACTATGAAACCGAGAACAATCAACCGTCGTCGAGTGTTGAAGGGGATCCTGACCACGGGTGCTGGGATCGCGATCCCACTGCCGCTGTTCGACTCGCTGCTCAACGAGAGCGGGACGGCCCTCGCCGACGGCACGGCGCTGCCGCGCCGTTATTGTACTTGGTTCTTCGGCAACGGGATCCTGCCACCGCGGTGGAACCCGAGCTCGGTCGGAGACGACTGGCAGCTGAGTGACCAACTGGCGCCGCTCCAAGACGTCAAGGAGTGGCTGACCGTGGTTACCGGCTTGAAGCAGCCGGTTCCTTCGGGCGTCCAGCATCCAACCGGTTCGGCCGTATCGACCACGGGCGCCGACTGCGAGAACAACACCGCCGTGTTGCCGTCAATCGATCAGATTGTGGCTGGCGTGAACAAGGGCGGAAAGTACGCGTCGATTGAAGTCGGGGTGACGAACGCTACACCCAACGGGCCGCAGAATACCTTGCACGCCGTGTCCCACCGCGGCGTCAACGCGCCGAATTACCCAGAGTACGATCCACACGCCTTGTACACGCGGCTGTTTGCCGCAGCCGAGCAACCTACCTCGACTACGGCGGCCGAACTCGCGGCGCTCAACCAAGCGAAGCGTAGCATCCTGGATACCGTGTTGGCGGACGGAGTCGACGTCGCGCAGACGCTGGGAGCCAAAGACAAGGTGCGGCTCGAGGACCACCTGGACGCGATTCGCCAGATCGAGACTCGCCTGACGACCACGATGACGACGCCGCAGGTCGAGTTTCCGGCCGATCCGGCAGCCGCGGGGATCGGTAAGGACGCCCAATCGGAGGCGCCGGCTGCAGTAAACGGGGTGATGGCGGAGATGCTCGCCGTCGCGTTTGCCGCCGACATCACGCGCGTCGGGTCGTTCGTATTCACGTTGCCCGCGGCGCACGTGTTCTACCGGTCGTTGGGTAACGACATGAACGACGACTTCCACGACACGATCTGCCACGGTGATCCCGGGGACAACGCCAGCCAGGAGCGGGTCCACCGCGGGGTGGTGTATACGATGGAGTGTCTCGCCGTCTTCTTGAAGAAGTTGGCGTCGCTCACGGAAGGTGACGGCGTCGTCCTCGACAACTCTCTCGTTTACACGACGTCCTGCACCTCGTGGGGAAAGGTGCACGACATGAGCGAGTGGCCCGTGTTGCTCGCGGGCAAAGCCGGCGGGGCGATGCGCGGCAACCAACACCTCCGCTACCAGGACCGGATCCTTCCGGAAGTTTTGCTCAGCATCGCGAACCTGTTCGGCGCCAACCTGACGAGTCTCGGCAAAGGCGTCGCGGAAGCGAGGTCGGAGCTCGATGGGCTGCGTCTGAACGTGTGAGGTGGAGAACCGCCGTCGACGTCAGGCGCGCGTTTGGTCACTTGCGCGCTGTGCAACCGTCGGTCGACGGCTGATTGGCGCGGCCGCGTCGGTCTCCCGGCGACGCGCCTTCGCGTTCGTCCATGGCGCACAGGATTTGTGTGCGCAGGCTCGTTCGCTCCGGGGCGAGCGTACCCTTGGGGAAGATGCGGCTGTGTTCATTTACCGCTGCTAGTGCTGCCCTCAGATCGCCGGAGTGGAAGTTCCGTTCACCGCGCGTGAGCAGCGCGACCTCCTCCGCGAGTCGGTCCGCGTCTTCGGCGCGTGCAACTTGACTGGGCGGGCGCGCCGCAGCAGCGACTTGCACGTTCCGTTGATTCGTATCGATGGGCTCGGCGAAACTGGCCGTGGCTGATTGGCTCGCGGTAGCGATGGGCAGCTGAGTCGAAACCATCGGAGCCGCTTCGGGATTCGTACGCGTGGACTCTGGCAGGTCGCCGGTCTGCGCGATGAACGCGGAGACGGCTGCTAGAACGCCGGCCGTTAGCGCCGCGATCTTCCCGAGCGTGAGCCCTGGGGTCGCTGCTTCGCCGGTGGTAGGCGCTTTGTCGTGTGGGCTCGACGTGTTGTCGACGCGACCGCGGAGCGCGGTAAGCACCCGGGTTTTGTCGGCGTTGGTGGGACGTAGAGCCTTGCGTCCTTCGATGATGAGTGCGGCTGCTTCGTGCGTCAGGTTATCGTTCATGGCCCGGTTCCTGTTCGAGCTTGAAGACGCGTCAGGGCGTTCTCGAAAGCTTCGCGCGCGTGGCGCAGTCGCGAATACACCGTGTTGAGAGGTACCTCGAGCGCTTCGGCGATCTCGGGACAGGTGAAACCCTCGAGTTCAGCCATGACGAAGACCTCGCGTTTCGTCGGCTCGATGTTCTGGAGCAACGTGCGCAGGTGGCGCACCCTGTCGTTTTGTTCGGCGATGTCGGCTGGTGAGAACAGGCCGTCCAGAGCTGCCAATTCGTCGACCGCCACACCGGTGGCAAATCGGTCCCCCGTAAGTTTCCGCCGGTGTCCGCTCGCCGTGCGTCGAGTGATACCGTACAGCCAGCTACGAGCGGACTCGGGGCTGTGTAAGGTATGAAGTTTTGCGTGGACGACCATAAACACCTCTTGCACCACATCGTCCATCGACTCGGCTGGGATCCCAAAGCGACTCGTCATTGCCCACACGAAGTCGAAGTGCTTCTCGTAAACCGCCTGAAACGTGAGCACCGGAGTCTTGTTGTCTGGTGCGTTCAATGGCGGATTCCCCGCCGGAAAAAACATGGGAAAAATGATGATGGCGAAATACGGATCGCGTTTTTCGAAAACGGCGGCGCTACTTTCGCGGACGAGAACATGGTTGCGAACTACAAGTGCAGTGGTCGCCACGGATTGGTTCCGTCAAAGATTTCGACTCGAGCGCCACGCCGCACGAGCGTCGCAGGGCTGATCTGGCCGATCTCTGTGATGTCCGCGTGTGGGTATGTTTGTGACGTCCCGTGCTGCACGAACGTTTCGTGGCGTCACCGTTACCGCCTCACCGATAAGTGCTCCAGGTGAATCCAGGGCGAGCTCGTGAAGTCTTGCGACTTGCGTACGGCATTGCATCCCTCGTCCAGGCCGAGTCCACTCACGCGGGGCGGGCTGCGCCGCCGCCGATCGCGTTTTCCAGGCTTCGAAACGGCTCTCAGGGCGCGTCGCTCAAACTGGCGCTGATCGAGACGTCGTCGAGGTAAATGGTGGACTCCGAGGGGCTGATGTCGGTGGCGAGGTTGCCCACATACCACTGGCCCCAGGTGGACTCGACGTCGGTCACGATGTCCGTTCTTTCGACGACCAGTTCATCGTCGAGGTACAGCGCGGCGACCCCGGCCTCCGTCGAATCGCGTCGCAGACGGATGGCCAGCGAGAACCAGCGATCGACGGGTACTTCGTAGTCTTCCGACGGTGGGATAACGCTGCCACCCACGTAGTCGCGCAGCCAAGGGGCGAGCGTGCCCTGCTCGGTGGTCACCAGGGAGACGTCCCACCTACCATCTAGGGCGCCGTCCTCCCCCGCTGTACGAAAATGCATCAAGTTCCAGTTGCCATTGTTCGTGGTGCCGGACGGGATGAAGAAGTAGGCCCGGTAGTAGGCGTCTTTGGGTAACAGGCCTTCGCGCACGCAACGAGTCTGCTCGGCCCGAAGCTCGTCATCGCTATTGACCGTGAATGCCGCCGCGCGCCGACCGCTGTGGGCTGGGGCCTCCACGATGCGTCGCGACGCGCCCGAGGCGCCGTAACAGAAGCCGCGCACGTTCGAAAACCCGCAGAACCCATCCTCGAATCCACTCGTCCATTCGAGTTCGACAACCGTGTCTCGTCCGGCAGGTACGGGAGAGCCGTCCGGCGGCAAGAACAACGGCGCGTCTGCACACCTCCACGCGCCAATGTCGAGATCCGGCTCACAGGAGCCAACTGCTGGCGCCAGCACGAACACTGCAATCATCGTTCTCCTGCGCCGCACCCAGCGACTGTAGCCGCCGCGGCCTCGGTGTCAACGCAAGGCAGCACGAAAGCAGGAGGATGTCGCCGTTCGCTAGATGTCTACACGAGGGGCGTACGACGCGGGGAACGACGCGCCCGCCATATCTCGGTGAGACACAAACGAGCGCACTCGCCGCAACGCGACCGCCGCTTGTGTCGAGGGCTAGCGGCTTTGTTACGTTCAGCCCGGGGCAAGGGCGTCGGGCTTGGCCTCGTGATGGTTTACCGTACGAGTAGCGATTCGAACCGCCCTCAGGCGGCTCGAATCGCGGTAAGGTCAACCCAGCCGAACCGTGTGTTCAGGAGCCTCGAGGAAGGCTTCGTCTCGCCGAGCGCCGTTCATTCCAGGTGCCACGAGTCGACGACGAACGATGGGTTGTCGGCGAAGTGCAGACACAGGTCGTGAGCTCCTTCCGGTGCCGCGATCGTGCACGTCAGGTCGGCGTACATGTTGGCCCCGCCCGTGCTCGCTACCTCGCAGGTTCCGACCGACGTCCCAGCTTCGCCGGTGATACAACCGTCGAGCCTCACGTCGATGCTGCCGCCACCCTGGGCGGAGGCCACACGCAGCACGAGCTTCGTCGCGCCGTTGCGGAAGTCGACCTGAGAGTAGCCGACCCAATCGTTGTTGCTGATCTGGCCAACGCGCACGGTATCACCTGCGTTGCCTTCGACTTCGATGCCTTGCTCGGCAGCTAGGGTCTCGGCCTGGACTTCATCGAAGCCGTTCAGGCACTTGAGCTGACTCACCGTGAAGTCTTCCGTGCTCATGGTGATGGGGTTGAGCGCGCCGTCGCCGCCGTATGTGATCTCCTGCAACGCGACGCTGCGGTTGTTCACCTTGTTGACCCCGAGCTCCTGCTGCAGCTTGCGAGCGTGGTAGAAGACGTACGTCTTGTCGTGGAACTCGATGATCGAGCCGTGGTTGTTGTTTCCGTCGTTGATGTTGTGGTTGGGCAAGAACTTACCCTTGTAGGCGAACCCAGTCATCGGGTTGTCGCTCGTGAGATACTCGAGGGCAGCGCCGTGGTCGGTGCTGAAGTCCGATGAGTAGCTGAAGTAGTAAATTCCTTCACGCTTGTGCACGAACGACGCCTCGAAGAACGCTGTCGTCATGATCGTGGTGGCGCTGTTGTCCTTCAGGCTGATCATGTCGTCGTTCAAGCGGATCACGCGCGCGTTCTGTCCGCCGTCGTTTCCGCCGCCGAAGTACAAGTAGGCTTGACCGTCGTCGTCGACGAAACACGCCGGGTCGAACAACCACGGCACGTTGGCGTTGGGGAAGCTCTTCGTGAGCAGGGCAGTGCCCAACGGATCGACGAACGGTCCGCCGGGATCGTCGGCCACGGCCACACCGATGCTGTCGCCGCCGTTCGGCATGTACAAGTAGTACTTGCCGTTCTTCGAGCAGGCGCCCGGGGCATACAGATTGGTGGCCCACGGCAATGAGTCTGCGTGAATGAGGACCCCGAGATCTTGCCAGTTGACCAGGTCGTCCGAGGCGAAGCCGCGATAGTCGACCATGTCGTAGTCGTCTTGACCGTCGACGTCGTGAGACACGTAGAGGTACACCTTGTCTCCGTAGACGACGGCGTTCGGGTCCGCGGTGAAGATGTGAGTGACCAGCGGATTGTGCGCGCGACCGCTGGGGACGCAGTTGGACGGTGGTTCCGTCGATGCGGGGGGTTCGGAGCTACCGGCGGCACCCGTTTGCGTGTCGTCGATGCTGGCTGTATCGCTCCCGCCGGGCGCCGAGCTCGCGTCCCCCGAGGGTGCATCGGAAGTGAGCGGCGATGACGACGTGCCCGTGTCGCCGGGGGTGGTCGTGGGCTGGGTCGTCGGCGAAGTCGGTTGCGGGGGCAAGGTGCTCGAAGCGCCGTCCGGCGTCGTCGTGCCTGACGAAGTGCCCGTCGGGCCGGGAGGGGTGGGCTGGGTCGTGTTGGTAGCAGTCACCGTCGAGGACGGTGTGGTGGTGGTAGAGCCCTCTCCGTTGCCACAAGCCACCAACAGCGTGGCGAGCCCGCCGAGCAAAGCCAGGCTCGTCAGGTGTGGCGTCGCGCCTCGATTGGTCCCGATTGCGCGGGTATCGGCGGCTGAGCGGTGGGGCGCGGGCGACCGCGGGTTCGAACGGGCGTAAGTTACTGGCGACGGCGATGTCTGGGTGCGCATCATGTTTTGCGCTATGCGTCACCCCTGGGGCTTTGGCCCAGGAATCGTAGGCGCGGGCAGGACCTTGCCAAATTGCGACCAGCCTCGAAAACCAGGTGAGCCAAGTCGTCTCGTTTGGGCGCCGCGGTGACGCCAGCGGATCGCAGTGCCACGCGGTGGGCGGGAGCCGCGACCCGACGCGCGGGCGCTGGGCCCACCCCCGAGAGTGGACGAACACGTCTCGCGGGCCGAACCTTGCCGAGCACACGACGTGGCTTGCGTCGCGACCGAGCCGCCGATATGCGGCGGCGATGAGTCGTGGTTCGTCCGGACGGTTTGCGGGGGTTCGATGTGCCCGGCGAGGCGCCACTCTGGCGGCGCTGACGGCCGTGTCCGTGGCCGTGGCCTGTGGACGCTCAGAGAAATCCGATGCAGACGGAGCTCGCGCCTCGACGGCCGGCAGCGCGTCTGGCAGTGCGCTTACCGCCGCAACTGGTGAACGAAATGCGGGCAGCATCGGTACCGCCGCAAGCCCGACGAGCCGCGTCAGCCCGACGCCTCCCGCCAGCTTCGAGGCCGCCAAGAGCGTCGTGTTGGTGCGCAGCGACGCGGCCGGGTGCACGGGACGACAGCTGGACGGCTGGGTGCAGGTAACCTGCGACGCCGAGACCAAGGGACGTGGAAGGCTCGTCCAGGCCGACGTCAAGGAGGGCGGCGTGGGTGGCGAGGCGCGTTTGGCACCTCAGCCCGACGGGCAGCTGCAGTTCGTGCTCCCGTGGCAACGCGGCAAGCGCGCCTTGGTCGGGTTGGAGTTTGCCAAAGCCAAGTTCGAGCTCGCGGTGAACAACGCCGGTGGCGGATTCCGGAGGGTGCTGCCAAAGGCGCAGGCGGAAACTTGCGACGCGCTCGCCCGTGAGACGAACGACCGCATAGCCAAACTCCGGGAAGCCAAGGTGGGGCCCGTGCGCGCCCTCGACGTGAAGCGTTTTCCCAGGTTGGGTGCTTGCGAGGTGGAAGGTGAACACGCGTGGGCGCTCGAGGTGGCGGACATCCGCGCGGCGGGTGACAGCGTCGAACGCGAAGTGTCCCTGACGCTGAACGTCGTGCACGTCGACGCCGCCGGCAAAAAGCAAAAAACGGCTTGGGGTCCCGTCGCGTTCGCGCCGGGTAAGCTGGCGATGGCGGACGTCTCGGTGTTCGACTACGACGGCGACGACGTGCCCGAGGTGATCCTGCGGCACGACGTGCTGGCACGCGGTGAACTCGGGGCACGCAAACCACCAGCCAAGCTGCCGATGGTGTTCACGTTCGACAACGGGCGTGTGGTGCCGTATGCGGCCGCCGGGGTGGCCCCGCTTGGAGGCACGGCGGCGGAGCAACTCGAGAACGACGGGCGTCCGGACCTGGGCGATTATGGGCCGTACTTGGCGTGGCTCGGGCTCAATTGTGGCGTCGGGAAGTGCCCAGAACGCATCGTTGGCCCGCGCTTCTACCGACGTTCGTTGCCGGGTGGTGGCTTCGACGCGAACGCGACCGAAGCCACCGCGTCGTTGCAGCGAGCCTGCAGTCGCGATCCGGGAGGACTCGTCAGTGACGTAGAGACCGTCGGCGGCAAGAACCGGACGGCGCTCAACGTCGCCTGCGCGCGCTTGCGCGGCGAATCGACGGAGACCGTGCTAACGGCACTAAACCAAGCAAAATCGCAGATTTGCGGGGACGCATCAGGGTGCCAGTTGTTGTCCGTGTTGACGGATTGGGCCAAGGCTCGGCCGCCGCGCAACTTGGTTTTACCGGGCAAAGAATAGTGCTAGAGGCGCCGCATGAGTCGCATCTACCGGTCGCTACCACCCAAGGGCACAAAACTCGGCATCGCCTTTTCTGGCGGTTTGGACACGCGCTGCGCCGTGGCGTGGCTGCATCGTCAGGGCATGCAGGTGTATACTTACACCGCGGACTTGGCCCAGCCGGACGAGGCCGACCCCAAGGAGATCTTGCCGGTGGCGAGCAAACACGGCGCGGTCGCGGCGCGTTTGGTCGACTGTCGGGAGTCGATGGCCCGCGAGGGCATCGTCGCGATTCAGTGTGGCGCATTTCACCTGTCCGTGGGCGGCAAGAAGTACTTCAACACGACGCCGCTCGGTCGCGCCGTGACGACGACGAACATCATCCGCGCGATGAAGGAAGACGACGTCCACATCTTCGGGGATGGCAGCACGCACAAGGGTAACGACATCCAGCGCTTCTATCGCTACGGCATCCTCACCAATCCGCAGCTCAAGATCTACAAGCCGTGGCTCGACAACGCCTTCGTGAGCGCGTTTGGTGGCCGCAAAGAGATGAGCGAATACCTGAACAGCGTGGGTCTGCCGTACTCGATGTCGACGGAGAAGGCGTACAGCACCGACGCCAACGTCCTCGGCGCAACCCACGAGGCCAAAGACCTGGAGCACCTGTCGTCGAGCATGCACATCGTGCAGCCGATCATGGGCGTGCCGCACTGGAAGCCCGAGACCAAGATCGAAGCCGAAACCGTCAAGGTCGAGTTCCAGAACGGCGTCCCGGTGGCCATCAACAACGTCCACTTCAACTCCATGATCGAGGCGATCTTGGAGGCGAACAAGGTCGGTGGTCGTCACGGTTTGGGCATGAGTGACCAAATCGAGAACCGTGTCATCGACGCCAAGAGCCGCGGCATCTACGAGGCGCCCGGTATGGCGCTGTTCCACATCGCCTACGAGCGTTTACTTTCGGCCATCCACAACGAGAACACCCTCGATTCCTACTTCACGCTGGGCCGCAAGCTGGGTCGTCTGCTCTACGAGGGCAAGTGGTTCGATCCCGAAGCCATGTTGCTCAAGGATGGCCTCACGCGTTGGCTTGCTCCCAGTGTCACCGGCGCGGTGACGCTCCAGCTGCGCCGCGGCGACGACTACACCATCCTGCAGACCGAGGCTCAATACATGAGCTACGGTCCGGACAAGTTGAGCATGGAGCGCGTCGAGGACGCGCCGTTCCTGCCCGAAGACCGCATCGGCGCGCTCGAGCTGCAGAATCTCAGCGTGACGGACAACCGGGACCTGCTCGTCCACCACCTGAACAGCGTGCCGCGGTTGCGCGGCGCCACCGAGGAGCTCGCGGGCGTCCTCGGACCCGCGAGCGACAAGACGAAAAGCTGACGCCTGCGCCGGGCTCAGCCGGACCAGTGACGGTGCGGCTGAGCGCTCGGTCGCCGTCGGGCGCCCCCTGCCGCGTCTTTGGTGGCCCAGGTGAACGCCGTCCACCGCGCTGGCTCGGGCTTGCGAACACCTTGCTGCGGCATCTGCCGGACCTTTGGGGGGAGGGGCTGCGGTGCATGCAATTAGCGAACCCGCGCAGGCACCTCGCGCCGTAGGCGCGGTCGAAACATGTCGGAACTGGTCCCAACGGGCCGGTCCTCGCGGGCCAATCGAGCGCAGAATGGAGGCAGCGATGCACTCTACCCTGGCGTTGCTGGCGCGGGGGCTTAATGAGAGCGTCGAGGAGGTTCACGATCATGTCATCATTAGTTCGATCGGCTGCAGTCGCGGCGTCGGTGCTCTTCGCTACTCAGGCTGCTCCAGCAAGACCGCATCATCCGCCCGAGACGATTCCGCTCCCCGCGGGCTTTCAACCCGAGGGTATCGCGTCTGGACCGGGTGGGACGCTGCTCGTCGGCTCCATCCCGACGGGCGCGATTTATCGCGTCGATCCCCGTAGTGGAGACGGTGAGATACTCGTCGAGCCGCAAACAGGGCGCGCGGCCATTGGTTTGAAGCGAGACCGCCGCACCGACAACATCTACGTCGCCGGCGGCCCGACGGGTCGAGTTTTCGTCTACGATGCCGACACGGGCGCGGACGTCGCCGAGTTTCAGGCGAGCGAAGATCCGAGCTCTTTCGTCAACGACATGGTCGTGACGCGGCGTGCGGTGTACTTCACCGATTCGTTCCTGCCCGTGTTGTACCGGCTGCCACTTCGACCCAATGGGGAAATCGCGGGGGAGCTCGAGACGCTGCCGCTGAGCGGCGACTACGAGTTCCTGCCCGGGGAGTTCAACAGCAACGGCATCGTGGCCAGCGACGACGGCAAGTGGCTGATTGTCGTCCACAGCACGCTCGGCGTGTTGTACCGCGTCGATGCCGCGACGGGAGAAGCGACGCTGATCGACGTCGAGGGTGATGCCGCGTCCAACGGCGACGGCCTGTTGCTCGACGGGTGCAAGTTGTACGTCGTTCAGAACTTCTCCAACCAAGTCGCGGTCGTCCGTCTGTCACGCGATCTGTCCTCCGGCACGTTGGTCGACACGCTGCTCGACGATGACTTCGACGTGCCCACGACGATCGCTCGCGTCGGCCACTCACTGTATGCGGTCAACGCACGCTTCTCGACACCGGCGACACCCGAGACGACATACGACGTCGTGCGTGTCGATACGCGCGACTGACGTTCGACACGAGGCGGTCGGCGTTCGAAGCCCATCACGGTCACCGTGGTGGGCTTTGCGCGTTTTTGGTTAGCGCTGGCAGCGGAAGGAAACGCGAAATATTGGGCGCCAGCGCCGATTGAGCGCGCGATATACGCGCGACCCGGCGAAACCTTCCTTGCCGCGAACGAGAATGTCGAAACTAGTTCGCACTTTGCAAATATCGCCGGTTCACCACAATCATCGCTTGCAAGTATGGTTCGTTCATCTATAGCCTGCGCTCATGAACAAGCAACGCTCATGGGTTCGCGCTGCTACTGCAGCGCTGGTCTGTCTGGGCCTCAGTGGCTGTTACAAGGCAACGTTCATTCGCGATGCCAAGGCAGTCAGAGGCGAAGAACACGAACAATGGACGACGTTCTTCCTGTACGGTCTCATCGGCACCGAGGAGATCGACGTGAAGGAATTCTGTCCGGATGGTGATGCGGCGGTCGTCCGCACCGGGGGTAACTTCGGTACCGGGTTCGTCGGCGCTATCACGCTCGGTATTTACACGCCGCGCAAGGTGTACGTCACTTGCGCCAAGGGTGGTGCCGCGAGTGCTCCGCAAGGCGCACTGCAACAGGAGGCGCGCCGTCTGGAGCTCGAAGTAGACGAGTCAGGCCGGCCCGTACAAGGCCAATTGGTCAGTGGAGGCGACGTTCGGCCCGTGGAGATCGCATCCGTAGGTGAACGCGGTTGGAGTCTTTCCGTTCAGGGAGGTGCGCTATGAACAGGCTGAGTGTTTCGAAATTGGGTGCGCTGGCCGTGTCGGCGCTCGTGCTCGCCTCCGGGTGTTACACGACGACCGTACGCTCCGGTAAGCCGCCGGTAGACGCGACGGCGGAATACGACGGCAAATGGCACAGCGGTGTGGTTTGGGGCATCGCGGAGCTGAGCGGTCCGTACGATCTGTCGGAGGTATGCCCGAATGGCTGGTCCGAGATCACGACGGAGACCTCGTTCGTCAACGGCTTGGTCGATGGCATAACCTCCGGTATCTACAACCCGCAGTCGGTTACCATTCGTTGTGCAGCTGGCGGCGCTGCAGAGCCGGAACCCGCCGCAGAACCGGCCGCCGACGAAGAGCCGGAAGCCGCGGGTGATGAACCAAGTGGTGAAGCGGAAGAAGCGACCGAGTGACGCTTGACCCCAGAGTTCGGTTCGGTTGAACCGAACTCTGCGAGCTGGGCCGGGTGGGCGTTGTTCGCTCTGGCGACTGGCTTTGGATCGGGTTCTGGCCGAGCACGGCATACGAGCGGCGAAGCACCTCGATGGGCGCTTCGCCGCTCGTGTTTTGGGTGTGCGCACCTGCGTGCGGTCGTCGCGTGCATCTACCGGGAGCCGCTCGCGGAGCCGAGGATTAACCCAGCGCTCGGTTACCACTTTCTGGGGAAACGCGCCTTAGATGGCCGGAGGTAAACGGTGTCTTGCACTTCGAGCGCTGACCTCTTGCGCAACTTGGCGATGCCCCGGCTCGAGAGTGCGCCGAACTTCACGTACTTCGACCACGCCCTGCTGCGCTTGTTCAGCACTACGCCCACTTTGCGTCTGCCCACCGTCACCGTCGTGTAAGTGACGGCGTCGAGCTGGTCGCCCCGCAGGTAAGCGCAGGCTGTGGTGAGGGTGTGCCAAGGCTTGCGCTTGGCGAAGATCGGAGTGCCGGCATCGAACGCCGCGCGGAGTTGACTCTCGTATTGGAGCGCCAAGGGCGGACCCCACCGGTGCAGATTGCCCGCGACCCCGGAGACGATGACAGCGCCAACCAACGTGGCTGCAAACGCAGCGACGCGGATGCCTAGGGGCAGCGGCGTGAGACGATGTCCGAGGACGCTCCGCAAGATCGCGAACAGCCCAATCGCAAGCAACGGCGCCCCGGGCATGAGGTAGCGGTCATTCGGCGGCTGGATCAAACGCGGCGGGTCGAAGCTGCGCAGGCCAAACGTGTGCAGGAAGTAGGACAACCACGCGACCAAGAGCACTTGTCCGAGCGGTTGCAGCAGCGCTTCACGCAGCCGCCGACGCGCCATCCAAAGCCAATACACCGTGGCCAGCAACGCCCCGAAGAACAAGACGTCGAAGACTGCCGGCAGATCAGCGTAACGCTCGAGGAGCTGCAACGGTGAGGTGATCGGCTTGCGGATCCTACCGCTGCCGAAGTGGTGGCTCTGGACGATCGTGAGACGACCCGCAGGGAACCCGTACTTCAGGCGGTAAGCGAGCGTCTCGAGGGCCACAAAGGATGCGAATCCAGCTCCGAGCACGACGGGGACCCGCAGCGTGCGGTGGTTGCTCCACGCCACCAGCAGCAGACCCGGGATGAAGAAGAGGAACGTCTCTCGCGTCAGCCAACCCAGGATCATGAAGACGACGACGGACACCAGCCACTTCTGCACTTGGCGGTTGTCCGAGATCGCCGGCGCTCGAGACGCGAGCTCGGCGCGTTGCAACCCGTACAAGGCACCGAGCACGTAAGTGGACTCGAAACACTCCGGCATCAGCTGGCTTCCCAAGTAACCCATCTTTGGCATCGCGCTGTATGCCAGCGTCGCCAGCGCCCCAACCCACGGCCCAGCAACGGACGACCCGACGCGAAACGCGAGCACGGCTTGCGCGAGTCCCACGCACAAGACCAGAAAGTAGTAGCCCACCACCGACTGGCCGAAGACCAGCTGTGTGGCGGCGATCGGCAAGTTGATGGCCCACCGTGCATGGTGATGTGTGAACGCCCGCGCGGCATGTGGCAGGTGACCGTCCTCCAACCACTGGCGCACGAACGTCCACTTGGCCTGCGCGTCGAAATTTTGGATGGGCTTGAGGTAAGCGACGCGGATCGCGAAAACGGTGAGCAGCGTCCCCCACAACAACAGCCGGTCGAGGCTGCGGGAATTGTTTGTCCGCGCCCTGGAGTTGAGAGCCGACTCTGATGTCGTTGTGTCGATCATTGGGGACTACGGACCCCGGGGCCCGTTGGCGGGCCCACATATCAGAACGGTCGCAGTATCGGCTAGGTTGGTACGGTGCGGATTCGAACTCGCTCCCGCGGGAGCGCGCGCGCGTCGGCTCGGCAGGCGGGTGTCGAGCTACCGCCTCCGGCCTTCGAACCAGCCACCGGGAGCAGGCAGCGCGGGGGGCTGCGGGGACGCGCCTCAGCGAACGGGCGGGGGCACCTGGGGACGTGACCGCCCTTGGAGCAGTTCTCGATACGGGCCGCGAGAGGGAAAAACGCGCACCCAGCAGGGATGAGGCAGTGGTTGTTAGCAGTCCACCGGCTGATGTTTGCCGTACGCGTAGTGATTCGAACGCCTTCACACCAGCGGCGGCGGACGCAGTAGAGTCATCACAGCCGTTACCGTGGGTTTGGAGTGTCGCGACGCGCACTTCTCGCGGCCTGGGATGTGGTGAGACAGTCGGAGGTGCTCGGCTTTGCCGCGTCACGTGCACACCCGAGCCGAAGGCTGCCGATTGAACAACGCAGGTTAACGACCGCGTGAAGTGACGGGAGCGGTCGGCCCTACCCGTGGTTCGACGTCGAGCCGCTGCGCCGTGGTGTTCTGCCATGGTCCGACCGTTTAGCCACGCGCCCGCGACGCTGAACCTCGCTGTGCCTCACGATCCTCGGGGCTTTTTGCTTTGTGGCTTGGGCACGATTTTCGCATCGCCAGTTGGCATGGGACGCGACCGCCGCAGTGAGACGCAATATGCATGTCGCAATGCGACGTCGGGTGGGGCGGTTTGACGTCAGCCGTCGCGGATGTTGCCGTGATCGGCGCGGGGCTCGCGGGTCTGGCTTCAGCGGTGAGCCTGGCGCGGCAAGGGTTTAGTGTCGTGGTGTTCGACGATGGGTCGTTGCCCCGCCACCGCGTATGCGGCGAATATGTCTCACTGGAAGTCTTACCGTTCCTCCAAGAGCTCGGGCTCGACGTGTTTGCGCTCGGGGCCAAACGCCTGACCCGCCTCGAACTGTCGACGCTCCGCGGAGGTACGTTTCGCACGCAGCTCGACCTGGGTGGGTTCGGACTCAGTCGCTATCGGCTGGACGCTGAGCTGCTCGAGTGTGCGCGCGCTGCCGGCGCCGAGATTGCGCTGCGGACCCCGGTGAAACAAGTGCAGCTCGAGGGCGGCGTACATCACGTGCGAGCGGCGGGACGTTCGCAAGTCGCGCGCTTGGTGTTGGGATGTTTCGGCAAACGCAGCGGGCTGGACCGCGCGCTCGCGCGACCGCACGTGTCGCGACGAACACCCTACGTCGCGGTGAAGCGGCACTACCGCGGGTGGTTTCCGCAAGACCTCGTGGGGCTGCACATCGTGCCGGGCGGCTATTGCGGGATTTCGGCGGTCGAGGGCGACCTCGTCAACGTGTGTTGTCTGATCGACGCTGGCACGCTGAAGGCGCGGGGCGGGCTACGGGCTTTCGAGCAACGGTGTCTGGGCGAGAACCCCGCGCTCTCGGGGTACTTGAAGGAGCTGACGCCAGAGCCGTCGCCGCCGTTGGTGATCAGTCAGGTGGATTTCGAGAACAAGGGTGCCGTCCACGAGAACGTGTTGATGCTGGGTGACGCGGCCGGTCTCATCCACCCGTTGGCGGGAAATGGCATGGCGATGGCGATGCGGGCTGCGGCTATGCTCGCACCGCTCGCGACCCGATTTCTACGCGGTAACTTGACGCGGACACGCCTCGAAGCCAGTCACGCGCAATTCTTCCGCAAGAGCTTCCGCACTCGGCTCCGGGTGAGCCGCCTCCTTCACGGACTGTTCGAGTCCTCGGCGCTCAGCAACGCGCTCTGCGCAACCGCCAATCGTTTGCCCTCGCTGGCACGGCTCGTAATTGGGAGTACGCATGGATCTGCCTTCTGAGACCGGTTTGTTCGCGCCTCTGCGTTTTCGTTCCACCGAGCCCGAATGGCTCGACGACTTGAGTATTCGTGGACCCGAGTTGGAAGAGAGCTTGCGAGACCTCGAGCTCTCGAATCGATTCCTCGGCGGGCACAGGGCTTTGCTCAAGTCTCTCGAACGCGCCTTGCCTTGGCTTCCGCAGCGTCGCCTGAGGCTCGTGGACATCGGGTGCGGGCGCGGTGACGGTCTGCGCGCGATCGCTCGCTGGAGCGCGCGGAGGAACATCCCGCTCGAGCTCATCGGGCTGGACGCCAACGCCGCGGTGATTGACGAGGCGCGCAAGCAGACCAAGAAGTATCCGAACATTCGTTACGTGGCGGGGGATGCGTTTGGAGACGCGTTGCGAGAGCTCGCGCCGGACGTGGTAACCGCCAGCCTACTGTTTCACCACTTCAGCACCGAGGCGCTGGCAGAGCAGCTCCCGGTGCTGCTGAAACACAGCCGCGTGGTGGTGATGGCGGATCTGCACCGACATCCGGTGGCACACGCCGGTTTTCGAGCCATCACGAAGCTGCTCCGCGCTTGCGCGATGACCCGGCACGACGGCGCGGTGAGCATCCGACGAGCCTTCACGCGAGAAGATCTCGAGCACCTGATCGCGCCGTTGCAGCTTCATCATTGGTCCGTCCAGTGGTCGTTTGCTTTCCGCTACGGCGTGCTCCTCGTGCGCGACCCTTGATCACGAACCACGACCATGCGTTCCCGAGCCAATACTCCGACGATTCTTTCCGTCGCCACGACGAACCCCCCGTTCACGCGGTCGACCGAGGAGCTGCTGCCGTTGGTGCAACTGTGGTTGCACGCCGAACCCGAGCGGTTTCGCGAGAAGGTGGTGCGGCTCTTTCAGTACTCCGGCGTCGAGCGGCGCTACTCGATCTTCTCTGAAGCCGAGGTGTTCTCCGATCTCGCCTTTGCCGAGCGTAACCGGATCTATGCCGAGCGGCTCTTGCCGCTTTCGGAGGACGCGGTTCGCCGTGCCGCCGAGCGGGCCAATACGGCACTCAGCGAGGTGGATGCGATTGTTACGACCAGCTGTACCGGGATTTGCATCCCTGGGCTCGACGCAGCGTTGGTCAATCGGCTGGGTTTACGCCAAGACATCTTGCGGCTACCCGTGTTTCAGATGGGGTGCGCGGGCGGCGTCGCGGGGCTCGTTTACGCCGAGCGTTTGGTGCGTTCCGGGAGCTGTCGGCGGGTGATGCTGCTGGCGTTGGAGAGCCCGATCGCGACCCTGCGAGTGCAGGACCATTCCATGACCAACATGGTGAGTGCCGCGATCTTCGGTGATGGCGTTGCCGCCTGTGTGATTGGGAACGAGAACCCGCTAGCCAAACCCATGCCCCAGTTGGTCGACTCCGGGATGTACCACTTTCCCGACTCGTCGCGGTTGATGGGCTTCGACTTGACCGACTCCGGGCTCGGTATGGTGCTTTCGCCCGAGGTTCCGGCGACCATATTCGAGCACTTGGACCGCATCTTGGTGCCGTGGTTAGCCGCGCGTGAGCTGAGCTTGGGGACCGTCGACGAGTTCCTGTTTCACCCGGGCGGTCGCAAGATCCTACAAAGCGTCGACGAGTGGCTCGGGCCGTTCGGAAAAGGCGTGCCCCTGAGCCACGCCGTCCTCCGCGACCACGGCAACATGTCGAGCGCGACGATCCTTTACATTTTGGAGCGCGCGCTCGCCGCTGAACATGCCCCTGATCAAACCGCGTGTGTGCTGGGTTTTGGTCCTGGGTTCACCGCGCAACGGGCGCTGTTGAGGTGGGCGGCGTGACCTGGGCAGTGATCTTGGGCGGGTCGAGCGGACTCGGGCTCGCGAGCGCGCGTAAACTCGCCGCCGACGGGTTCCGACTGTGCGTCGTGTATCGCGAGTCGCGGTCTCGGGACGCCGCGGTCAAGGCGGCGATGGCAGAGCTAGCAGCTACCGCGCCGGAGATGCTCCATTTCAACGCCGACGCCCTCACGGACGCCGGTCGCAAGACCGTGCTCCCGGCGTTGGAAGCCGCGTTGGCTCCAGGTGAACGCGTGGGGGTCTTGCTCCACTCGATCGCGAAAGGGGCCCTCAAGCCGTTGGCGGTCGCGGCCGGAAACTCAGCGACGCTCAGCGACGGCGCGGTGGCGCGCGGCAACGCGGTTGGCGGCGAGCGCGCGTTGCAGAGTCGCGACGTGCTGCTCACCGTCGAGGCGATGGGTACGAGCCTGCTCGACTGGGTATCCGAGCTTCGTGCTCGCCAGTTGTTCGCTGAGGATGCCCGCGTGTTGGCGTTCACCAGCGAGGGCTCGTCCAGAGTCTGGCCGAGCTACGGCGCGGTCGCGGCCGCAAAAGCGACGCTCGAATCCTTGGTGCGCGCGATCGCGTTCGAGCTCGGCCCGCACGGCGTTCGCGCCAATTGCATCCAGGCAGGTATCACCGACACACGCGCCTTGCAGCTCGTGCCCGGTAGCGAGGCGCTCAAGCGTCACGCTGCCGCCCGCAATCCGCTGGGGCGTCTCACCGAGCCAGACGATGTCGCCAACGCAGTGAGTTTGCTTTGCAAACCCGAGGCGCGGTGGATCAACGGAACGACCGTGATCGTCGACGGTGGGGAGCACCTGTGCTGACGCCGTCCGAACGCGTCGTCGTTACGGGCATCGGGGTCGTGGCGCCGGGCGCGACGGGCGTGCCGGCGCTCGAACGGTTACTTGAGACCGGGCGCAGCGTGGTGCGGTACGATCCTAGGCTCGCGAACCTCAACTTCAACTGCCGTGTTTCGGGTCAGTGCTCGGTTACCTCCGAGGAGTTGGCAGCAGTGCTGAGTCCGCTCGAACAACGGCGATGGACCAGCTCCGGGATTCGATTCGCATTGCTGGCCGGTCGAGAGGCCCTGATGATGAGCCGACTGCCGGAGGTGACCGGCGCCGCGGACACACGGCGCGGTGTCGTGTTCGGAGGTTCGGTGCCGAGCCTCGACGTACTCCGTGACGCCTTCGCCCTGACCGATGCGGGCAAAGCCAAGAAACTCGGATCTACCGCCGTCGAGTTGCAGATGCCGAGCACCCCCGCCGCGCACTTGGCGGCGCGGCTCGGCGCGGGCGGTCAGGTGACGTGCAACTCGGCTGCCTGCGCGACCGGCACGGAGGCGTTAATCCTAGGCTACGAGCGTATCAAGCGCGGCGAGGTGGACGCCGTGTTGGTAGGAAGCACCGAGGCCGAATCTCCGCACCTCTGGTCGGGTTTCGACGCGCTACGCGTGCTCAGCTTCAAGCACAACGACGATCCCGAACGTGCCTCGCGTCCGCTGTCTGCCACGGCGAACGGCCTCGTTCCTTGCGGCGGAGCGGGTGCGCTGTTGCTCGAGCGGATGAGCACGGCAATCGAACGCAATGCGCCGGTGCTGGCCGAGGTGTTGGGGGGTTACGTCAACTGCGGCGCCCAGAGGCAGGGTGGCAGCATGACCGCGCAGAACCCGTTCGCGATGCGTCAGTGCGTCCTCGAGGCGTTGGTTCGCTCGGGCACCGACCGGCACGACGTCGACGCCATCAGCGGTCATCTCACGGCTACGCAGGCCGATCCCTCCGAGATCGCGTGCTGGGCCGACGTTCTGCAGCGCCGCGGTGAGATATTTCCTTGGGTGAACGCGCCGAAGGCGCTTTGGGGGCACGCGTTGACTGCTTCCGGAGCGATCGAACTCGTCGCGGGCGTGGTGCAACTGCGAAGCGGCTTCCTCCACGCCTCGCCGAACTGTGAGGACTTGCATCCCGCGGTCGCGGACCTAGTGGACACGCGCCGCGTCGTGCGTGAGACGGTTAAGCCTTCGCGTCTCGAGGTCTTGGCCAAGGCCAGCTTTGGTTTCGGCGACGTGAACGCTTGTGTCCTTCTCAGGAAGGCTCGCCCCTCTTGACCCACGGAGTACTCCATGAACCGAGATCAAATAGCAGCCAAGCTCAAGTCCATCATCGCGCCGTTCGTAGAGGATCGAGAAGCCATCGAGTCGCTCAGCGAAGCGTCTGAGCTCGTGAACCACTTGCACATCAACTCGCTTCACCTGGTCGACGTCGTGCTCGACGTCGAGTCCGAGTTCGACATCGAGATCACTCCGGAAGAAGCGGACAAGCTACGAACGATCGGATCGGTGCTGGACTTGATTGAAGGCAAACGACGCCTGGCCGTGGCTTGATCTTCGGGACGTGTGGGAGACGTCTCGCGGAGTGGGCAGAGCGACATTTGCGCCACACCAACTAGCTCCATTGTGGCGTGTGAGACGAACACCGGGCTGGAACCGGATGAGCGATCGGTGCGTCGTGCCACAGGAGACAATGTAGAGCCTGCATTCGGGAGACCGCTGGCCTAGCATCGCGTGAAAGAACCGTGGTACTCACGGGATGACGCCCACTCTCGCCGAGTGCGGCGTCCGTAGCATCAGCCATCCGACCACACGACGCCGCCACTTGTTCACCAGTGACGGCAAACGCGTGCCCATCACAGGGACTGCCGTGAGCGTTGCAGCTTAGCCGCGGCAGAACGCCACTGAGGCAGCCAAGGAACGCCAGTCATGACCCAGCCGTCCGAGCACACCGCTTCTCCCTCCCACGGCGTCGACCCTGGTGCCGCCATCGCCGCTCAGCAGTTATCCTCCGCTGCACAAAGATCGGATGAGGACGGTTCGATAGCTGAAGAGTTCGAGCGGTCCTTGCTCGCCGTGTTGCGGCGCTTCAAGGCCGGGGACTTCAGTGCACGAATGCCCCACGAGCTCGTGGGCGTCGAAGCCAAGGTCGCGGACTTACTGAACGACATTTTGTCGGTGAGTGAACGGCGCGCGGCCGAGACGGCCCGAGTGTGTCGCGTCGTGGGCAAAGAGGGAAGACTCAAGGAGCGCATGCGTGTTCCGGGGGCCGTCGGTGGATGGGCGGACGAGATCGACGCCTTGAACACCCTGGTGAGCGACTTGGTGCTGCCAACCACGGAAGTGACGCGTGCGATTGGAGCTGTCGCCAAAGGTGACCTCGGTCAGGCCATGGCGCTCGAGGCCGATGGACGTCCGCTCGAGGGCGAATTCCTGCGCTCCGCTCAGCTCGTCAACAACATGATCGAGCAGCTTTCGGTGTTTACCTCCGAGGTGACGCGCGTCGCGCGTGAGGTGGGCACGGAGGGCAAGCTTGGCGGCCAAGCGCAAGTGAAGGGCGTATCTGGCGTCTGGAAGGAGCTGACCGAGTCCGTCAATCAGATGGCGGGCAATCTCACGGCCCAGGTACGCAACATCTCCGAGGTAACCATCGCCGTCGCGTCGGGCGATCTCTCCAAGAAGATCACCGTCGACGTGCGAGGCGAGATCCTACAGCTCAAGGAAGCCATCAATACGATGGTGGAGCAGCTGCGCTCGTTTGCCTCCGAGGTGACGCGCGTGGCGCGCGAAGTGGGGACGATGGGCAAACTCGGCGGTCAGGCCGTGGTTCCAGGTGTGGCCGGAACCTGGAAGGACCTCACGGACAACGTGAACGCGATGGCATCGAACCTAACGGGTCAGGTGCGCAACATCGCCGAGGTGACGACGGCCGTGGCGCGCGGTGACCTGAGCCGCAAGATCACGGTCGACGTGAAGGGTGAGATCTTGGAGCTGAAGAACACCATCAACACAATGGTGGATCAGCTGAACGGGTTCGCGTCCGAGGTGAGCCGCGTGGCGCGTGAAGTGGGCACCGAGGGCAAACTCGGCGGGCAAGCGCAAGCACCCGGTGTAGCCGGCACGTGGAAAGACTTGACGGACAACGTGAACTCGATGGCGTCGAACCTGACGGGTCAGGTGCGCAACATCGCCGAGGTGACGACGGCCGTGGCGCGCGGCGACTTGAGCCGCAAGATCACCGTGGACGTGCGCGGTGAGATCTTCGAGCTGAAGAACACCATCAACACGATGGTGGATCAGCTGAACGGGTTCGCATCCGAGGTGAGCCGCGTGGCGCGCGAGGTGGGTACCGAAGGTAAACTCGGTGGTCAAGCCGTGGTGCCAGGCGTCGCCGGCACGTGGAAGGACTTGACGGATTCGGTGAACTCGATGGCCGG
>CBINDO010000066.1:0-31341 GCA_966249405.1 uncultured bacterium | reverse complement strand
AGTGCCGCCGCCCCAGGTGTGAGGGCGTTCGAATCGCTACTCGTACGGCAAACTATCCGCCGGTGGGACTGCTACATTGCAGAGTTCGGTTCGACTGAACCGAACTCTGGGTTGGTTGTCTCGAGTGATCGGTTCCGCGCGCCGGTCATCGAACGGCCTGGGGGTAAGTCAGTGTCTCACTGATGACGTTCGCGTCACGACCCGGCATCACCCCACACCGCGGAAGCCAAGTGTCGAAAATCGTTCACTAGGGGCGTGCGGGTTCGGCGGTGGCAGGGTTCGGGCCCGAACGAACGCCGGCGGTAGTGATCGCGACGTGGGCCGGCGCCACGAACCACCTGCGAGGTGCCGAAGGCGCAACTGTCCTTTGGAGTGAACTGTTCCCGATCCACGGTTAGTGTCGCGAGTCCGGCACTTCACGAAAGAATCGTAAATCTGGACGCCGCCGCGTCACTTTCGTGGATCGGTGTTGACTTGCGAGTAGCCAGTCGTTTAGGTCCGAAGGTGTTCAGCGACCGTTCTGTAACGCGTCAAAGCGTGAGGAAGGTGAGACACTATGCGTAGAGACATGTTCGTCGCGAGTCTGGGTTTGGTACTTCTGCAGTCTGCAACCGGGCTGGCTGCACCTTCGGATCGTCGAGGGATGCGACCCCGACCGCGCTTGCCCAGGGCCATTGAAGAGTACATTTCCGGCTGGCGCCGCGGCGATGGCGAAAGTGTCGCCGGGCTGTTCGCGGAGGAGGGGAGTTATGCCGATGATACTGGCGTGGGTCTTAAAGGGGACGCGTTGGTCGAATACGTCGCGAGCTTCGCTGAGCTACGGTTTCGAGTCGTCGACGTCGACCGAGAGGACGATGTATTCATCATTCATTGGCGGATTCGAGCCGGGGCGTGCGGTGACTCGATTGCGTTCCGCGACGAAGTCGTGCTCTCCGAATGCGGGCAGATGATTAGCAGCGTGGAGAGCCGCGGCTATCCGCCGTCGGAGCGCGTTGCCGCGGTGCTTGCCGAATACGTGGCGGGCTGGACGAACTATGACGGGCAACGGACGCTCGACACTTTCGCGGAGGGCGGGCTGTACTTCGACCCTTTCAACACGCAGGGGATCTCGGGGGCCGAGTTGGTGGCTTACATCGAGGGGCTCACTTGGGCGCGGATAACCGGCTTCTACGACGTCGCCGTCCTCAAAGACGGCCGCATCTTCGCGCGTTGGAACCTGTATCTGGTCGAGACGGGTGAGCTGCTCGTACAGAGTTACGACATCATCACGATGCAGGGGGACGAGATCTCGATGGTACGAGGTCATTGAAGAGCGCTGGGCACGGACATTGTGTGACCGGCCCTAAAGAGATCGTCCACGCCCGGCCCTGGCCTTGACGCATACTCGGGCGAGATGAACCCGACTTTGGTGCCCGCGTGGGCTAACGCCTGGCCGTTGTTGCTCCTGATGGTCGTCTTCGCCGGCGGGGCGTGGGCGCTGCGGAGACTCGGTCGTTTGCGTCGCAGCCGGTTGGCGAAACGTGCGCTCGACGCTGAGCGGGCCGCGTGTAAGCTCCTGCGTTCGAACGGCTACGACGTGTTGGATACTGGGGCGCGTCAGCTATGGCCAGTGCTGCAGGGAGGCCGTCGTGTCGACGTGACGTTGCGGGCCGACATTTTGGTGAGACGTGGCGGCCGTCGATTCGTGGCCGAGGTCAAGTCGACGGCGATGGTGGCGGACCTCAAACACGGGCCGACAAGACGTCGACTTCTGGAGTACGCGGTCGCCTACCGTTGTGATGGAGTGCTGCTCGTCGATATGCACGGCGGCCACGTGGAGGAAGTTCGGTTTCCCGAACTCAGGGGAACGGCGGCTGCACACCGCTTGTCCAGCGTAGCCGCTCTGCTCGTGGTGTTCACACTCGGCGCTTGGGTCGGTGTCGGCGTCATGACGTGGTGGTGACTGGCCAAAGCGGGTGAGGCACAAAGGGACTGCGTTTACTCGCGCCACCCGACGTTGTGGCGTCTTGCCTCGGATCTGCGCCCGTGGCCGCGTGCGCGCAAAGTATTGCGCTGCGTGCCGTGTTGCCTCCCATGCGCTACCCGCAACAAGCCTATACTCGGTTCGCCGCACCTGCGGCGCGGACTTCCAGAGACGCCGATGGTCGAGAACAACGCTTTTCCCGGTGACAGTGAAATGGCGCGGCGCATGCGCCAATTCGATTGGGGCAGCACCCAACTCGGAGTTCCACAGCGCTGGCCGCAGAGCCTCAGGACCGTGGTTCGTGTCCTGTTGCAGTCGCGGCATGCCATGTTTATCTGGTGGGGGCGCGAGCTCATTCAACTCTACAACGACGCCTACATTCCAATGCTCGGAAGTCGCCATCCGGCTGCGCTGGGCAGACGAGGCAGCGAAGTGTGGAGCGACATATGGTCCGTCGTCGGGCCCCAGGCTCGCGACGTCATGGAGCGCGGCTCCAGCACGTGGAACGAACGTCTGCTGCTCGTCATGCAGCGTCACGGATACACGGAGGAGTCCTACTTCACTTTCTCGTACAGCCCCGCCTACGACGACGGCGGCGCAATCGGCGGCGTCTTTTGCGCGGTCACGGAAGATACCGAACGAGTGCTCGGGGAGCGGCGTCTAGCCGCTCTGGCGGCGTTGGCGTCGCACACGTCGGGCGCCGAGAGTGAACGGCAGGCTGGCCAACGTGCCGTCGTCGCACTCGAAGCGTTCGGTCACGACTTACCGTTCGTCGCCTTGTTCATGGGCGGTGGGGTAGGCCGGCCTTCGCTCGTCGCAGCCACTGCCACCGCGCGTCATCCAATCACGGCGGGCGACGTCGATTGGCAGGCGGCGCAATGGCCGTTCGGACTCGCTGCCAAGTCGGGGATCGAGGTCGTCGAGGAGCTCGAAAGCGTCGGCTGCGTCGTGGGTGCTGGCCCCTGGCCAGAGCCGGTGCGACGTGCGGTGGTGATTCGAGTCGCCAGCCACGAGAGCACGGGCGGCAACGCCTTCGTCGTCGTCGGTCTCAGCCCTCGTCGACCGTTCGATGCGGAGTATCGTGGTTTCGTGGAGTTGGTGGCCGGGCAGATCGGCAAAGCGCTCAGCGACGCGCGTCAAGTCGAGCACGAGCGACGTCGCGCTGCCGAACTCGCGGCGCTCGACCGGGCGAAGACCGACTTCTTCTCGAACATGAGCCACGAATTTCGTACCCCGCTGACGCTGATCCTGGCGTCGTTGGAGGAGGCGGCGCGACGAACTGCATCGGCACGAGCTGCGAACGAACCCATCGCGACGGCCCGCGGCAACGCTCAGCGTTTATTGCGACTAGTCAACACGTTGCTGGACTTCGCGCGCATCGAGAGTGGCCGCGTCCAGGCGCGATTCTGCGCCACGAACTTGGCGAGTCTCACCGCGGACCTGGCGAGCAACTTCCGCTCCGCGTGTCAGCGTGCCGGTCTGCGGCTAGAGGTCGACTGTCGGGCTCTCGACCGGGCGGTGTTCGTCGATCCGCAGCTGTGGGAGAAGATCGTGCTCAATCTTCTGTCCAACGCTTTCAAGTTTACTCACGAGGGCTACATTCGAGTCACCGTCCGCGAGGCCACTGCCGTCACGACTGGAGCAGCGGTGGCCGAGCTCATCGTCGAGGACAGTGGTGTGGGGATCTCTCGCGCAAACTTACCTAGGCTCTTCCGCCGCTTCGAGCGCCTCGAGGCGACGGGCGGCCGAAGTTACGAAGGCAGCGGCATTGGGCTGTCGTTGGTGAACGAGCTGGTCTCGGTTCACGGCGGGACGATCCGCGTCGAGAGCGAGCTCGGGAAAGGCAGCCGCTTCATCGTGTCCTTGCCATTTGGTCTCGAGCACATCCCAGCGGATGCCATCGTCGACGTACCACACCCCGAGGAGCTGGGCGGATTCGGCGCGGAGTTGTACGTCGCGGAGGCACTGCAGTGGCTGCAGCAAGACGCCGAAGTGTCACCGGCGAGTGAACGAGATGCCGGCGAACCCGCGCCAGAATCCACCCGGGTACCCGTGTTGCGTGGCGGCGCTGCCGGCGGCGCGGCGCCGGGCGCGAACCCGCTCCATCACATCTTGGTGGTCGACGACAACGCCGACATGCGCCGCTACATTCAGCGCATTCTGGGGCGCGGGCATCGGGTAACGCTAGCCTACGACGGTGAGCGAGCTTGGCAGGCCCTCGCGTCCGACTTGCCGGACCTCGTGATCACGGACATCATGATGCCCGAACTCGACGGCTTCGGCTTGATCGCCCGGATGCGGGCCGACGAACGCACCCGGGGCGTACCCGTTATCGCGCTGTCGGCCCGCGCTGGCGCGGAGTCGCGCATCGAGGGGCTGAAGTCTGGAGCCGACGCGTACCTGGTCAAGCCGTTCAGCGCTGGCGAACTCGCCGCCCACGTCGACGCGCAGCTCCGGCTCGCCGACGCGGCGCGCGACCGCGCGCGGTTGCTCGCGAGTGAGCAAGCGGCACGTGAGGAAGCGGAGGCACAGCGGCGCCAGCTGCGCGCCATCTTTGATCAAGCGCCGAGCTTGATTGCCGTCTTCAGAGGACCCGACCACGTCGTGGAGCTCGCCAACGACCGCATCTGTCGAGCGTGGGGGCGCAAGCGCAGCGACGTGTTGGGACGACCCTTCTTCGATGCGGTGCCCGAGGGCAGCGATCAGTCGTGGCGAGCGTTGCTCGACGGCGTTTACGACAAGGGTGAGTCCTACGTCGGCCGAGAGACGGAGGCGGTGTTCGAACGCGAGGGGCGCTTGGAGCAGAGTTACTACGACTTCGTCTGGGCGCCGCTGCGCGAAGACAACGTCGTTACCGGGATCATCGTCGTCGCAACGGACGTCACCGCGCAGGTCGTGGCGCGGCGTCAGTTGAGCGAGCTTCGCGAGGACGCAGAGGCAGCCAATAGGGCCAAAGACGAATTTCTCGCCATGCTCGGGCACGAACTACGGAACCCACTCGCGCCGATTACCACGGCGCTCGAGCTCCTGAAACTGCGCGGCATCACGGAGGGCGAACGAGAACGTGCGATCATCGAGCGTCAGGTGTCTCACCTCGTGACGTTGGTCGACGACTTGCTCGACGTATCGCGTATCACACGAGGCAAAGTCGAGCTCAAGCGCGTCTTCGTGGAGGTCGCAGACGTGGTTGCCAAGGCCATCGAGATGGCGAGCCCACTGCTGGAACAACAGCGCCACGAGCTCCGGGTGGACGTCCCCGAGAGCGGCATGATGTTGTTGGCGGACCCAGGTCGCTTGGCGCAGGTGTTGAGCAACATCTTGACCAATGCCGCGAAGTACACGGAGCGCGGCGGGTTGGTCGAGGTTTCGGCCGCCCACGAAGGCGACGAGGTGGTGTTGCGCGTCCGCGACACGGGCGTGGGTATAGCGCCCGAGATGCTGCCTCACATCTTCGATCTATTCGCCCAGGAGCGTCAGACGTTGGCGCGGTCGCGAGGCGGGCTGGGCCTAGGTCTCACCATCGCGAGGAGTTTGGTTGGCCTCCACGGCGGCACCATCACGGCCGATAGCGCCGGGAGTGGATGCGGTGCGACCTTCACCGTGCGGCTACCCCAGGCAGAGTCATCTGGGATGGATGAGACAGCGCCGTCGTCTCAACTCATGCGTACACGAGCCGCCATGGTCGATTTGCGGGTTTTGGTGGTGGACGACAACGTCGATGCGGCCGACATGCTCGTCGAGCTGCTGCCTCACTTCGGATGTGTCGTACGCGCCGTCCACGACGGTCCCGCCGCGCTCGAGGCTGCCGCGACGTTCAGACCGGACGTGGCGCTGGTAGACATCGGACTGCCAGTGATGGACGGCTACGAGGTAGCACGCCGTTTGGTGCAGGGCCCAGGGCTAGCCGAGCTGCGCCTCGTTGCGGTCACCGGATACGGACAGCAAAAGGATCGCGAACGCTCGGCGGCGGCCGGGTTTCACGCGCATTTGGTCAAGCCGCTCGACTTGTCTCAGCTGCGCGATATCTTGCAGCAGTTGTCAAAACCGGTCGCTTAACTCTGCAATGTCGCAGTCCCACCGACTGATAGTCTGCCCTAACAGTAGCGATTCGAACGCCCTCACACCTGGGATGGCGGCAATCGCGGTAAGGTCACAGCCGAACCGTGGGTTTAGGGCCCGTGCATGAATAATTGAGTCACGAGCCGGTCGAGACCGCAGTGAGGCAAGCGCTTGAGGAGCGAGCACCGGAGGCCTGCTGGAGCAAGTAGCGGAGGGTGCTTCGCGCAAGTCCGGCTCGAGTCTACGGCCGTCACACGAGCCGAGATTAGGCCAAAGTTCAGCAACTCGACGAATTCGAACGCTCGTGAACCTCGAGCCGTCCCAGCGTCCAGTGAATGAACAGACGGACGCGCGCCGTGCTGGGAGTTTCGACGCGACGAGTCTACACTGCTCGGCGATGAGTTCCCCTTCGTCGGACACCCCGTCAACTGCGGTGAGCTCCGGTCGTGTCCAGGCGTTGCTCGCGACCGTACGGAGTTACGGCGAGCAAGGCAGACGGTACTTGGAGCTCGCGCTCGTGTTGTCCGGGCTCCTGGCGCTGGCAATCCTGTGCGTTGACCACGCGTCGTGGACACTGAGCGTATTGCGCGGTTCGGTCGTGGTGTATTGCGGGTTCGCGTTCTGGGCGGTGCGACGTGGCGTAGCCTGGCCCACGATCGGAGTCACCTCGGCGTTGTTGTTTTATGTGCAGCTCCTCGGCATCGCCGGCTTCGGCGCGAACGGAAACTGGCCAAACGAGCTCGTCTTCGTACCATTGGCGTGCGGGTTCGGCACCCTCGTTGGTGGGACACTACTGGGCGTCGTCATGACCTGCGGAGCGGCCGCCATGGTCTTGGGCTTCGAGGTGCTCGGGTACTTCGGTCACGAGCTCATCCTGCCGATCCAGTTGACGAATTGGTTGGCAGTCGTGGTGTTGTTTCAGCTGTTCTCGAGCCACTTCCTACGGCTATTGCGCCACGGCGTCGCCGAACTCGAACGTTCCAACCAGCGGCTGTTGCACACTCAGAGCACGCTACGCCAGCTCTCGGCGCTGTTGACTCAACGCGTCGCCGCTAGCGTCGAGGCGATCGCGCAGGCGCTAAACGACAGTCCCGAGCGGACTCGGGGACTGGTCGGTGAACTTTGGGACCTGCTCGACCGATCGCGTACCGCGTTGCCGCCGGAATCGGAGTTCGCCCCGGCGACGCTGGGTGCCAGCATCGCCAGGGTCCGCGCCAGTGCAGCTAACTTCGCGTTCCTATTGACGATGGTGTTGTCCTTCGTTCAAGTGATTCGGTACACCACGCTCCAGGTTCACCCCAACTACGTGGTAGTGATCGCTGGTAACGCGTTCGTTCTGACGGTCGCGGCCATCCGCTATCGGTGGGTTGCACGCCGCCGCACCATCGACATGCTGTTCTGGGCTGGGATCACCGCCCTGGCAACGCCGACGTTCTGGAGTTGGGTCGGGCGCACCGAGGCGTTACCCCCGAATTTGGTAGCTTGGGGGGCGGGCAGCGTCGTCGTCGCGGCTGCGATCAGCGAACCTCTCGGCGTCCTCATGTTGGCGGTCATGGTGGCCATGACCACCGCTGGGCTGGTTCATCACGGACGCGCGTTTTGGTACTTTCCGGCGTTGATCGCCATCGCCTACGGCGCGTTCGGCACGACGCTGCGTCGTTGGCCGAGCACGCTCCTTTCCCAACTCGAACTCCGTCGCGAGCAGGCCTACGAAAACGTCAAGCAGCGGCGCCGTATCGTGGCGACCCTGTTCCACGATCTCGCCAACCCGCTGCAGGTGATCAGCAATTGCCTCGAGCTGTGTGATGGCGACCCGAAGGCAGAAGATCGTGCCCAGATCGCGGCCATGGCCAACCGCATGCGCGGCACGCTGAAAGCGGCGACGGACAGCCGCGTCGAGCGCCGAGAGATCGAAGTATTCGACGTTTGGAAACAAGTCGTGTCGCTGTTCGAGGAACGTGCCCGCCGGAAAGACCTGACGATCGCGCTCTCCGGGCCGAGCGACGTTCGGGTATGTGCCTCACCTTCGCTGCTCCAGGACTCGGTGCTGGCGAACTTGGTCTCCAACGCGTTGAAGTTCGCCCCCCGCGGTTCGACGATCGAGCTGTCCACCCGCATCGAGGGCGACCGAGTCCAGCTCGCCTGCGAGGACCGTGGGCCAGGGCTGCCGGAGGAGGTGCTGCAAGCACTGGACCGAGGCTCTCCGGTGCCTTCTTCGCTCGGCCTGGACGGTGAACGGGGCAACGGGTACGGATTAACGTTGGTGCGCGACTACGTCGCGTCCATGGGCGGAAACTTTCAGCTCGTCTCGCGTCAAGGTGGGGGGCTCTCGGCGCGTGTCTCGCTGCCCGCGCGGTAGGGCCGAAAGCAGCTCCGCATCGCGTCCCGAAAGGGGACAACCGGACGCCCCGGTGGTTACGCCTCTCACCTCTCTGGTACCCGCGCAATGCTTGCGTCAACGCCGCTGTTGCATGGGACGGAAGCGGTGGCATAGGGTGGCACACGTCATGTTCACTAGTTCACGTAAACTCGGTTTTGCGTTTTCGTCCGCCCTCTCGTTATTGGGGTGTGGTTCCAGCGGTGAAGCTCACACGCCGGTGAACTGCGGGAGCGAAGAGCGCGTGCAAATCAACTGCGCCAGCGAGTTCAGCTACGAGGGCAGCCAGATCGAGGGAGGGTTCTCCGCCGTTGGTTTGGGTGACCTCCACGCAAAGAGCGACGAAGTGGCGCTGCGCCAAATCGATCAACAGACCGAGCAGTACAGCGCTCAGGCCAAACGTCTGTGTGAAGAGTACAACGCGTGTGTCCTCGACAAGGAGACGTACGCCACGCGCAGCGAGAACCTGCGACGGCGGATGAGCAAAGTGCCGGAGTTGTACGACGGATTGAAAGCGGCCCCGAACGAAGAGGCGCGCCGTAAGGCGCTCGCGCAAGCGTACCAAGAGCTCGTTCCCGACGAGGAACGTCGCGAGCTCTCGCTCGCGCTTGCCGTCAACGCGACCAAACCTGGTGAGACGGCGAGCACGGTGATCGGACCGGGTACGGCGCTTCCGACGAACTCGCGCATCAGCTTCTCGGTGCAGGTCTCGCGCCCGGCCCACGTCTACCTGTTCCAGAAGAGCCCCGACGGAACCGTGAACGTGTTGTTCCCCGACGCTCGCATCGGCGTCGCGAACCCGATCGCCCCCGGGGCCGATCTGCGAATCCCGACGGGTGAACAGAGCTTTCGACTGAACGAAAAGGACATCGGGACGGAGCGCGTTTACGTCGTCGCTTCGCTGGAGCCGCTCGAGAGCCTGGCCCAGGCCGCGCAGAAGGCCGCGGAGGGTAGCCAGCCCGAAGGGCAACTCGCCTCGGTTTCGTCGATCCCCTCCAACTCCGGGGACTGCAACCAACGCGCGCTCGAACTCGACGAAGGCGCGCCCGGTTGCGTGCGTTCCCGCGGCTTGGAGCTGGAACCCGCGCCCGCCACCGCGCCGCCGTCGTCTCTGCGCGCCCGAACCGAAGCCGCTGACGGCGTCTTGGTTCAGGTCTTCGGCTTCGAGCACACGCCATGAAACACGCGGCCTCGACGCTAACGTGTCTCGCCGTGTGCGTGGCCTGCGGCGGAGCCGCAGGCCACGGCGCCCAAGCGGACGGTCCGCTGCCCAAAGGGCAACATCGCGACCGTGCCTTGGTGCTCGTGGAAGAAGAGAAGAAGGACGACGAAAAAGCGGGGCAACCGCCGGGGGACGGCACCAGCACTCGCGAAATCGTCGAGAGCGTCGATCGCGACTGACGGTGAGTGGTGACCGACCGCACACGCTCGGACGGCGCACCGTGCAGTCGCGGCGACCGACGCACGCGCTGGGCGAGGCCGCGACGCGTCTGAACGAAACCCGGCAGCAGCGACCGCGCCGCAGGCCGGGTTCTTCGTCGCCGGGTTTTTCGTCCGAGGCTCTGACGTTGCGTGTTGCGATTGTAAACTTGCGGGTGCGTCTTTGCGTTCGGCGAAGCGGGACGCCGAAAGGCCCGCACCGCTCGCGATGCAAGAAGCGAAAAGAGCGAGTTAAACCCACGGTTCGGCTGTGTTGACCTTACCGCGATGCCGCCGCCCCAGGTGTGAAGGCGTTCGAAGCGCTACTCGTACGGCAGACTATCAGTCGGTGGGACTGCCACATTGCAGAGTTCCGTTCTACTGAACCGAACTCTGGGGTTAATCTTCGCCAGAGAATCCGACGCTGACCGGGATCATCCACGCTTCGTTGTTTTGGCTGGTGCGCCCTTGCAGGCGGCTGAAACCGGTTTGGAGCCAGACTTCGGGGCCGCCCAGCGGGATGCGCACGTCGAGGCCCACCGCTTCGCGTTTGTGGGTGATGCTGCCGTAGTAACCCAGCGCCGATATGCGAGAATCCCAGAACCACGGTAACTCGAGGCGAGCCGCTGGTGGGAAGTAGGCACCCGAGTTGGTGAAGTCGTCGCTCACGACCGCGCCGCTTCCCCAACGGATGCCGGCGAACACGCCGAGGAAACGCGCGCGGTAACCGAGCAAGGCGTTATACTCCCAATTGAGGGTCGACAACGTATCGCCGCCGAGCGTGACCCAGCCGAGGTTCGCGCCGAGGCGGTCGTAAATCGCGAAGCCGCGCGCCTCGTTGCCGAAGTCCTCGCCGAACGCGGCGCTCAAAAGTGAGACATCCATGCTCAGGTACACGTCGGTGCCCGCGAGCTGTGGACTGCCATCGCGTGTTTCGGCGTTGAGGTGAATGGCGCCGAGGCTCCCGGAGAAGCTCGGCGTTGCCGTCTCCCAGTCGTCGTCCGAGTCGAACCAACTCGAGTCGGCGCCGTCGTCTTCGACCGGCTCGGAAACGTCGGCCGTCGTCGCGACATCGCTGCTGGCGGGCTCGCGGGTCGCCGGCACCACGATTGCACCCGGATTGCCGGACGGAATGAACGCCGCCCAGAAGTAAGGATGGCTCGTCGCGGGTGAATCAGCCAACACGCGCTGCACGTCGCGAAGCGCGGCCGAACGACCCTGGCCCTCCTTCAAACGCCGGTAATAGCCGCGCATCAGGTAACTCGTGGCTTCGTCGTCGACGGACCACAAACTCATCACCAGTGCTTCTGCGCCTGCCACGGTGAGGGCGCGTCGCAAGCCGTAGACGCCGTCACCTTGGCTGATCTCTCCTTCGGCGGTTTGGCACGCCGAAAGCACGACCAACTGAGTGCCGGTCAAATCCAAGCTCGAGGCTTCGAGCGCCGTCAGCACGCCGTCTTCTCCGCCTTGACCGCGCAGTCCGGTGGCCCCAGCGAACGCCAGACCGGAACGCACGAGCGGGTTCTCGGCGAGCGCCAGACGTTGCTTGGCGACGTCTGCGTCTAGTGCTTCGCCGTTGGGGCCGGAGAGGTTGCTCAGCGATGTCGTCGGCAGAAAGTAACCGTGCGTCGCCAGGTGCAATGCAAACGGGCGGGTCACTTGCTTGACCGTGGCTTCCGCAGCATTCGTGCCGGTTTGGATCACGGCGTCCGGGAACAGCTCGTGGAGCGTGTCGGCCTCCGCTTGGGTGCCGGGCAGGGGCCCAAACACGACGCGCGCGAGTTTGGTGCTGCCGCCCGATACCGCGCCGTCTGCGGTGCCGAACTCTGGGTTCGCAAACACCACGAGCGGGCCCGACGCGGCAGGTTGGGCGCCGAAGCGCAACAGGTCGCGACCACTCGTGAGATACGTAAAGTCGTATCGTCTCACGAGGAAGCCCTCTTGGTCCGACAGCGCCGCGAACGGTACCGTGTTCAGAGCGCCGTCTGGCGCGACGAACACGTGAGTCTTGCCTTGCAGCGCTCCTACCACCGGAGCCATCACGAGGTCGAACAGCGCCCGAGCGGGAGCCGTGACGTCTTGGCTCGGGTTCTTCAGTACCGCGCGCAGCGACGCGACGGCGGCGTCAATCGTCGGCGCGGAGCCGAGGTCGAAGGCGCGGGGCTCGCCGTCGCGGTGCACGACGTAGGCGAGGTAGCGCAAATCCGGCTCGGCTTTGCGGTAGTGCGCGTCGAGGGGACGGTATTGCACGATCTCGAGCAACACGTCGTCGCTCGTTAGGCGCTGCTGGATGCTGCCGACGTCGATCGTCTGCAGTGCCGCCCGGAAGTCGGCGTTCACTTCACCCAGCTTCGCCTCGATAGCCGTTGCTTCGTCTCTCAATCGCGTGACGTCGGAGGCGGAGCCCATGCCCGAAGACGCCAGGCTCGCCATCCGCGCGCGCACGGAGGTGAGCCGTGCCATCAGCTCGCGGACCTCTTGCGTCTGTTCGCCGCGAAGCGCTGCACCGGCGCTGGTCATCGCATCCAAGACACGCCCCTTGGTCCGCAACACTTGGGTTAGCGCGAGGCGGTTGAGGGCGGCGTTGTCGTTACCGCCCAGACGTTGGGCGTTCATCGTCTTCTGAAACGCGACCAGGTAGCTCCCGAGGAACGCTCGCTTCTGCTCCTCGGTTCCCGTCGCGAGCACACGCGTGACGTCGGCCTCGCGCGAGTCGAAGCAGCGACCGATGGGCTCGAGCGAGCGCGCCAAGTCGCCAGCGGCCCAATACACTTCGCCGAGGTCGCAGCCTTGTTGCACGACCATGGCACTGTCGGCTGGCGCGAAACTCTTGGTGATCTCGATGGCTTCGAGCAGGGCCGCCGCGGCGCGGTCGTAGTGGGCTTGCCGCAAGTGATGCACGCCGTAACGGCGCAGATACACCGCCTTCAAGCCGACGAGCGCAGGGTCGCGTCCGATCAACGCCGCCAACTGGCTGTCGAGCAGTTGGTAGGCGCTTTCGGCGCGCTCGAACTCGCCCATGTCGTCGAGCACCGTCGCGAGAAACAACCGAGTGGCGAGCAGACCGGGGATCGCCGCCTGGTCGGTGCGCGCTTCGTACAGAGTGATGGCGCGCTCCAACACGTGAACCGCCTCGCCATCGTCTCCGCGGTGCCACAGCAGCATCCCCAAGTCTTTGACCGTATCGGCGCGTCGTGGGTCGCCGCTCGCGCGTGCGATCTCGTGGGCGCGCACCAAGTGCACGGCACCGGTTTCGGGTGTGCCGCGCGCGATCGCGAGCTGACCGAGTTTGCCCAAAGTGGCAAGCAACTCGTCCGCGTTCGCGCCATACGCCTGCTCGCCATAGGCCAGCGCCTTCAGGTAACGCGCCTCGGCCTCTGAGTACGCGAGCGACTGGGCGAGCACGTCACCAGCGACCGCGTTCACCGCAGCTAGGCCGGCGGGGTCGACGTCCCCCCGGCCGTCTAGCTCGGGGAGCACCTTCTGCAACACGAGCAGGGCTTCGCTATCGCGGTCGTTGGCGTGCAGCTCCATCGCGTGCTGCACTTGAAGTAGCCGTGCGTCCATCTCGAGCCGAGCGAGGGTGGTGCGCCACGCGGGAAGATCGCCAGCGTATCGGTCCGGCACCGTCAGCGTTTCGTGAAAGCGGAGCTCCGCGGCGAGAACATCGCGCGCCTCGAGAAACTGGTTCTGTCCAGCCAACAACGCTACCAGCCTCAGCTTTTGCTCCGTCAGCTCGAGGCGAAGAAGCGTCTGCGCGTCCGGCGTGAGCGACGGCGCGACCTGCTCCTCTTGGAGGCGCAGTGACTCCCGCAGAGCGGTCGTGGCCCCCACGAGATCCCCCGCGTCGGCCAGCTCGGACGATTTTTTGTCGAGATCCCCCGCTTGCGTCAGCAGTGCCATGTTGTCGCTGACGTCCGCGCGCGCCGGCAGAGCGAGCGCCAAAAGTCCGACCACCAAGCAAACTGCACGAAGCTCGCGCGAACCGCGCGAAGAGGACGAGCCAACCATCGCGCCACAACAAACAGACTCCGCATCGTGGCGTCAATGGCTTAGCGGAGGGCAAGCGGTGGCGCGACAGGTGGACGCACTCCAATTCGGTACACACTGACTCGAAGTGGGCGTCAGACCGACATCCGTGACTTCCCTTTGGCGCTCGGTGATACGCCGTGTTGCCTTATGCTCCGGGCCGGCAGTCCCGTAGGCTCACGGGGAGTAGGAGGGCTGACGGTTATCATGGCTAACATCACCTTCGACCGGTTTCACAATTGCTTCGTCCTGATCCAGAATCAGCACGCGGCAACCGACGCCGAGTGGGGCGATTGGATCGAGTTCGTGACCAAGGGGGCTCCCAAGGCCGCGAACGCGACGCGTGTGCTCGTGTTTTCAGCCGGTGGGAGCCCGACGGCCAAACAACGCGCTCTGATCCACGAGCTCATGCCGAAGACGGGCAACGGAGCGCCGACCGCCGTGGTGACAGCGTCCCTCGTGGGGCGCACCGTGGTTGGCGCGATGTCCTTGTTCAACAAGAATGTGGCTGCCTTCTCACCCAAAGACTGCGCCGGCGCATTTCGCTACCTCGGCATCGCCACGTCGGCGCAGCGTGAGCTGTTGGAGTTTTCCAGGAACCTTCACAAGCGCATCGAGTTGCCTTTCGAAGGCGTGTTGTAGTCCAGCTCCGAAACATCGGCATCAAACCGGTTCGCTCATTCGTCCATCATCTTTTGGGTGATCTCCCATGCGTCGTCGGTGCACAGTTTGCACGAGGCGCCGTAGAACCACGGGCGTAGTTCGGTGTCGGCCATCAGGTGTACGCGCATCCACGCGGTAGTCGCCACCTCCATCGGGCTCAGGGTCGTGCCGCGGAAGGTGATCCAGTTGGCGTGGTCGGCGGTGATGTAGTTGGCCAACATCGCGGGCTGCGTGCTGGCATCGAGCGCGTTGGCGATGCCATCACAGTCGACCACGTCGTCCGCGCCGCCGCACAACAAGAGCGCTGGTCCGTGCAGGTTGCGTTGCGGCGACGCGCCGCACAACGGAGCGATGGTGGTAACGTGACTGTCTCCGCCGGCCTGCGTACTGGCGAAACCGCCTTGCGAGTGGCCAGTGGCCCCGACGTGAGCGACGTCGATGTGTTGGAAATATGGGCTCTGCGGGTTGTCGTTCTCTTCGATCAGCCAGGTCACGCCCGCCACCATGGGCGGTGGGTTACCGCTCGCGACGTTGGGGCTGTCGGACGCCACGACGATGAAGCCGTGAGACGCCAAGTGGCCCAGCAGCGCCTTGTACAGGCTCGGGTTGGAACCCGTACCGTTGCCCCAAGTGACGATGGGGTGGCAGCGGCCGCCATCGCCGAGTGTCGCGGGGCGGAACACAGTGAACGCTACGGGCTCTCCGTCTTCACCTTCGCCTGCCAGCGGGCCCACTTCGTTCTCCGTCACGATCTCGAACGGCCCCGGAAGTTCGGGATCTGCCGATGGCCAACCGCCGACCGTGCAGCCCCCGCCGGGTGCTGGTGTCTCACCAGATGTGGGCGCGACGGTGGGCCCGCCCTCCGAGGAGGTCTCGGCACCGGAGGTGTCGGAAGCCGGTGGCTCGCTCGTCGTGGGTGCCCCAGTCGTCGGCGGATTGACGACGGGAGGCGTGCCGGGGGGCGTTGCCGGCGGTGGCGTGGTGGTCGAGCCGGGGGACGGCGTCGGGGGTTCCGAAGTGGTCGGGGGACCCGACGGCGGCGTCGGTGCCTGACTCGTCGTGTCGCTGGCCCGGGGGTCCGCGCCCGACGAAGTCGAGCCACAGGCCAGAGTGACGCAAGCCGCAGAGAAACAGGCTGCTTTGGTCAGACCTCGCCAAGGCGTGGCCGCAAAGCTGGTGCAACGCCGCACCAAGATTGGGGACGCTCCTCGTAAATCGGAATTCGACATGGGTACTCCTCGAAGGCCTTCACTGCTGTTTCGAGTCTCGCGCGTGCTCGTCCATCGGGCCGCGTCAAAGACCGTATCTTGCAGTGGTGAAGGTGACGTTGGCGGGGTTCAACAATCCTCGTACCGCCCGCGTGCTTGCGTTGGGGTCACAAAGATCCCAAGTTCGGCCGGCGCAAAATGCCCGTGGGAGGGCGCGTGACCCTTGCCCACCACGCGACGCGTACACCTCGCAACTCCATACCTCCCCGCGTTTGCCCCTGCGTCCAAAGTTCGCTCCAACGCCCGCGCGTGGCCGAGGTCGCTCGTGACCTGCTCGGCTAATGGGCGAGGGCTGATTAGCCAGGCTGAGCGCGCGCTGTGGAATCGTAACCAGCGGAGCAACCAGAGCCATGCGCGTGAGTGGACGCTTTGATGGTGTTAACTTAAAACGGCTTATGTGGTGGGCTTCAACGGATGTAACCGTTTTCACGGCTGTTCACGTGTTGCGATAATCGATTCATACGATGTGCAAAACGTTTTCACTGCAAACGTTGCCACCGAGTGCCGCTTCGCTACGTGTGCGTCTGTTTGTGGGTCGCTCGTGAAACAGGGCGAGTAACACCGAGGCTCGTGTAGTCTCACAGGCTTCCATTCGTCTTCGAAAATTCCGAGACCAGCACGGAAAGCTCGCGCTCTCGGACATGAGCAGGCTGGAACGACGAGTGGTTCGCCATTTGCTCGGACATGCAGATCGTACGTCGTACGTTTTGGTCAGCGCCGTTCTTGTTTGCGTGTGCGGCGCCCGAGCCCAGCTGGGATTTTTCGGGTGGTGAAACACACAACGGGGATGTAACCGCTTCCACTCCGCCCGGCGGGGACAACGGTGCGACAGGCGAGCCGGGTGCAACGGCAAACCCAGGCAGTACTGAACCAGGAGGAACGCCGACATCGGGTGCGACCGACACGACCTCGCCCACGACCAACGGCGCAGCGGCACCCGCGTTCAACCTCGACGGTGAACCTCACTATTCGCGCGCCATTCAGCTCACCAACGAGCAGTGGGCCAACTCGGTCCGTGAGGTGCTGAAACTCCCGGAGACGCCGACTCAGGCCAACTCGTTCTTGCGCCCGGTGGGCGGCTTCACCTTGTTCCCCAACAACGAGCGGGTGCTCGAAGTCACCAACGACATGCGCGACTCCTATCGATTGGCGGCCGAAGAGATCGCGACGCTCGTCAACACGGACGCTGCTTCGGCGCGCATCGCTGCCGGTTCGGATGGTCCCACCTTCGTTGCATCGTTTGGAAGGCGCGCTTTCCGGCGCCCCCTGACGGCCGATGAGCTCACCCGGTACACGGCCTTGTTCGACGAGGGCGCGACACTCGGCGGCGAACAATCGGCCTTTACCAAAGGGGCGTCCCTCGTCGTGCAGGCAATGCTGCAGAGTCCCTATTTCTTGTACCGCGCGGAGTCGACGCCCGACGGCGAGCGGCTGAACGGCTTCGAGATCGCGGCGCGGCTCTCTTTTTGGCTACGCAACAGCACTCCGAACGACGAACTGCTCGACCAAGCGGCGTCCGGCGCCCTCGACACCACCGACGGCGTGGTCGCGTTGGTGAACACGATGCTCGACGAGGACGCCGCGAAACACGCGCACACGGAGATGCATGCGGAGTTGTTCAAGTTCAGCCGATACCGCGAAATCGTGAAGTTCACGGAGGAGTACGACCCTGCGACGAACGCCGAGCTCGACGTGGCATCACGGCTGTTTTTCGACCGCATTTATCGAGAGGGGCTTGGCTTACACGAGATCTTGACCTCGACTCAGGGTTACGTCGGCCCGGCGATGGCGTCGCTCTACGGCAAACCCGCACCTACCGAGATGACGCTCATGGACCTAGGCGCGGAGCGCCCAGGCTTCTTCGCACAAGTGCCGTACCTGGCGTTGTTCGGGGACGACACTCACTCGGACGCGATCCATCGCGGCTTGTTCATCAACTTCCAAGTCTTGTGCGCCAAGCTGCCGAAGCCGGGCGACGGGGTTCCGCTACCGCCCGCTCCGGTGGCGGGTCAACAAGACCGTGAACGCATGGAGAAGCACACGGGTAAGGGCACGTGTGGCGAGGCTTGTCACGGCAACTACATCAACCCGTTAGGCTACGCGTTCGAGAACTTCGATGGGCTCGGTCGTTACCGCACGATGGACCAGGACCGACCCGTCGACGCGCATTCGGCATACCCGTTCGCCAGCGGGCTCACCGAATTCACGGGCGCGGCAGAACTCATGAACGTTCTGGCGAGCAGCGACGAGGCACACCGCTGCTACGCCAAGAACCTCCTCAGCTACGTGTTGCAGCGAGACATCATCGCCGAAGACGAGCCCTTGATAAACGAACTCGCCGCGATCAGCAAGTCAGGCACCGGCAGCCTCAAGTCGTTGATCGTCGAGCTAGCCAAGAGTCCCGCTTTCCTCAATCGCCACCCGAGCACGACGTTATGAGCATGTTTCAACCTCCGACCAATCGTACGCGCATCAACCGCCGCGCCTTCTTGCGTGGGACTGGAGGCATCGCTGTCGCGTTGCCGTTCCTGGCGAGCATCAAGGAACGTTCGGCTTGGGGCCAAGACGAAAAGCCCATCTTCAGTTTCTTCATCGTCGCCGCGAACGGCGTCGTGCAAAGCCGCTTCTGGCCGTCGGCTGCGGGAGCCCTGTCGGAAGCGACCATGTCGGGCAAAGGCGTTGCTCCGCTCGCGCCCTACGCGGCCGACTTGCTCATGGTAAAGGGCATCAAGTGGCCTGGTGGCTCGCCGGGTAACTGCGGACACGCGCAAGGTTACGTTCAAGCCATCACCGGCATCGCGCCGGGCAGCGGTGGCAACGCGTCGACGAGTGGCGGTCCTTCCGCGGACATGGTGATCTCGAAAGCTGTCAATCCAGCGGGCACGGACCCCCTGACGTTGTACGCGGGTTCACAGCGCGGTGCGTACATCGCTGAACGCATTTCGTTCACGGGGGGGCAGACCCCGGCTCGGTCCGCGCAGCTGAACCCCTACGAGACCTACAAGAAGCTGATGGGTTTGGTCGGTCCCGCCGGCTCCGGCGGCGGCACCGGTGGTGGTTCATCCGGGCCGAGCATGGCCGACGAAATGTTGATCCGTCGCCATAGCGTCAACGACATCGTCATGGACGACTTCACATCCTTGCTCGCCAAGGCCAACGCGGAGGACAAGCGTCGGCTCACCAACCACCTCGAGGGTATTCGCCAGTTCGAACAAAGCCTGATGGTCGTGGGTGAGAACGCCAACGAAGTGAACGAAGGTTCTCCGGAGACCGCGGTCAACTACTGCGTCGACGACGGTTACGACAAGACGGGCTTGGACGCTTTCAAGAATGGCGTGCAGTTCAACACCAACGGTCACATGATCGAAGACATCGTCAAGCTCCACGGCGAGATGGTGGCGCTCGCGTTTGCCTGCAACCTCAACCGCACCGCGACGTTGCAGTGGGGCGACGGCACGGACGGCACGATCTACAAGACCACGGCGACCGGTGCGTACAACACCTTCCCCAAGATCAGCCACCGCACGAACAGTGACGCGTCCGCGGGCAACGACAAGTGGGCCGAGGACGCGCACGCCGAGATCGACGTGATCCGGATGGGAACCTTCGCCCACGTCGTCGAGGCGTTCAAAGCGCGCGGCCTCTTCGAACACGCGTTCATCTACTGGACCAACTCGAACGCCGACGGCCCGAGTCACGGCTTCAACCCATCTCCGGTGATCATCGCTGGCAACGCGGGAGGGTTCTTCAAGCAGGGTCAATACCTGGAGGTCGGAACGAAGAACAACTCTCTGATCCTGGCGTCGGCCATCACGGCCGCCGGCGTGCCGACGGAGAACTTCGGCGCTGGCGGCGGACAGTTGACGGACATTCACGCGTAAGCCCATTCTCGGCAAGCGGACCGCCTGCGTCGCGCTCTTCCTCGCGCGACGCGGTGCAGGAAACCCACTAGGAACACTTCGGCACCGCTCCTGCAACGTCGATGCCGCCTACTGGCGGTCATGACATCGACGATTCCGCGCAGGCCACAACGCTTGGACATTGCCGCAGGCGCGCCACGGCTCGTGGCAGTGCCTCAGTCGGTACACCACGACGAAGCAGCGACGTGGCGCGCGCAAGCCGAGCTGATCCTCAACGCGGCGGGGGAGGGGATCTACGGACTCGATAGCGCCGGGAGGTGCACGTTCGTCAACCCCGCAGCCGCCCGCATGACGGGCCACGACGTGAGCGAGCTGCTGGGTCGATCGATGCACGACATCGTCCATCACTCGCACCCCAACGGAGGGTGCTACACCCGCGAGTCCTGCCCCATCTACGCTGCCCTCGCCGATGGCATGATCCGCAACGTGCAGGACGAAGTCTTCTGGCGCAAGGACGGCACGTCGTTTCCCGTCGAGTACACGAGCACACCCATCTACCACGACGGCACCTCGTGCGGCGCGGTAGTCGTGTTCCGCGACATCACCATCCGCCGCCAAACCGAGGAGCGCCTGCGTCGCGCGCTCACCGAGGTACAACGACTCAAAGAGCGCTTGCAGCAAGAGAATCACAACTTGCGGCGCGAAATCGCCGAGGTACGCGGCGTGCCGGACATGGTCGGCAGTAGCCCGGCGATGCAGCGGCTATACCAGACCGTGACGAAGGTTGCCGGCGTCGACAGCACGGTTCTCGTCCTCGGTGAGACGGGCACGGGTAAGGAGCTCGTCGCCCGGGCCATCCACCACGCGAGCGCGCGCCGTCAGCAACCGCTAGTGCAGCTCAACTGCGCCGCGATCGCACCCAACCTGGTGGACAGCGAGCTGTTCGGGCACGAGCGCGGAGCGTTTACCGGTGCCGGCAATCGCCGGGCGGGCCGTTTCGAGCAGGCCAACGGCGGCACTCTGTTCCTGGACGAAGTGGGTGAGCTTGCGCCCGAGACGCAGTCGAAGTTGCTGCGCGTGCTCCAAGAGCGGCGTTTCGAGCGCGTTGGGGGCAGCGAGACGGTGGAGGTGAACGTGCGCGTCATCGCGGCGACCAACCGCGACTTGAAGAGCATGGTGAAGTCAGGGGCCTTTCGCGCCGATCTCTACTTCCGCTTGAACGTCTTGCCCGTGGCCGTACCCAGCTTGCGCGAGCGCCTCTCGGACTTACCGGCGTTGGTGCGTCATTTCCTGACGCAGCTCGAGCACAAGCTTGGTCGCCCTCTTGGGCGGGTGGACGATGTGGGGGTGCGCAAGTTGGCTTCTTATCACTGGCCTGGCAACGTTCGTGAGTTGCAGAACGTGATTGAAAACGCGGCCATCATGAGCGACTGCGACAGCATCGAGATCCTCGAATCCGCCTTCGCGTTCAGCCTCGACACGAGTGAGACACCACCAGCGGCGTCGAAAGTCGCGGCGGCCGCGACGCTGGGTGACATCGAAAGAGCCCACATCTTGGAGGTGCTGGAGAAAACCCGCTGGCGGCTGTCGGGTCCGAACGGGGCAGGGGCCGCCTTGGGCCTCCATCCCAACACGTTGCGGCACCGAATGAACAAGCTCGGGATCCGGCGCTGAGCTCGCTACGCCGTGTGGTGCCCGAACGTTTCACCCATGCTTCGCGCACCTGCTCCGAGCTCCCGTTCGAATTCACCACATTTGGTGAAGCTGACCGTCAAACACGCGTCATTCCACGGCAGAGTGCGCCCGAGCAGCTCGACTGCGCGGTGGCCCGTTCGTTGCACTCCACTGCTGCATGAACAAATCCGCATGCATGAACAAATCCGCAATGACCGCCGCCATCCTCGACGCAAAACAACGACAGGGAGTCACCTGGGCCGCGCTCAGTGAAGCCATTGGCATGGCCGAGACGTACATCGCTTCGGCCGTGTACGGCGAGAACTCGATGGCCAAGGAACCCGCCGGCAAGTTGTGCAAAGCGCTCGGGCTCACCACTGAAGTCGCTGATGCGCTCACGCAGTACCCGCTGAAAGGGCAGTCACTTGGTCAAACCGTGCCCACCGATCCCCTCGTGTACCGGTTCTACGAGATCATGCAGGTCTACGGTTTGGCGCTCAAGGACGTCATCCAAGAGAAGTTCGGCGACGGGATCATGAGCGCCATCGACTTCAAGATCGACGTCGTCAAAGTCGAGGATCCCAAAGGCGACCGCGTGGTAGTCACCATGAACGGCAAGTTTCTCCCGTACAAGGCGTGGTGAGACGTACCATGAGCGTCCGTGCCCATTACGTCCCCGGTCCGACACGCCCCAACGTCCTCTTGCGTGGGGAGGTGCGTTCGTGACCGCGCCGTTGGTCCCTCCATTTACCCGTGAGACGGCAGTGGCGAAAGTGCGCCGCGCCGAAGACGCGTGGAACACGCGTGACCCCGAGCGTGTGTGCCTTGCCTATACGGAGGGCAGTCGGTGGCGCAACCGGTCCGAGTTCTTTGCGGGCAGGCCGGCGATTGCCCAGTTCCTCACGCGCAAGTGGCAAACCGAAAACGAATACCGGCTGATCAAGGAGCTGTGGGCCTTCACTGGGAATCGCATCGCCGTGCGCTTCGCCTACGAGTGGCACGACGCCAGCGGCAGCTGGTTTCGGTCTCACGGCAACGAGCAGTGGGAATTCGACGACGGTGGCCTGATGCAGCGCCGAGAGGCAAGCATCAACGACGTAGCGATCGACGTTTCCCAACGCCTGTTCCACTGGCCTGCACCGGGCCCGCGCCCCGAGGCGCATCCGGGTTTGACGGAGCTCGGGCTCTGATGAGGGTTGGGCCCAGCTCCGTGAGACAACTGACGGCTCCCGCCCACCACCGCTCGGCGCGCTCTAGCTCACTCGTTCGCCAGACACCCCTCCTGCCACGCGCCATCGCCGAACGTCGCGAGGTGCTCGAAGAAGAGCAGGACGCTCGAGTGGTCAGAGGGGGAGAACCGGATGAGGTATGGATCGCGCGCGGACAACTCGTACACCTCACCGAATCGTGCTGTCTCGCAGCCTGGCAGTGCTTCGGAGGTGATCGGTGTCTGCGTCGCAGAGTCTAGCATCACCGTGAAGGGAGTCTCTCGATCGAGCAACAGTAGGTGCTCGCCATCGCGGCTCGGAGTAAACACGACGTAGCCCGGCGCGTCGCTCGGTAGTTCGACGAGGTAACTCACGTGGATGGCGTCGACGTTTGGAGCTTCCTTGCTCGACGGCGAGGCGACCACGTTTTCGAACGGGCCGTTGGTGGTGTGACTGCACGCGTGCGAAATCGGCTTGTCCCCGACCTGCTGCGGACAAGCCGTCGAGGTTACGGCCTCCGGAGCATCCGTCTCGGCGGTCTTACCGCCACAGCCAAAGACAGCCAAACCAAGGACGCAAAGTGCAAGGCGCTTGGCGCCACTCCTCGAAACGTCGAGCAAGCGGTGGGCGGGAGCCGGCAATCGTCGCACCATGCTGGGCCCAACCCCCATTGCGTTCGGGAGTGAACGTTGCAAGTCTCGCCGCCGGCGACGAAGCCACAGCGACGCCACACCGATCAGCAGCCCGATCACTGGCTCGCGGCGAGCCGAGTTTGCGCCCAAGCTGCACTGACATCCTGCCTCGGGGTCTTCGCTGCCGAGCCCGCGTTGTTGCACTTGACGATCGGGAGGCGGCGCGTCGACCTCGTCGGACACGGCAACACAGATACCCGTCGTCACTCCACCTTCGGTTTCACAGCGCTCGTTTTCGGGGCAAGCGTTGCCTCCAGGTCGAGACGAGCAACCGTCGCGGCACGTCAGCGTATCCAAATCGCACACGCGGCCGCTCGTGAGATCGCCGCAGTCGGCGTCGAGTAAACAGCCGCAGAACGCGGTGAAGTCACGCCGCACGCAGCGCGGCTTGGCGACGCCCTCGCACAACGCGTCCCCGTCGTCGTCGATCGTGCCGTTGCAGTCGTCGTCTTTGCCGTTGCAGGATTCTGCCTGGGGTGCCAACGCTTCGGCCTGGCACGTGGCGACGTCGCCTTCGCAAGTGAACGTACCGACGGCCACGCAAGCTCCCGTTCCGGCGCGACATTGCAGGCCCACGTCGTCGGGGCTGCCGTTGCAGTTTTCGTCGACGTCGTCGCAGTGCTCTACGGCGGCGGGGTGAATCTCGGGATCCTGGTCGTCACAATCGGACGTGTTCGGCGCGTACCCCGTGGGCGGAGCGCAGTTGGTCACGAACGCGTCGAGGCCGGAGCCGTGTCCGTCGCCGTCTTCGTCGCGTCCGACCGCGACGAGAAAGTCGTCGGCGTATTCGATGACGAGCACCACACTCTCGGCATCGGCCGGGCCTAGCCGCAGCGTGTAACGCTCCTTGGCGGTGAGCTTGAACACGCGCGCGATCGGCAACGCGTCACACCCCGTGTCGGCTCGTTGTGCGAAGATTTGGGGCAAAGCGGTGCCCCCTTCGTCGATCACCTCGAGCGGCAAGTCGCTGCCCGTGAATATCGACCAGCTGCCCGAGCGCTGCGGCGCGTAGGTGACGACGTGAGCCGCGCCTGGCAAAGGTAACCCGACTCGGTACTCGGTGTGGACGGCGTCGACGTTTGGCGTCGCAGGGCTGGCGTCATCGCCGGGATCACCCGGTACGGAGACGAACGGCCCGAATGTCGAGTGAAAACAAGAGTGTTCCACCATCGATTGCCCGAGTGCGCTGCAGCCTTCACTGAGTTCCGCCCGCGCGGGAGCGGCGAGGAGCAAGAGGACGGCAGACGGGATGGCGAATGAAGGGCGCATCGGATCACACCTTGTTCGTACGGCAACGCCAGACTTCCACGTGTCCGTCACGGTTGAGCCCGGCCAACGCTTGGTCGTCGGGTCTGAACGCCAAGCGTTCGATCGGCTGTTCACAGAGCGCGAATCCGACGATCTCCGTGGCAAGGCCAGCCACCTTCCAGATCACCACGCCCCCGTCACGCCCGCCCGTGGCTAGGACGCTTCGGCTCTGCGCTGCGACCAGGGCCGTCACCGGTAAGGTGTGAACTTGTAAAGGCAAAGGTTCCGTGCCCTCCGGACCACCATCTTCGAAGCTCCAAATCAGAGGTGTCTCGCCTCCAGTCGTGGCGAGCCACCTGCTCTCTGCGCCGAAACACACGACCGCGGGCTTGCGAGCGTACCCGTACATGGCGGACTTTTGACCGTTTTCCCGTCTCCAGAAGTACACGCAGCAGTCTTGGCTGCCGCTCGCGAGCACCGAGCCGTCGTGAGACGCAACGAGACACAACGGAGGAGACTCACATTCGTAACGCGTCGACGCACGGCGTGTGAGCGGATCCCACACGGCGACCTGACCGTAACATGCGGTGAACAACTCTCCGGACGGCGACCACGCGAGACCAGCCACCGTCGCCGGGTGCGTTCCGAGTTCGCCGAGCGCCTGCCCTTCGGCGGTGAACAGATGTACGTCCTTTCCAATGGCGACGGCTACCATCGTTCCCGTAGGGGACCATGCAGCGTGTTCGACCCAACGCGACCCGAGATCGTGCCGGGCCGTCACCGCACCGGTGGCGACGTCATGGAACACCACGAGGCCGTCTTCACCCGTGCTCACGAGCCCGCGTGAAGGACCTTGCGACGCTGTGTGGATCGCCATGGCGAGTACGCCGCCACGATGTTCCTTGGCTTGCCAAAGCAGTGCGCCAGAACTAGCTGCAAGTGCCTGCACCGCTCCAGTCGCGTCCCCAACGAACAGCGCGTCGCCGCGCGGGCTCCAAACCAGCTGCCGACCGACGTCTGCCAGCGTCAGGCGCCAACCCGGGCTCAATACGCCGCCCGGTTTGACGAGTTTGGGGTCGTGTTTGGTGCCGTTCATCGCAAACATGCAGCAAACCCTTCGCGCAGTGCTCGAGCGTCGAGGTTCCGACCGATGAAGACCAACTGGTTCGTGCGCGGGAGGTCCCCCCAAGGTCGATCGGGGCGGCCGTCGAACAACATGTGGACGCCTTGGAACACGAATCTTCGCTCTTCACCTTCGATGCTGATGAAGCCCTTCAGGCGAAAGATGTCGGCGCCGCGAGTCTGGAGCAGGTTGCGCAGCCAATGGGTGAGGCGCGCGTGGTCGACGCTGCCGCCAGTCTCGATCGCCACCGAGCCGACCTCGTCGTCGTGTTCGTGGGCCGCGACCCATCTGCGTTCCAGCACCGGCTGGCGCGCGATGACTTCGTAATGAGGCGCAGCGAAGGTGCGCGATGGTGGCTGCCAAGCCAACCTCCGGAGGTCTTCGGGAGGGATCGCTGTCAACGTCGGGCCGCGGTGCTCGACCAGGCACAAGCCGAACTCTTCCGGGAGGTGTTCGGTGTAGAGCGCGAGGTGTGACGGCGCATCGACGGTGAGATAAAACGACTTGTGACCCGGCCCCGTCAGCTCGAGCTTCGACGGGCAACGATCGATGTCGATCGAACCGCCAACGGCTACGTCCACCGGTGGTTCGGCAAACCACCGCACACAGCGCTCGGCGGTCTGCTCCACCTCTCGAGGAGAGGCGGCGCTCAAGGTCGTCGCCACCACGGTCATGTCTGGGTCCGGACCGACGTCGAGCCGCACTTCGTAGCGTCCCGGCTCCAAGGTGAACACGCCCGTCCACTCGAACGGGTATTCTGGTTCCAGGAAGGTGGGCCGTTTGGCGAGCGCCTTGTCGAGGTCGAAGGCGCGTTGAGCCAATACACGGTCGATAGGTAGCTCGGCGTTCTTGGTCCGGAATACCTTGGCCATGCGGTTCATCTGCCGCAAGCGCGCCTCGATCGCGTCGAGCTCGTCGGCGGCAACCAAATCCGTCTTGTTCAGCACTATCACGTCGGCGAAGGCCACCTGTTCCGTAGCTTCGCGGCTTCTGCCCAGCTGTTGACCGACGTGTTTGGCGTCCACGAGCGTGACGATGGCGTCGAGCCGATATTCTTCCCGAATGTCTTCGTCCATGAAGAACGTCTGTGCCACCGGCCCAGGGTCGGCCAACCCGGTGGTCTCGACGAGCACGATGTCGAACTTGTCTTTGCGGCGCGTGAGATTGCCGAGTACCCGAATCAGATCGCCGCGCACGGTGCAGCAAATGCAGCCGTTGGACATCTCGAAGATCTCCTCGTCGGCGTCTATCACCAAGCCCTGATCGATACCGATCTCCCCGTATTCGTTTTCGATCACCGCGATGCGCAAGCCGTGGCGCTCGTTCAAGATCCGATTGAGGAGCGTAGTCTTTCCGGCGCCGAGAAAGCCGGTGAGGATGGTAACGGGGATCCGATCAGTGGGCATGAACAACCTCTAACGAAAGCGGCACTAGCCGCGCAGAACATCGAACAAGATCAAGGCACCCAAGCCCGCGCTGAGCAGGTTGGGGATCAGTGAGAAGCGGCCGGTTCGTGCATCGAGCCGGGCCGCGAAACGGCTCATGGGCAACAACAAAGTGAGCGTGATCGCGACCATGCCGAGCACGCTTCCCAGACCAAACACCAATAGGTATCCGAGGGCGGTCGAGCGTGATGTCTGCGTCGTGAGCAACAACAGGGCGACCGCGGCCGAACCCGCGAGGCCGTGCACCAGACCTACGAAGAACGTCTCGCTGCCGGGGCGGCGTGAGGCAGCTGCCTGCAGCGGTTTCGCCGAGGGTTGCGAGTGTCTCGGCCCAATTGGGTGTGTCGACGCAGCCGTTGAGAGCGACACGGCCCTACCCGGGGTCACGCTGGATTGGCGGTGGCGGTAGAAAAGGCGGTGTAGACCTAGCCCGAGCAGCATGGTCCCGACCAGGATCTGGCTCGCACTCTCGAACCACGGCGCCGGCCGTATTCCGAACAGCAGGACGAGCAACCCGACGCAAGTGAACGACGTCGCGTGGCCGACGCCCCAGGCAACTGCATGGCGCAGCGCACTCCACGGCTTTTGCTGGGCAGTGACGAAGTTCCACAACGCTGCGACGTGGTCCGGATCGGTGGCGTGTCGTGCCCCCAAACCGAACCCCACTAGGAGAAACGGCACGTCAACCACGACGCGACCCCTGAACGAGCGTTGACCACACGCCCCTTCATTATCGCAATGTAGTTGCAAGTAAATGACTAAATGCAACTAATGTGAAATTGCACACGTATTGCAACTATTGTTGCCGTGCGAATCGCTTCCTCGTGCCGCCTCACTCCGACGGTCGCGCGATCTGTGGCTCTACGACGGGAGCGCCGCCACTGGAGAAGAAGGGTGACTGCCGCCCACCACCGCGCAACCACCACCACGAGATGCGGGGCAACGTCGTCACCAAGAAACGCAACGACGCCGTCTGGCTGGTGCCCTCCGGTAGCGGTCCTTTGCCGAACTTGCCGTAGACTCGTTCCTTGATGGGCCCGAACGTACGGGTCTTCGCTGCTTCGTCCAGCGCGAGACACGACGCGACGACGCCAGCAAACGGGCTGCCCGGACCAAGGGTGTTGGCTATCGGAGTATTGCAGCAGCCTGCGTACCAGCGATACATCCCTTGCGGCGAGAGGCGTACACACCGCAGGTGTTCACGACCCGCGTCGAGCTGGAGCTGTCTGGGCATCACCTGCACGACCTCGGTCCCGCCATTGGCGTCCAGGATGTCGGCTCTGCCCAGCCACTGAGCGTAAGTTTGGCAATCGTCACACAAACACACGAAGTGGTTGCTCGGCCTGAGCGCCCCTCCCGCCGGGTGTTGGGTTGAGCCGTGCAGGGCCCCTTCGAGCTTTCCACACGTGCAGCGAAGGTTCACGCAGCGAGCCGTCGTCGTCGGGAGTTGGTTCATGAGGGGTAGCTTAGCGGAGGATGCGGACAGATTCTGTCCGCAATCGCGCACCACGTAGCGCGGCGGTGGTGCGCGGCGCGCCCGAGCGAACCCCGGCGGCAGTGATCGCGACGCAGGCCGGGTTGGGCATTGTCAGCTCTCGGGGACGGGAGCCTGGGTGCTGCGGTTGCGCAAGCTCGGCGCAGAGGGCGAGGCGAGTGAACGTAGGCTCACGGCCGACATCGAGATCGTGCGTTTGAACGAAGACGGCAGCAGTGTCCTCGCGCCTTACGGGACTTTGCAGTCTGCACCCGAGGGATTGGACATGCCGTTGCCGATGATCTTCGACTACGACGGAGACGGGCAACACGAAGCCATCGTGCGTTACGAGGTCGAGAGACGCCCCGTGGTCGACGAAGCACTCCGTTGCCGGTACTGCCATCGGTTTTCACCTTCAAAGACGGCAGGGTTTCGACCTACGAGCGTGGTCCTTCGTTGATCGGTGGCGGCGCGAGCGTCGAACAACTCGACAACGATTTGCGACCCGACGTTGCCGACCATGGGCCCTTCGTAGGCTGGCTCTCGAAAGGCTGCGGTGTCGCAAACTGTCCGGAACGGGTTACCGGCCCACGCTTCTACTGGCGCGCCGTGGCGGATGGCAGCTTCGACAATCGCGATCCTTTGGCCAAGGCCGCTTTGCAGAGGGCCTGCCAGAAGAAGCCGGCCAGCGTCGTCGCCGTCCTGGGGCCGAGCGCCAACCTCAAGGCAACCGCCTCCAATGTCGCTTGTGCGCGTGTTTGGCAGGTCGCGCCGAAAACCATTGTCGACGAACTGGAGGCACGGCGCGATCAGCTGTGCGGTGCAACGGAGCCGTGTCCGGCGTTCACGTTGCTCCGCTCGTGGGCCGCCGCAACGCCGCCAGTCACGCTAGAGCCGTGAGCGAGCCACGGATGCTCGGTCGGTCGCATCGATGGGGTGGTGGGCGCCAGGAGTTGGCACCGAGCCGCACGGCGGCCGGGCTCTTCCCACGACGGTTTCCGGCGCAGGCGGTGACGGTGAGACGCAAGCCGGTGAACGGTGGGACGCCATCTGACGACGGGCATGTACTTCGGAGCTTCCCTCGTCCTCGACCGTGACGGCCACCGGACGAGCGTCGGGTTCGGTGGAAACGGTGGAAGTTTGGGTGTTGGGAGCGAACCCGCCGCGCAAACCCCAAATTCGCTCGGGCGTGGTCTCCCTCATCGAGTAACGTCGAGAGCTAGAGCCAACCCTTTTGGAGTTGGTTGCGCCTCCCATGCACAGTTCTGCGCTGATCGGGTTCCTCGATGAATTTCGTGCCGTCACCTCGCTCCAGCAATTGACGGCGCTGCTCGCTCGCGTGGCGAGTCACCTGGGCTTCGAGTGGGCCGTTTACGCGCTCGAGAGCACGTCCGCTCAGGGAGGCAGGCGGCTCGCGCTGGTCAACGACTATCCCGAGCCGTGGATAGAGCGATACTTTCGCGAGGGATACATCTCGAGCGATCCCGTGATGCGTCACTGTCAGAATGCCGTATTGCCCGTGCGCTGGGAAGAAGTGCAGCTCGCCACGTCGCGAGAAGCGTTGGTGATGCGGGACGCCGCCGAATTCGGGCTACGTGTGGGCCTCAGCGCGCCATTGTTCGGCGCTCACGGGGAACACGGCGTGCTCAGCTTGGCGACGGGTACGGAGCTCCGCGACGCCCCCCGTCGTGTCGACGACGCGCTCGTTTATCTACCGCTACTCGCGGGATACGTGCACCATACGCTACGCCGTGTCCTGCCGGAGGAGGAGGGACGGGTCGCGCCGTTGTCCCACCGTGAACGCGAGTGCCTGCTCTGGGTAGCCGAAGGCAAGACATCGTGGGAGATTGGCAACATCCTCGGTGTCAGCGAGCGCACCGTGCTTTTCCACTTGGGCAACGCGTGTCGGAAATTGGGGGTGAACAAGCGACAACACGCGGTCGCGAGGGCGCTCTTGCTCGGGATTCTCGACGCGCCGCCCCCTGTAAGAATTGACAGGGGCAGTTCCCGGGCCTAGCCGTTACAGTCGACGTATGACTTTTTCGAACTTCGCAGCTAGTTGGTCCAAGACCGCAACCGGTGCAAGCACCGCCCCGGCGGCGCGTCTTCACTTCCGGTGGGTGATGGGGGTGATCGCGGCATCGTGCATCGTCTCGATCGGCTGCGGTGACGACGGCGGGGGCACCGCGACAAACGAGCCGAACGAGACCAACGAACCCGGCGGCCTGTCCGCCATCGAATCGCAGTTGTCGAAATGTCCCACCGTTCAAATGACGAGTGATCCGACGGCCAGCGCTTGCATCGAGGGGACCTACACCGGAAAGACCTTCTCCGGTGAGGCGTGTTCGCTCACCATCGGCGAGGTGGGGGCCTACACCTTCACCAGCCCGACCTTGAGCGTCACTTCGACTCCGAAGGACGACACCAGCTTCGTGTTTGGCCACAATCTCGTCAGCAGCTTCGGCCAATTGACGTGGATGGTCTCCGATCCGATCGCGACCGAGGCGTTCTACGACTTGGAGTTCACGGCGCGCTACGGCGAAATGGTGCCAGCGAACGATCGCAAGATCGAGATCGAGGTCCAGCGCAACGACGCCGATTCGATGGCGTCGGTGACGTGCACCGTCAACTACTGAGCGCAGACTTGCACGCGCACCCAACGCCGACTCGAGGCGATACTGGTGAGCTTCAGGGGCCCTCACCGGCGTCGGCGGTGACGCGCCTGGACGCCAGCGGGACGACCTCCCCAATCGTACTCGACTCCACCACTGCGCCACACGCGTTCAACCATTCGACCCGTCCGACGCAAAAGCTATACTCGCGGTACGTGTCGTCGTCG
>CBINDO010000065.1:0-31446 GCA_966249405.1 uncultured bacterium | reverse complement strand
AGGACGTGAGAACCACGAAGGTCACGAAGGTCACGACGCCTGGGTGGTAGGGACTCCCCACGATGAAGAGTGGTATCCCGCCGACTGAACTCCGCTCTCGGCACGCCTCACCGCGACGTCACGTCGCCGCGGGGTGCATATACGGCGCGTGGAGCCCACGAACCCCGGCAGGCCAGACATCGACTCAGGCCGGGTTGGGAGCAGGAGTCAAGCTCGGACGCAGTGCCGGGGGATGCGTACGGTAAACGTCGTCCCCGAGGGGGTACTCGTGGAGACGAACACCTCGCCGCGATGGGCGTGTGCGATTTGACTCACGATGTATAGACCCAAGCCGAGACCTTTGCGCGATGTGTCTTTCGCGTGAGACACGTACGGCTGGAATAGGTGCTCGCGGTGCTCGGGTGGAATCGAGCCTCGGTTGTGAACCCCGACTTGAACGAAGCTCGAGTCCACGCCGTCCAAACGCACAGATATGGGGTGCCCTTTCTCGCCGTGTTCGAGCGCGTTGCCGAGCAGGTTGGAGACCGCTTGAGCGAGCCTCGCGCTGTCCCATGTTCCATCGAGCTCCCCGAGCGCTTCGATGGAAACCTGGGCGCCGCCCGAGACGACCTCGTCGACGGCAGTTTGGACGATCTCACGAAGGTTGCATGGCCCAGGCTCCACTGCCATCCCGCCGCCCAAGCGCGTGCGCGAGAGGTCCAACAGATCGTTGATGATGCTGGCCATGCGCTTGGCGCTGCGATCGATGCGTTGCGCTGCGGTAAGCACCTCCGGCTCCGAGCTCATCGATGAGATGAGGGACGCGGTGATGGAGATCGAGTTGAGAGGGTTTCGCAGGTCGTGACTGACCACCGCGACCAACTCCTCCCGAAGGTGCACCATCGCCGAGAGACGCGCGCGCTGACGGTGGATCTCGGAGAAGATCTCGACCTTGCCCTTGAGGATGTGAGGTACCAAAGGTTTGAACAAGAAATCGACCGCTCCGGCCTCGTAACCGCGGAAGACACGGCTGCGGTCGAACGCACCCGCAGTGACGAAAATGATGGGCACGTGCGACGTGCGGTTCGTCCCCCGCATCAGCTCGGCCAGCTCGAAGCCGTCCATTTCCGGCATCTGAACGTCGATGAGTGCCACGGCCACGTCGTGCTTCAAGAGCAGTTCGAGCGCCTCCGTACCCGACGCGGCCTCGAGTAACTCTACGTTCATTTCCCCCAGAATCGAACGCAGAACCAAGAGGTTCTCCTCCCGATCGTCGACGATCAAGACCTTCGCGGGAAACTGCTCCTCGTAGGGCGCATGCGTGCTGAAGTTGGGCATAGAGCGTTTGACCGAGGTGCCGCACCGGAGTGTGCCCACGCGGGCTCCTCGGCGACGTCCTACCATGGTGGGGCGAAGGCACGCGATAGGCCTCACGCAAATTCCGACCGCCTCGGACCACGCGCCGCGAAGCGCTCCAGCTAGGACCGATCCGTTGGACCGGGGCCGCGTCGCGCACGCTGGAGAGCTAACCCACGCCGGACAGTCTTTCGTGCGCCGCGCGCATCGTCTCACCGCGGCTCGGCTCACCACGCTGCCCGGCCGATCGGGCTGCGAGAACGCAGGTGAGCTGCCGGTGCACGTCGCGACAGGCGCGTAGACGGTGGCGCACGAGCCATGTCGTCACACCGTGGCGTTACGCGACGGTCGTTGGTCCTCGTGCGACTCACCATGGGGGAAATGCGACCCATGTCCAACGGCACATGGTTTGCAGTCACCCGCCTTCACCGTTCGCACTTACGTGAACACCACAACAACGTCACACAAACTTACCACACCGGAGTCGCATCATGCCCAAGACCTTCCCCAGTCACTCGTCGGTAAAACAGTCGGACCGGGAACCGTTGATTGCTTCGCTCAACAGTGCACTCGCGTCTGCCATCGACCTCACGCAACAGGTGAAGCAGGCCCATTGGAACATCAAAGGGCCCCAGTTCTTCGCACGACACGAGCTGTTCGACAAACTCGCCGACAACTTGCGTGAACACGCCGATGGCATCGCGGAGCGCGCCGCCACCTTGGGTGGATACGCTTCTGGAACGGTGCGCTTGGCTGCGTCGAAGTCGACGCTACCCGAGTACGACCTCGAAGCAGTAACCGGCAACGAGCACGTCAAAGCGCTAGTGAGCAGATACGCGACATTCGCTCAACAGATCCGGGAGGGCATCAACACGGCGGAGTCCCACGGCGATCCCGCGACCGCCGACCTCTACACCGAAGTGTTGCGCGAAACCGAGTTGGACCTGTGGTTCTTGGAGAGCCACATCAACACCTGAAGGAGGCCACTGAAGTATGAGAAACCTCCCCATTCGACCCACCGAACAACTAAAGTCACACGCTAAAGGCAAACACCCGAATACCGCCGAATCTCGCCGCGGTGGCCACGTCGAAGCGCCCGTGCACGAGGGCATGGGCGCCGTCGTCACCCCTAACGGCGTAGCGTTCCGGGTATGGGCGCCCAACGCGACCAAAGTCGCGGTAACGGGTGACTTCGACGAGTGGTCCGAGCCAGGCCTGGAGATGACCCGCGAAGACAACGACACTTGGTACCGCTTGGTCCCAGAAGCCAAGGTTGGGCAAGAGTATCGGTACCTGATTCACACCGAAGGCGGCGTGCTGAGCCGAATCGACCCGCGCGCTCTCAAGGTTACCAACTCCGTCGGCAACGGCGTGATCTGGCGCCCGGAGTCGTCGCCTCGCAAACTCGAGCGGCGCATTCCGCAGAACGAGATGATCATCTACGAAATGCACGTTGGTTCGTTCAATCCACAGCAAGACGGATCGCCGGGCACTTTTCAATCCGCGATAGAGAAGCTCGATTACTTGTGTGACCTCGGCATCAACGCCATCGAGGTGATGCCGATCGCCGAGTTCGCCGGGGACTTTTCCTGGGGCTACAACCCCGCGCACCCATTCGCCGTCGAGTCTGCCTACGGCGGACCAGATGGCTTTTTGGCGTTCGTCGACGCGGCTCATGAGCGAGGCATCGCGGTGATCTTGGATGTGGTCTACAATCACTTCGGGCCAAGCGACCTAGGTCTGTGGCAGTTCGACGGCTGGTCGGAGAACGGCCTGGGCGGGATCTATTTCTACAACGATTGGCGTGCCAACACACCGTGGGGAGACACCCGGCCGGACTATGGCCGGGGAGAGGTGAGATCTTACATCCGCGACAACGCGATGATGTGGTTCGAAATCTTCGGGGTCGACGGTTTGAGGTGGGACATGTCAATCTACGTCCGTACCTATCGTGGCAACGGAACCGACGATGACGACCTGAAAGAAGGCTGGGGCCTGATGCAGTGGGTGAACCAAGAGATGCACACACTGTTCCCCGGCAGCATCTCGATCGCCGAAGACCTGCGCGACAGCGAATGGCTGGTCAAGAAGATCGAAGACGGCGGCGCAGGGTTTACTGGTCAGTGGACGGCTGGTTTCGTGCACCCCTTGCGAGCCGCCCTGATCGTGGCCGACGATGCGCAGCGGGCGCTCGACCCGCTGGTCGACGCCATCAAAGGCCGCTTCGACGGCGACGCGTTCAAGCGCGTCATCTACACCGAGTCCCACGACGAGGTAGCCAACGGCAAGGCACGTGTTCCCTCGGAAATCGACGCCGCGGAAGCCGACGGCTTCTTTGCGCGGAAACGGTCTACGCTCGGGGCCGTGATCGTGGCCACTTCGCCAGGCATTCCGATGTTGTTCCAGGGACAAGAGTTCTTGGAGGACGAGTGGTTCCGTGATGAAGTCCCCTTGGACTTCGGCAAGGTGGAGCGGTTTGCGGGCATCCACCAAATGTACAAAGACTTGCTGAGGTTGCGTCGCGACGTCGAGGGCCCGACGCGCGGGCTCACGGGTCAGGACGTGACGGTACATCACGTAAACCACCTCGACAAAGTCATCGCCTATCACCGCACGCGAGACGGAGAAGGTGACGTCATCGTGGTCGTCAACCTGTCGAACAAGGTCGTCGAGGACTATCGCATCGGTGTGCCGAAGGCGGGTGTGTGGACAGTCTTGTTCAACTCCGACGCCAAAGCCTATTCGGACGACTTTGCGGATACACCATGTCAAGACCCCACGGCGGACGCAGATGCTCGCGACGGGATGGAGCAATCGATTGTGGTGCGCGTCGGCGCGTACTCCGCGCTGATCCTGGTCCCCAACGGTTGCACCACGTGAGTTAGATCGAGGACGAGCAGGAGCGCGGCATGCTGCGCTCCTCGCGCGCCGCGCGGAGCCGTGCGGGCGGCCCATGGGCGGCGAGAACACGCTTCGGTTTACGCCGCCCTCGCCAGGGGTCGTTTGGTGCGCACCATACGATGGACGAAGAACAACTTCTCCTCCACGGCGGGCGACCACTGGAACGGATACGGCTCGTTCACGCCTAGGCTTCGGTTGAGCTCGTTGATCGTCACAGCGACGCTGTCCCAGTAGAGGCGGAACGCGTCGAAGTGCTTGCGCTCGACGCTGCCTTGCATGAACGCAATCGTGTCTCGCTCGACTTCGGGTTGCTGGGCGCCGAGCTTGTAGATTCGAGCCGTCTCAGCGGCTGCGTGAGCATGGAGATAGTGCGCCCAGGTCTCAGCCCAATCCTCCCAGGGGTGAGATGCAGCATAAGCGCTGACGTAGTTCTCCGACCAATTGGGCTTGGGCCCGGCGTCGTAGTGCTTCTTGAGCGCTTCGGCGTAATCCGCCCGTTCGTCGCCGAAGAGCTCGCGAAACGGCTCCTGCCGCCCCTCGTCGACGATCAAGCGATCGAAGAAGAAGTGGCCGACTTCGTGACGCAAGTGGCCGAGAATGGTGCGGTAGTTTTCACCCAGTTCGCAGCGCGTCTTTTCACGCAATACCGGGTCGGCTTCGTTGAGGTTGAGGGTTATCACTCCCGAATCGTGCCCGGTCATGACTTTTTCATCGCCGATCGGTGCCTTGATTTCGAACGCCAATCCCGCGGTCGCGTCTCTGTCTTTCGACCACACGCTGAGGCCGAGGGAGTTCAAGTTGGCGATCAAGCGACGTTTGGCCGACTCGACTCGAGCAAGTTTGGCCAAGTTCTCACCGACGGAGAGATCCGGAATGACGCGACTGAGTTCACACGAAGGGCACAAACCTGGTTCGTCTTTCTCCGCGTACCAGTTGCACAGGCCTAATGCGGCGTTCTTGCACGGCGTGATCTTCTTGCCGCCGAACGTCGCCACATCCCCGATGATGGGGTGAAACGCCCCGCCGTTCATCAGGAACGCCACGCTCTGCCCGCATTGCAGGCACTTCGTGGTATCGAAGTAGATGGTATTGCCACATTTACAAGAGAAAGACTGCATGGGCGAATCGAGGCAGCAAAGACCGGGCCAACGCGAGAACGCCGCAACTGGCCGTTGCATTTCGACGCCCGCCAGCGGCGCCACAGGGCAACACGCCTCAATGAACTAGTTCGCCTCGAACGACTCGGTGGGTTTGGCCGTATTCGGGCGGTGTTGCCGTGGCACGGCCATTGCTTAAGGCGCGGTTACCGATGGACATCGCATTCCAAAACTCGAAACGTGACCGCCGCACAACCCGCACGCCCGTGAATCTGGCAACTTGGGCGCTCGCAAGAGTACGAGCTTCGGAAGTAGTGAGCATGTTGGAGAGTTGGCTCACCAACGATGCCGACCTTGGAGAGCTGACGGCTTTCCTGGCGGGCTCTCGCTCGATTCACTCCGCAGTCGTGTCCCGTGCCGCGCAGCATGGTCTCACGGTCGGCGCTCACGGTAACGCGCTCGCTGCGGCGGTAGCCGCCGAACAGCAAGCACACCGAGCCGTCGCCGTCTTCATCGAAGCGGAGCTCGGCGAGACCGACGTCGATCACAACCGTGAGACGTTGCCTCACCTCGATTGCCCAATCGTCGCCTCGGGATCGGTGGCGGGATTGTGGGCGTGCCAGGTCGTCCTAGCTGCGGCGACCGAACGCGCCATGCTCAGGTTGGGTCTGCGCCGCGAGCTGCTGGAACTCAAGCAGCGTCACTCGGCCTGCTCCGCGCGGTGCTTGGTCGAATGGTCGCGTGCAGCTCAGACTGCCGCGCTCTCGGGAGACGGGCAACGCGTCCCACCAGCGCTCGCTACCGGCTTCGACCGCGTGGTGGAACGCTACTGCTCTCTGTTCGGCGACACCGTGGGCATGTTGCAAAATTGCGCATAATCGCCGCCCTTTACGGCAGCCACAAATGAAGAAGAGGCGGTCCCCAAGGACCGCCTCTCTTCATTTCAACCATGTGCGGAGCGGCGAAACAGTCTCACACCACTTGTCCCTGCTTTGCCCAATTCACCTGTTTAGCACAGTCTATCAGTGCTTGGACGAGCGCTCGAGCGTCGGAATAACGCTGCTCGGGTTCCTTCGCCAGGCAGCGGTGAACGATAGCCTGCAGGGGAACGCTGATTGGGAGCTGTTCGGGGATCTTGGGAGGCTCGTCCGACAGGATTCGGCAGATGAGCTGCGCGTCGGTGAGGTCCGCCGGGTACGGATGTGTGCCGCGCAGGAGCTCCATCATCAACATTCCGATACTCCAGACGTCCGAGGCAGGCGAGACATCTCGACTGTCGGTGAGCTGCTCGGGCGAGATGTAGAGCAGCGACCCAACTGCGTGTTCCACTAGCGTGAGGCGAGTGCGACTGCTCGGGAGCTTGGCGACACCGAAGTCGATGAGCTGGACGCGTGCCCTCCCCTGGTCGTTGTGGCTGAGGAAGATGTTCTCCGGTTTCACGTCCCGATGAACGATCCCACGGTCGTGGACGCGGGCTAGGACTCGGGCGATCTCGAGGGCGATCCGCAAAACGGACTCGCCGGGCAGTTGCCTCTCGGCACGACGGTCCAGCCAATCGCGCAAGTCGACCCCGTTCAAACGTTCCATCACCAAGTACGGGACGCCTTGTTCGCCAATCGCACAGTCGTACAACTGCACGACGCCGGGGCCCGCAATCTGCGCCAAGACGCGAGCCTCCTGCACGAAGCGTTCAATCGCCTCTGGCGTGGTGTGATATTCGGAACGCAACGTCTTCAGAGCAACCGTCCGCCCAGTGAGGCGATGAACCCCTTCGTACACGACGCCCATCCCCCCTACCCCCAAGGTCTTTCCAATCTCGTATTTATCACCGGGGAAGTTCAGCCAAGGTTCGGGGATGGTACGCGGTGGAACGGATCGGCTCCGTTCGCCGGTGGACGCGGTCGTATAGAGATCCCCACACTCCTGAGCTACCGCGGTGTCGCTTGCTGCCAAGCGCAACGGTTGAATTCGACGCATCAAGGGGATTGGTTTCGTCGCCATCGCGAAACACGATGCAAACAGCGGACCAAACTAGCCAATCGACGCACTCCGCGTTTCTCGCAGCCGAGCCCCTGACACCTCCCGTCGACGGCGTGAGTTGCCGGCGGCCGCTCGCGGCAGAACGCCACGCTTTGGTCGTCGTTGCCTCGGATCGCAAACCGCCATGTCTCGACGTAGATGAGTAGCTAAGGCGTAGATATCCTTCCGGGATCTGGGTGAACCAGCTAAAAGCCGGAGCAGGAGACATCTCTGAATGAGGAGGCCCACCCCCGACCATGTTCCACTTTACTCCCTGATCGCGGTTCTGACGGCAGTGATTGCCGCAGCGGATCATCTCACGGGCATCGGCTTCGGGATGTGGGTCTTCTACTTTCTACCGCTGGCACTCTCGTTCTTCACCTCGCGTTCGTGGTTTCCGCTGGCCACGAGCGCGTTGTTCGTCTTGTTACTCCTCGAGAGCTACATCCTTGGGTTGCCGGACCTCGAGCCAGAGCTGGTGTTCAGCGTGCAAGTGCGGCGCACCGTCGCTGGATTGACGTTCGTGATGCTGGGGTTCATCGGACGTCAGTTCATCTTGGCTCGTCTCCGGAACGAGCTCGAGGACTGGTTCAAAGTCGCTCAGACGGGGCTCTTGAGCCGGATGCAGGGCGAGCCGAAGCTCCCGGAGCTGGGCGAACGCATCCTCGGCTTTCTCACCGAGTATCTGGGCGCTCAAGTGGGCGCCATCTACCTGAGAGAACAGGGTGGTCACTTTCGACGGTTCGCGTCCCACGGCATCGATCCAAAAGGGATCGGACCCGAGCTGATACGCGCTGGCGAAGGCTTTGCCGGACAAGTCATCCGAGACAATCGCACCGCGCTTTTGCGGGACGTTCCGACGAACTACCTCGACGTGCGCTCCACCCTGGGCGGTCACCCGCCGCGCAATCTGGTGATCGCGCCGGCCGCCAACGACAGCAAGGTCTTCGCGTTGTTGGAGCTCGGTTTCATGCAGCCCGTCAGCGATTCGTACCTCGAGCTTTTCTCGCGCATCAGCGAGGGTATCGCCTCGGCGGTACGCTCCGCTCACTATAGGACGCGCCAGGCCGAGCTGCTGGATGAGACCCAACGTCAAGCCGAAGAGCTGCAGGCCCAGCAAGAGGAGCTCCGCACGCAGAACGAAGAGCTCGAGCAACAGAGTCGCGTGCTCCAGTCTTCCCAGGCGCGTTTGGAGAACCAGCAAACCGAGTTGGAGCAGATCAACTCTCAACTGGAGGAGCACACCCAGACGCTCGAACGTCAACGCGACGACCTCCAGCGCACGCAGAACGAACTCCAGCGAGCCAGCTCGTACAAGTCCGAGTTCCTCGCCAATATGTCTCACGAGCTACGGACACCGCTCAACAGCTCTCTCATTCTGGCCAAAATCCTCGCCGACAACAAAGACGGCAATCTGTCGTCGGAGCAGGTCAAGTTCGCTGAGTCGATCTATTCGGCGGGCAACGACCTGTTGACGTTGATCAACGACATCCTGGACCTTTCCAAGATCGAGGCCGGAAAGCTGGACGTGAGGCCCGAGCGCATCGCGACGGTTCGCCTGGTGGACGATTTGGTGGCGACGTTCAAGCCCATCGCGGACGACAAGCAGCTCGAGTTCGTCACGCATGTCGCCGAGGGTGTGCCCCCCAACTTCCACACCGACCCGACTCGCCTGCAACAGATCTTGAAGAATCTGCTCTCCAACGCCCTCAAGTTCACCGAACAAGGGGGTGTTTGGCTCTCGGTACGGCGGGCGTCCGAGAGTCGAATTGCGTTCGAGGTCAAAGACACCGGCATCGGCATCCCATCCGAACAGCACGAGGTGATCTTCGAAGCCTTCCGCCAAGCCGACGGTACCACCAACCGCAAGTACGGCGGCACCGGCCTAGGGCTGTCCATCTCCCGCGATCTGACTCGGCTCCTCGGCGGTGAGATGACGCTGGATAGCGCGCCCGGTCGAGGTAGCACGTTCACGCTCGTGTTGCCCGAGTGCTTCACCGGCGCAAATACCGAAGCCATCGCGCCTCGTGAGACAAGCGCCGCGCCCAGGGTTTCCAACGAAGTCTCTCGTCGACAGGTCTCGGGCACGCCGCAATCGAAACCGCCAAACAAGACCCCGCCGCACGTCCCGACGATCGCCGACGACCGAGGCGACGTCGCTGCCGGCGGCCGGGCCATTCTGATCATCGAAGACGACCTCAACTTCGCCCGCGTGCTGAACGAGCTGGCGCACGAACTCGACTTCAAGGCGATCGTAGCAAACACGGCGGAAGAGGGGTTTCAACTAGCCGAGCGCTATCGTCCCACGGCGATCGTGCTCGACGTAGGCCTTCCGGACCGGTCCGGGCTGACGGTGCTCGACTCCCTCAAGCACAACGGCGCGACACGGCACATCCCGGTGCACGTGGTCTCGGCGTCGGATTACCGGCAAGTCGCGCTCAAGATGGGTGCGACTGGCTACGCCATCAAGCCCGTGCAACGGGACCAACTCCGCGAAGCCTTGCGCCTGCTCGAGTCGAAGGCGACGCAAGCGCTGCGCCGAGTTCTGGTCGTCGAAGACGACGCGGGACACCGCGAGGCAACGTGCCGATTGTTGCAGACGGACAACGTAGAAACGGTTGCTGCCGCCAACGCAGAGTCCGCTTTGGCGGAGCTCGAGCGGTCGACGTTCGACTGCATGGTGCTCGACCTGAGCTTGCCGGATCGAACGGGGTTCGAGCTCCTCGAAGAGATGTCCCGCAAGGACGAATACTCGTTCCCTCCCGTCATCGTGTACACGGGGCGAGCGCTCTCGAACGACGAGGAGCAGCGACTTCGCAAGCTCTCGCATTCGATCATCATCAAGGGTGCTCGCTCCCCGGAGCGCCTCTTGGACGAGGTCACGCTGTTCTTGCATCAAGTGGAGGCCGAGCTCCCTCCCGAACGTCAGCGGATGTTGCGCGACGTGAGACACCGTGAAGCGGTGTTCGAAGGGCGCTCGGTGCTGATCGTGGAGGACGACGTTCGCAACATCTTCGCACTCACGAGCGTCCTCGAGCCGAAAGGAGCAAAGATCGAGATCGCACGCAACGGGCGCGAGGCGTTGAAGGTCCTCACTGAAAAGCCCGGCGTCGACCTGGTGCTCATGGACATCATGATGCCGGAGATGGACGGGCTACAGGCGATGCGCGAGATCCGCAAGGATCCGACGTTCGCCAAACTGCCGATCATCGCCCTCACCGCCAAAGCGATGGCTGACGACCGGGACCAGTGTCTCGAAGCGGGGGCCAACGACTACATCGCGAAACCGGTCGACGTGGACAAGCTTCTCTCGCTATCGCGAGTGTGGATGGCAAAATGAGCGACAGCGAGTCCCGCGACCTCGAGCTGCGGCTGCTACTGCAAGCCATCTTGGAGAGGTATCACTACGACTTCCGAGGCTACGCCGAGGCATCGCTCCGACGTCGGCTGCAGACGGCACTGACGCACTTCGAGTGCGGCACGCTTTCGCATCTTCAAGAACGGGTGCTGCACGAGCCGCGGGTTTTTGCCGAGTTGCTGAGGTTCTTGACGGTCCAAGTGAGCGACCTGTTCCGGGACCCTACCTATTTTCGCGCGCTCCGTGAACAAGTTGCATCGTACCTTCGCACGTACCCGTCGCTGCGCGTATGGGTCGCCGGCTGCTCGACGGGGGAAGAAGCTTACTCCATCGCGATTCTGCTGCACGAAGAGGGCCTCCTCGACCGCACGCAGATTTACGCCACCGACATCAATCCCGAGAGCTTGCGCGTCGCCGAGGAGGGCGTCTACGACATCGACCGCTTCGCGCGCTTCAGCGAGAATTATCGACTGTCTGGGGGCCGCGCTTCGCTGTCGAACTATTACACGGCGCGGTATTCCTCCGCCGTGTTCGATCGTTCGCTGAAGAAGTCCATCTTGTTCTCCGATCACAGCTTGGCCACGGATAGCGTGTTCGCCGAAATGCAGTTGGTTTCGTGTCGGAACGTGTTGATCTATTTCGAGCGCCAGCTCCAAGATCGCGCGCTCGGAGTCTTGCGCGACTCCTTGTGCCGAAAAGGGTTCCTCGGCCTCGGGCAAAAGGAGACGGTCCGCTTCTCGGCACACGCTGCCTCCTTCTCCGAATTTGCACGCGACGAGAGGATCTACCAACGCACATGAGCGAACGACGCGGAGAGATGAGCGCGGTCGTGATCGGTGGTTCCGCTGGCGCCTTCGAAGGGATCACGCAGATCTTGGCGGCCTTGCCGGCTGAGTTCTCGCTACCCATCGCGATCGTCCTCCACGTCCCTGCCGGAAAACCGAGCCTACTGGCGCGCGTGTTGGACCCGTACTGCGTATTGCCCGTGGGCGAGGTCGACGACAAACAGGCGATCGAGCCGGGTAACGTCTACATCGCGCCGCCGGACTATCATCTCCTCGTCGAACGCACCGGTCACTTTTCGCTCTCCATCGATCCGCCCGTACACTTCTCGCGACCAGCCATCGACGTGCTGTTCGAGTCCGCGGCAGAGGTCTACGGGCCTTCACTAATCGGTGTGCTGCTGAGCGGAGCCAACGAAGACGGCGCCCTCGGATTGGCGACGATCAAACGTTTGGGCGGCGTCACCATCGTCCAAACCTTGGATTCATCCCGCGCCCGCACTATGCCCGAAGCCGCGCTGAAGCTGAGTCATCCCGATCACGTGTTGCGGGTCGACGAGGTCGGCCCTCTGCTCGCTGAGCTCGCGCTGGGGCGCGTGGCGCCTCCTCCAGGTGCAGGCTCAGATCCGTGAGACATTAACGCACAGGTCCCGCCTGGCCGTGCGCGCTGTAAGCATGCGGGTGTAAGAATCCAGCGCCACGCGCAGATCGTTGGCGTTGTTTCGAGGTGGCTGGTCCGAAGGCACCGAGGCAAGAAATCCCATCGCGAGGGGCCACCCGCGAACAGCTTGGTTTCCCACCGCCGCCGACCCACCTTGGAGCAGCTCAGCGCACCGACATGGCGTGCGTGATTCCGCAACATTGTTGCCGACGAGCCAAAACGTCCCATGGACAACTCTTCCCTGCTTCGCAATGCTCACCGTTGTGAAAAACACGGACGAGTTCCTCTCCAAGCTCGCAGTGGCGACGGAGCAGTTGACCGACCCGACCGATGTCGTGCGCACGACAGCGAAGTTGTTGTCGGAGCGCTTGGACGTGGACAGGTGCGCCTACGCGAGCGTCGAGAACGAAGACATCTTCGTGATCACCGGTGACCATCCTCGCAATGGCGCACGAAGCATCGTTGGGCGTTGGCCAGTGGCAGCCTTCGGCCCGGAGTGCGTGCGACAGATGCGCGCCGGTGAAGCTTACGTCGTCATCGACTCCGAAAACGATCCACGCATAGCGGAGGAGCACCGTCTCGCCTACCGCGCCACGGAGATTCGCGCCGTCATTTGTGTGCCGTTACACAAGGCCGGCAAGTTCACCGCCGCAATGGCGGTGCACCAGAAGGTGGTGCGCGACTGGGCGCCGGAGGAGGTCACGCTCGTGCGGCAGGTCGTGGCGCGCTGCTGGGAAGCCCTCGAACGCGCGCGCAGCGAAGCTCACTACCGAAGCCGACTGGACTACGCCGTCCGACTCTCGGGCATCGGCTTTTGGTACTGCAACTTGCCGTTCGACGAGCTCGTGTGGGACGAGCGCGTCAAGGAGCACTTCTTCCTTCCCAAGGATGCGCGAGTCACGATCGACCTGTTCTACGAGCGGATTCACCCCGACGACAGAGAATCGACTCGTGTTGCGATCGAGCAGTCCATCGTCAATCATACGTCCTACGACGTAGTCTACAGGACCGTCGATCCGGACACGGGTTCGTTCAACTGGATCCGTGCGCTCGGTGGCACCGCCTACGACGTCGACGGCAATCCCGTGCACTTCGACGGCGTGACCGTCAATGTCACGACTCAACACGTAGCTCAAGAGCGAATCGCCGAGCAAGCCCGGCTGCTGTCCAACGTGGCAAGAGCTTCATTGCAGGTGCACGCCTCGAGCTCTCGCGAAAGCGTTTTGCGCGTCGTGACCGAGGAGGCGCGTGCGATCGTGGGCGCGGCCCGGGCCACAGCGCGCTACTTGCCTCCAAGCAGCAACCTGCCGCTCGAGGCCGCCTCTCAACACGTTCCGCCCCCCGACGGCGCTGCCACACTCTCGGCGCAGTTCGTGGGCCGTGACGGCGCCGTCCGCGGCACGATAACCTTGGAACACAAACGTGAATCCGGCTTCAGCGAGGTACATGAATCGGTGCTAACCCAGCTCGTGCGCGTGGGCATGGTCGCGCTCGAGAACGCCGAGCTCTACGATCAGCTGCGCGACCAGGACCGCAAGAAGGACGAGTTCCTCGCCGTGCTCGCCCACGAGCTGCGCAATCCTTTGGCCCCGATCCGGTCGGGGCTCGACGTCCTGCAGCTCACGGACGACCCGGTCATGACCGCGCGCACTCGTTCGATGATGGAACGTCAGGTCGTTCACCTGGTGCGCCTCGTCGACGACCTCCTCGACGTCTCTCGCATCACGCGCGGGAAAGTCGTGCTGAAGAAGGAGCGCCTGGACGTGAGGAGCGTGATCACGAGCGCGATCGAGATCTCGCGACCAGCTTTGGACGCCGGAGAACACGATCTCGCGGTGGATGTCCCAGTCGAGCCGATCTGGCTCGATGCCGACCCAACGCGCATCGCGCAAGTCATCGCCAACCTGCTCAACAACGCGGCAAAGTATTCCCCGCGCGGCGCGCCGATCACCCTGCAAGCTGCAGTGGAAAGCCAGTCGTTGTGGATCAGGCTCACCGACCGCGGCATGGGCATCGCCAAAGAGATGTTGCCGCGGGTATTCGACATGTTCACCCAACTCGGCAACGATACGGGTCTGGGGCTCGGCATCGGGCTCGCCCTGGTGCGACATCTGGTCGAGATGCACGGTGGGTCCGTCGGCGTCGAGAGCGGCGGCCTCGGGGAGGGCAGCACCTTCAGCATCCGCTTGCCGCTCGCCGAGGGCGCGCACGAGAGCTCTTCGGTCGAAGCAGCCGCCCACGTGGCCAAGGGTCTGCGAGTGCTGGTCGTCGACGACAACGTCGACGCGGCCGAAGCGTTGTCGGCGCTCCTCGAGTTGTCTGGACACTCGACGCGGTTGGTGCACACGGGCTCGAAAGCCCTGGCGGCAGCCCTCGAGTTCGCGCCGAACGTGGTCTTGCTCGACATCGGCTTGCCTGAACTCGACGGGTACGAAGTCGCTCGCATGCTCCGCAAGGAGCCGACCTTGAAGCAGCCAGCGCTGATCGCATTGACGGGCTGGGGCACCGAGGAAGATCGGAGACAAGCTCGCAACGCCGGCTTCGATGAGCACCTCGTCAAGCCTGTCGATACGGCGCGACTGACGGCGGTCTTGTCGAGCGTCAGTCGCCGCGAGTAGCTCGACGCGAGACGCAAGACACGAGACGCAAGACACGAGACACGAGACACGAGACACGAGACGCGCCGAGCGTCCGTCGAACGAAGGCTGTCGACCCTGTGCCGAGTCGAGGTCGACGCCGTTCGCGCCCCTCACGAATGCTTCGGGACGCTCCACCCAAAGATCGGTCCCTACCGCGCACTCGTCGCACACGGTCGCAACAATCCGCCCATCGCCTACACAACCCGGCCTGCGTCGCGGTCTGGCCTGCCGGGTGTCGCTGGCCGAGCGGCAGCGTCTCGCGGCTTGCGGTCAGTCCCCCAACCGCTCGACACCGCGCGCAGTGCGCGTCATCTCGAGCCACGCCGCGGAGCGCCGCAAGCGGTCGACGCGTCGATTCCACGCGCGCCCAATCGAGAGGTGGAGCAACAGAGCAATCGCGGCGCTCGCAGTCAACGGCACGACCCACATCGGCACCGAAGCTTGTCCCGTGAGGCGACTCGCGAACGCCATGCCGAGGTTGGCAACCAAGCCCTGGGGCACTCCCAACAGCAGCGCTGCAGTTGCGATGCGGACGGCGCTCAAGTACTCGGTCATCTGCGGTCGCAAGAACAGCAGCGGCCCCCACACCGCATCGCTGTCGGCCAAATCGATGAAGATCCGATCGGTGTAATGACTCTCACGCCACATGACTGCTCCTCGATGGAACGGCGCCAGCGCGAGAAACTAAAGTTCAGCGATAGCGCCGTTACGCCGCGAACCGAACCGTTTCACTCGGCGCGTACGCGGGAAGTCGTGGTACGGGTGCACCCGCTTTGACGTCCGAGCTCCCGATCTCCGCGCTCCGCCCCGATTTCGCCCGCGCCGCCAGCCGTGGTCCCGTGGTGATCTCGTCACCCACCGGTTCCGGTAAATCGACGGAGGTGCCGCGTTGGTGCGAAGGCCCTGTTTTGGTGGTCGAACCGCGTCGCGTCGCGTGCCGCAGCCTGGCAAATCGGGTCGCCGAGCTGGAGGGCACGCCACTCGGAGCCGCCGTCGGTTATGTCGTGAGAGATGAACACGTAGCTGACGAGAACACGCGGATCGTGTTCGCAACCCCTGGCATGGTGTTGCGTGACCGAACGCTGCTGGCCGCCGCTCGGACCGTGGTTCTGGACGAATTTCACGAGCGCAGTATGGACGTCGACCTCCTACTCGCGCTGCTGCTCGCCGAACGTAAACCGGGGTTAGTGATCTTGTCGGCCACAATCGAGGGTGACCGAGTCGCCCAACACGTCGCGGGGACGCACCTGGAAGCGGCGGGACGAAGCTTCGAAGTCGACGTGCGTTACGCTGCCGGACAACCCATCTCACCAGAATCGACCCAATTGGCGAGCCGTGTTGCGGACGCGGTTGCCAAGGCCGCGAACGATCCCGGCGACATCCTGGTGTTCTTGCCTGGCAAAGCCGAGATCGAAGCGTGCGCCAGCGCCTTACGAGGCAACTATGCCGTTTGCCCACTGCACGGCGGACTCACGCTCGCTGAGCAACATCGCGTTTTCGAACCAACCAAGACGCGCAAAGTGATCCTGGCGACCAATGTCGCCGAGACGTCGCTCACGATTCCCGGCGTCGGGGTCGTCATCGACTCGGGGTTGGTGCGCCAATCGCGCTACCGGGCTGGGCGCGGCTACCTCTCCCTCGTGCCGATCGCCGCTGACAGCGCCGCGCAGCGAACTGGCCGTGCCGGAAGAACGGCGCCCGGCGTCTGCTACCGCCTGTGGAGCGCGTCGTTTCAGATGAGCCCCACCACCCTACCCGAAGTTCATCGTGAGTCGCTCGTGCCGTTGGTATTGACCGCCGCTGCGTGGGGCACGCAGGTGGAAGAGTTGCCGTTACTCGATGCGCCAAAGCCGTACGCATTGGAAGCGGCGCGCGCCGAGCTGCAGGCTTGGGGCGCACTCGAAGGCGGGGCGGCACTGACCACGCGAGGGCGCGATTTGTTCGAGCTGCCGCTCGCTCCCGAGCATGCGCGGCTGCTCGGCGAGGCCAAACGCGAGGGCTGCCTCGAAGACATGGTCGATCTCGTGTCCGTGCTCTCGGTCGGGCGTCCGCTGTTCGGAGACGTGCGCACCGAAATCCCGATCGATGCCGACCTTCGGCGTTGTGGGTGCGATGTGACCACGTTCATTTCGGCCTTGCGCGCCGTGAAACCGGACGACCACGGAGCATCGACGTGGGTGGTGAACGAGGCACGCCAAACCCGCAGCCGCTTGCGACGTCAATTGGGTCTGCCAGATACGCCGGCCACCGCGTCTGGTCACTCGATCGCTCGGGATGCCCTCGTGCGCGCCGCGCTGTCTGCCGATCCGAGGTTGGCTCACGTGGCGCGGGTCAGGGGTCGGCAGCGGTACTTCAGCAACGGTGGGACCGAACTCGAACTCGCCCGCGAGAGCGCGGTGCACAATCTGCAAGCCGTCGACGCGATCTTGGCGCTAGATACACGCGCCTTCGGGAGCGGCCGAGAGGCGCGTGTCCTGGTCACGTGCGCCACGGCGGTACCACTGGCGGTTTTGGGGCGAGCAGGTTTGGGGATAGAACGTCGGGTGGCCGTGAGATGGGAGCGGCAACGCGTGTGGGTGACCCTGGAACGCGAGTACGCTGGCTGCACGTTGGGGCAACGCGAGCAGCAACCGCAGGCAGGAGACTTGCACGCCGCATTGGTCGAGCTCTTGCTGCGCGGCAGCCTGTTCCGGGACGAGGTAAACACGACCCGTGAGCGACTCGTGCGTTTGGCGCTCGGTGACTGGCTGGCCAAACGTGGCCAGCCAGGCGGCGTTGCTCGTGAGACACCCATCCCCGAACTCGGGGTTTGGCTGCGCCGACGCGTCGAAGAGCTTGGGCTCGAGACCAACGACGATTTGCCGCTGCTCTCGGGGAGCGACTTTCTAGCGCCTGAATTGCCGTTCGAGGCTCGCTGCGTCGTGGAGGGCGATTATCCTCTGTCGGTCAACATCGCCGGCAGCCTCTACCGCGCGGAGTACGATCTCTCACGCAACCAGGTCACTTTGCATCCGCCCAAAGGTGTGCGGGGCGGAGCCCCGGCGACCGGCTATCTCCCCAAGTTTCCCGGTTTGCGGGTGCTCGTGGAGGGCCCCAGAGGTCCAGAGGTGGTGCGAGCGCGCGGCTGACCGAACGAGCAGGACGACGACCAGGTCCGTTACCCTAACACCATCAGTCCGGCAGCCTCTTTACGGCGGAGCGATTTCGTCGCATGTTCGGGAGCATGAACAAGCGCTTGGCCATGCTCGAAAAAATCACCGCCGCTGGCTCTGCCGATGCTTTTGGCTGGTACGGACTGGCCATGGAATATCGCAACGAGAAACGTCCCGAAGACGCCCTTCGCACCTTCGAGACGTTGCGTGAGCGTTTTCCGGACTACCTCGCGCAGTATTTGATGGCGGGCCAGACGCTGCTCGAGCTGGGTAACCCCCAGGCGGCAGCCACCTGGCTCCGTCAAGGGATCGCGGTGGCCCAGGCCCAAGGCAACGGTAAAGCGCTCTCCGAGCTGCAGTCGGCGCTGGAAGAGGCACAGGGGTAGTTCGTTTCCGAGGCGGGCTTTTGGGGAGACGCGCGCCGCTGCAGCCGTGCCCCGGGGAGCCGTGGTTTTGTGTGGCCAACGGCGGCCCGAGGCACTAGAGCTCCCAAGCCGTGATGTCTTTGCGACGTGTGTTGGGTTGCGCTTCGATTTTGGGAGCCGTGGTTTGGGCCTCGCCCGCCTCCGCCACGATCGTGGAGCGGGTGGTGGCCATCGTGGGAGACCGTCCAATTTTGCTCAGCGACGTCCGGCAGAGGACGTTGCCGTTCCAGAAAACACTCCCCCCCAACCCGACGGAACGAGCGACCGCCTTGTCCAACCTGTTTTCTCAGATGTTGGACAAGATGATCGAAGAGGAGCTGATCCAGCGGGCTGCACTCAAGGCCCAGGTGCAGGTGACGCGCGAAGAAATCGACGCGGCCATGGAGCGCGTGGCCAAGGGCAACAACGTCGACGTCGAGACGCTCCTCACCGAGGTCGAGGCCAGCGGCATCTCACGGGCGCAGTACCGCAACGAGATCCGGCGGCAACTCACCGACGCCAAGGTCGTTAACCTACGGTTGCAAGGCCGGATGCGCGTTTCGGAAGAGGAGGTCCGCCGCGAATACGACTCGTTGGTCGAGCAAGAGCGCAAGCAACTCTCGGTGCGGATCGCCGTGATTCGCATCAAAGACGCGGGGGAGGCGAGCGCAGAGCTCGCGCGCTCGGTCGCGGAGGAGGCCCGCGCTGGGGCGAGTTTCGGCGAACTTTGCGAGACTCACTGTACGGACCCCAAATTGCTCGCCACCGACGGCTTGTTGCCCAGCAGCAGCCCGGGCGATCTGCCAAAGGCTTTGGCGCGCGCGGCCAACCAATTGGAGGTCGGCCAAATCAGCGTCCCCTTCAAAGACGACAAGGATTGGGTGATCGTGACCGTGGTCGAGCGCGATCCGAGCAATCTGCCGCCGTTGGAACAAGCGGTCGAACAGGTGAGTCAACGCGTTCAGCTGAAGAAGCTCGAGAAGGCGCGTGCCGACTGGCTCAAGACGTTGCGCAAGCAGCACCACGTCCAGATGCGCCTCTGATGGGGCTCGGCGACAGGCGGTAGGCTTCGTGTCCCCCCGTCACGGCTCGTGCCCGGGCAGGGGCCGTGGGGTGCGATTGTCAGTTTGGCGAACTCGTGAGGAGGTTGCGCCAAGCTGTCGACGCGTGGGTCCAGCATCCGAGGCTGGCCCTTGCTTTGGCTCTCCCATTCTTGGGGAATCTCGATGTATGAGGCCTTTGGCACGCCGCGTATTGGGCAGGCACGGCCCCTGCATTGGCCGACCCAAGGCCCCCTTCTCATGATCCCGCTCTCCCCCCAAAGCCTCCGCCTCCTGCTCAACTCTGCTGCTTGGGCGTTAGCCGTGTCCTCGTTCGCCGGTGTGGTCGCGGCGCAAGCCGTCAAGCCCACCATTCAAGCCATCGACCGGACGCAAATCACGCGCAACCAACCCATGCGTGCCGCCAACGACTTTCCCTATTGGGTGAGTCGGCAGGATTGTCTCGCCGACGACGAGATCACCTTCAAGGTACAGGTCACCCGCCCCAACGCGGACCAGTTCGAGGTTTGGGCGGGTACGGCCGACTGCACTCAAAAGACGGAACGCCAGGGTGCGAACGCCAACTGCTGGCGCGTCTACAGCAAAAATCTCACCAAGAGCCCGGCCTCGATCACGATCCGAGCGCAAGACTTCGTGGCGCAGAACAGCATAGCCAACGGCGGCTCGTTGGGCGACCAAGGCACGGACCAGGACTGCACCCCCAAGTACCTCGGGGCGGGTCTGTACTTCATGTATGTCAACGACTCGGGCGACGTCTCGTCGAACGCCGTCAAGTTCACGGAATCCGGCGTAGATACGGAAGGGCCAGTGACTCCCGAGGTCACCGAGGTGTTGCCTTCGGACGGTCGCTTGATCGTGAACTGGGCGAACAACAACCCTACGGAGTTCGCCGGCTACCGGTTGTATTGTACTCGCGCCGTCGAAACGGAGACGAGCGAGAGCGCCCTCACCCTGGCGGACGGCGCAGTCGTAGACGCAGCCGTGTTCGGCACGGGCAGCGGCGACGGCGTCGGCGGCGATGCATCGCCGGACGGAGCCTCCAATGATGCCGCGACCGGGGTTGCTACGGGCGTGCCTACTGACGGCGGTGGCGGTGGGGCCGTCGTCGACGGCGCCGTCGTGGATGCTGGCGAAATGGGTACCCCAGGTTGTGGTGGCAGCTCGCTCGTCGAAGGCACCTTTCCCGATCCTTCGAGGCTGTGCGGAGAGGTGGATAGCTTCAGCACGACCACGGGTTACGCCAACGACCTGACCAACGGCCGCAGCTACGCAGTAGGGCTCACCGCGGTCGATCGGCTCGGCAACGAGAGTTACCTCTCGAACGTCGTTTGCAACAGCCCGCGCGAGGTGTTTACCTTTTACGAAGACTACAAGGACGCTGGTGGCGGCGGCGGTGGCGGGTTCTGCAGCGCGGCGAGGGCCCCGTCCCCCGCCGGCAACTCGTGGCCGGTTTTTGGTCTCTTCTCTTTCGCGATTTGCCTCGGCTTACTCCGACGGATTAACAACACATGAAAAAGACTGTCTTGAATCAGACTCGCGCCGCGGCGTTCGCGGCGTTCGCATCCCTCGGCCTGGTATCACTTTCGGCCCACGCCGACGTCGACCAGTTTGGCGTCTACGGTGAGAACAAGTCGCAAGAGTCTCCTCAGACGATGGCGGTGGAGTTGCGCTTGGGGCAGTACCTGCCGCAGGTCGACGACGAGTTCGAAGGCGGCGCCCACCCGTTCCGCGACCATTTCGGCGGCAAGAACCGCTGGCTCGTCGGCTTGGAGCTCGATTGGCAGCTGCTCCGCTTGAAAGGCATCGGAAGCCTCGGGCCAGGGGTTGGCGTCGGGTATACGACGATGAAGTCGAAGGACTTCCACGATCCCGCGTCGGAAGAGCAGAGAGAGGTAGCAGCCGAAGGCTCGACGCTCAAAGTGCTGCCGATGTACGGAGTGGCCGTACTGCGCATCGATGCCTTGCACGAGCGTACCCCAGTTCCCCTCGCGTTCTACGGCAAGGCCGGTATCGGCTACGCCATGTGGTGGGCGAACTATGCCGATTCGTTGGACATCGCTTCGGGCAGCAAGGCCAACGACACCTCTTGGGGCACGAATTGGGCGTTGGGCGCCTCGCTGCTCCTCGACGCCTTGGATCGTCGAGCCGCCAACAACATGGATGCAACCAACGGCATCAACAACAGCTTCGTGTTCATCGAGTGGTACAACAGCAACCTGAACGGCTTCGGCAACTCGAGCACGATGCAGGTTGGTGATAGTACGTGGATGGCTGGCCTCGCCTTCGAGCTGTAACGGCGCGTCAGTGGAGCAACTCGACCACGGCTTCGGCGACGCCCGCCGCAGACGCGGGGTTTTGACCGGTGACGAGACGCTGATCCGCGACCACCTGCTTCTGCCACATCGGCGCCGGAAGATGTAAGGCGCCGCGTTCGGCGAGTTTGTCGGCGAGCAGGAACGGCACGACGGTGGCCAGACCAACGGCTCGTTCTTCGTCGTTGGTGAAGGCGCTCACCTCCTTGCCAGCTACTAGGTAAGCGCCGCTCGATAGCTGCAAGTTGACGAGCGCCGCGGGCCCGTGACACACGGCGGCGACCACGCCGCCACGCTCGTAGATGCTCCTCGCGGCGGCAGCAAACGCGCGGTTGTCGGGGAAGTCCCACATCGCGCCGTGGCCACCGGCGAAGAAGATCACGTCGAAGCGCCCTGCGTCGACGCTGTCGGCGGCCGGGGTGTCGGCGAGGTCTCCTCGATGTGCGGCAAGAAACGCTTGGCTGGTGGCGTCAGCGTCGTCCACACCGTCCAGAGGGACGTTACCCCCGCGCACGCTCGCGAACTCGATGTGATAACCGGCTCGAGTGAACACGTCGAAGGGGTGAGCTATCTCGCCGAGGTAGGCGCCCGTCGGCTGCCCGGTGTCGCCCTTTTTGTCGTGACTGGTCATGGCGATGAGTACGCGGTGGGTCATGGCTGCTCCGTTGGACTGGTGCTGAGGGTTGGAAGGTCTTGGTGGCGAGGAACAAGCAAGAGCTACAACCACGCAAGCGACGACCGTCGACATGGAGCACGCGAGGGGCGGGAGCCGTGAGACACCGATCAGGCGCTGGGCCCAACCCCAAACAACCGACCCCACCCCTGGCTTGGCCTGCACTTGCATGCAGAGATCTTGGGGCCGTTTTGGTCCGCGCGGTAGGGGAAGAAGTGCGGTGGCCGCGCTTTGGCGCGAACCCGCGCGTCGTTTCGGGAGCGTGGCGCCCCTGGTAGCAGGCGTCTCAACGCGTCGGGACAGGTTGACCGGGCTCGAGCCACCTCACGGGCTGTTCGCGTAGCCAGGTGCGCTGGCGGCGCGCGAAGACCCGTGTCACCTTTACGACCTCTTCGCGCAACGTCTCACGCGATGGTGGCACCGCCGACGACACCGCGAGCGCGACCTGCCGATAACCCACGCTCGCCATCGGCCGCGTCTCACCGAATCCGCGACCGAGCAGAGACCGCACTTCGTCCTCCCACCCCTGCTCCAACATGCCGGCGACACGGACGCTGATGCGTGCGGTGAGCTCGTCGGCGGTGTGCTTGATCCCCACGAGTTCGAACGGATAACGCGGCGTCTTGAACCCGTGTTCGGCCTGCAGCTGGCTGAGCGGCGCGCCCGTGAGCTCTAGCACCTCGAGCGCGCGGCTCACCCGCACGAAGTCGTTCGGGTTCAAACGCGCAAAACTCTCGGGGTCGGCCTCGCGCAGCCGTTCGTGGAGAGCGGCTCGACCGTGAACCTCGACGAAGGCCGCGTGATCGCGGCGTATGGCTTCGTTGCCGGGCGGCGCTTTGACCAAGCCGTAGAGCAACGCGCGCACCCACAGAAATGTCCCACCGCAAACGATCGGGGTTTTGCCCCGCGCGACGACGTCCGCTATCGCGGCATCGGCGAACTCGGCGAATCGGCTGGCGTCGATTTCCTCCGCAGGCTCGACCACGCCGATCAGGTGGTGACGAATGCGCGCCATCTCATCGGCCGAAGGCTTGCCACTGCCGATGTCGAAATGACGGTAGATCTGCACGCTGTCGGCGCCGATGATCTCGCCGTTCACCTGCTCCGCAAGTTGGATCGCCAGCGACGTCTTGCCCGACGCGGTCGGGCCGACCACCACCCACAACTTCTCCAAGTTGACGCGGGTTTGCTCAGCGGCGTCCAACCTTGCGCTCCAACTCGCTCCACGGTGTAAACGTCACGATCGGACGTCCGTGGGGGCAGTGCCCGGAGAAACGCACCTCGTCCAGCGCTCGAAGCAGGGCTTCGGCCTCCACGGGGGCGATGGGATCGCCGGCGCGCAACGCGCCGTGGCAAGCCATGGTGGCGAGGACGAGGTCCAAACCTTCGGAGAAGCTACGGTCGCGGCGCGTGAGCTCGTTCAACAAATCGACGACCAGGCGCTCCGGGTCGGCGCGATGCAGCAATCGCGCCACTTGGTGCACGCTGACCGAGTGTTCCGGCCGCTGCCTCAATTCGAACCCCAAACGCGCGATCTGATCGTGGTGAGACTCGACCGCTTCGTAAAGCTGCGCGTCGACCGAGATGGTGACCGGGAACAACAACGCCTGAGACGGCAGTTTGTCTTTCTCGAGCTGCCGTTTCAACTTGTCGAAGGCGACGCGCTCCGCCGCGGCGTGTTGATCGAGCAAGAACAAGCCGTCCGGACCTTCGCAAATCAAGTACAGGTTGCGCACTTGAGCGACGAACTTCAGTCGACTCCACCCGACGTCTGCGCCCGCGTCGGAAACACGTCTCACCACTAACGTCGTCCCCGACGAAGGCTGCGACGAGAAGGGCGTGAAATCGACGCTCGGCACCGAAGGGGTCTCGGCCGCATCCGGCGCGGACGGCTTTTCGGAGCTGGTAGACGGCTCCGGCAGTGAGACCTGCGGAGACCCACCGAGGGGTAGCCGTGTCGCGGGCGGAGGCCTGAACGTGGCCACGGCTCGGTTGGCTGGTGCCTGCAGGCTGGGGCGGACTTCACTCGACGGGAACGAGGCGGGTTCCGACGTCGGGACGTCGGAATACGGAGGGATGGACGGCGAGGACTGGATAGGCGACGTCCAGCGCGACGCGCCGGCGTTGCCAATGGGCACCGTAAACGCCGTCTGCAGCTCTTGGTTCACGACGTCGAAGACGGCGTCGGCGACCGCGCGTGGGTCGGCGAAGCGCACCTCCGTCTTCTGGGGATGGACGTTCACGTCGACGAGCGTCTGCGGCAGGTTCAGGTAAACGACACCGCGCGGATACCGGCCGCGCTCGAGCACACTGCCGTACGCTTGAGCGACGCTCTGGAGCAAGGCGCGGTCACGAATCGGCCGAGTGTTGCAGAACAGGCGTAAACCGTTGGCCCCGGCTTTGGCGCGCTCGGGACGGCCGAGGTACGCCTCGATGGTCAGTGGTCCGAGTTCACCGTAGCAACGCACGAGCTCTTCCTCGCCGAGCACGTCCGTGACACGCTCGAGGCGGCTCTTGACCCGCAACCACTCACGCGCTTTGCGCCCGTCGCGTGTCAACGTGATGGTCGCCTGCGGGTTAGCCAACGCAATGGCCTCGGCGACCTCGGCGAGGTGACCGGCCTCGGTACCACTGGAGCGCAGGAACTTGCGGCGCGCAGGGACGTTGTAGAACAGGTCTTCGACCACCACCTCCGTCCCAGGCGCCATCCCCACTTGCCTCGGCGCGGAGACATCACCGCCGATGACGCGCACCTCGGTACCCGCAGCGTCCTCGGCGCGACGGCTGCGCACGGTGAGACGACTCACCGACGCGATGCTCGGCAATGCCTCGCCGCGAAAGCCGAAGCTCGCGATCGTGCCGAGGTCGTCGAAGTGACGCAGCTTGCTCGTCGCGTGTCGCTCGACGCACAAGGAGACGTCTTCCGGTGACATGCCGTGGCCGTTGTCGCGCACGCTGAGCAGCTCGACGCCGCCCCCTGCCACGGCGATGTCGCACCGGGTCGCGTCGGCGTCGAGCGCGTTCTCGAGCAGCTCCTTCAGTGCACTCGCCGGACGGTCGACGACCTCGCCGGCGGCGATCTGACTAGCCAGAGTCGGCGGCAGGACCTGTATCGACCCCATGCGTCAGTTTTCCCGCGGCGGCGGCACGGAAGCGAGAAACTCGCGAGCGGCGCGGCGCGTGACGGCTACGATCGCGAAGGCCAACGTCATGAGATGCAGCCCGAGACTGAATCGGAAGCCCCATCGGAAGACCTCGGCACGCGTTTGCTCGTCGAGGTCGCCGGTCTCGACGAGACCCGGAGTATTGACGAGGGCCGTCACCAGGTCGCGTCTCACCGGCTCCCCGAGCCAATAAGCCAGACACGTGATCGCGCCGCTCACGCCGAGCACTTGCACGAAGAACTTCAGCGGCAGCCTGCCGCCGAACAACGCCGCGCCGGCCACCACCACTACGACGAGGCCGAGCACGACCTGTGCGACGCCCAGCGGGACCACCACCGAAGCGTGGGCTTGCATGCTCGAGAGCAACGCGTCGCGCACTTGTTCCGGCCAGGCCAAGCCGTCGATCGTCAGTGGGTCTTTGACGATCTGGACGCTCGTCCACCCCTCTTGCAACGACCGCAGACCGATGAACCACGCCACCAGCAAGCCCATGCTCATGAGCAAAGGGCGCTTGTGCGCTCGAGGGGGGGTATGCGGCTCTGACACGACTCGTAAAGATGCCACCAAAACGGGGCTCGACTCAACCAAAGGTCACAAAAGCCAAAGGCCGCCGAGTTGGCAGCCTTCTGGTTTTGTGGCGTTTGCCAGTACCTGGCAAGGCCACACAGCTCGTCGCGCGAGATCGTTTCCGAGCCTCAGGCTACGGAAAGCGGATAAACCGAGATCTTCTGCTTCGACTTGCTGACGTGTTCGAACGTCACCGTGCCGGAGATCGTGGCGTACAAGGTGAAGTCCTTGCCCTTGCCAACGTTACGGCCGGGGGAGAAGGTTTCGCCCACCTGACGAACCAGGATGGTGCCTGCGTTCACGAACTCACCACCGAAGCGCTTGATGCCACGGCGTTGTGCGTTACTGTCGCGTCCGTTGCGTGTTGAGCCGCCGCCCTTTTTATGTGCCATTGGAGTAGATCCTCAACAGTCTAGAAAGTCAACATTGGCGCCTGAAGCGAACACTGGCGCCTAGGAATCAAACCAGCCGCTCAGGCGCTCACGCTGAGGACTTTGACCTCGGTGAAGCGCTGACGGTGACCGTTCTTGCGCTGGTAACGCTTGCGACGGCGGAACTTGTAAACGATGAGCTTCTTGTCCTGGCGTTGGCCGAGGATTTCCGCCTCAACCTTCGCACCAGCGACGAGTGGCGTGCCGAAGCTGGGCTTTTCGCCCTCCACTGCCAGAACCTCACCGAACGTGACTTTGTCGCCCGGGTTGCCAGCGATGGTTGGGATGCGCAGTTTGTCGCCTTCGGTCGCGCGGAACTGCTTGCCACCAGTTTTGAAGATTGCGTGTGCCATGGGGAGGGCGAGCCGTTTAGTCGTTGTCCGGGATGGATGCAAGGACTTGGAGCGAACAGGTTCTCTTTTGTTTACGCGAACCTGCATCGTTTCTGAAGAACCTGGGCGGTCCATCGCCGAACGCCTGCCGGCCACGAGGCCACGGCTCAACGCGCTCGGAACGCGGACAGGCCGGCTCGGAAATGACGAAAGGGCCAGACCCATTCTCGGGGTCCGGCCCTTTCACCGCCGCCTGGGAATCAACGGACGTAGTAGTAGTTGATGTACGGCTGGCAGACGTTGCCCCCCGTCGTGTCCCCACCACCGCTCGTTGGCTGCCCGTCGCTGTAGCCGTACCCGGCGTCGCTCACGCCGCCGCCGTCACCGTCAGTGAAGGGGGCAACGCCCCCGCCATCTGCGACGGCGCCGAGCTCGGTCGTGACCGGCGAGTCACTGGATGGCGCCACCGCGTTGGACTCTGCGCTGGAGGCGGAGTCGGCGCTGGAGGCGAAGACAGCCCCAGTGGTCCCCGTGGTTCCGGTGTCGAGCGCGGTGCCCGCGTCCCCGGCGCTCGACGCGAGAGGCGCGGACGAAGCCGTGCTCGAGCCAGTGCTGCTCTCGCTCGTCGTCTCGGAACTGGTTGCGACTGCGGCCGTCGAGGTGGTCGTGCTCGAGGCACCCGAAACGCCAGCGTCGTCACCCAACAGCCACAACTGGCCATCGGGCAGAGGGCGGGGACCCGGCTCCTCCCCGCACAAGTAGCAATACTGCGGCAGGGCGCAGCCATCTCCACACTGCACGTAGGGATACTGGCAATAATTGCCGTAGTTCCCGTTGGGGTTGTCTCGCCAGTACTCGAGCTCGTCGTTCAGACCGGCGATGCGGTTATGAATGCCGTCGCGCATCTGCTCGTACCGCGTCTCGTCGCCCTGGCGCAGCATTCCGGCCGCGTCGAGGTCGGCGTACAAGGCGTCGAGCCGTGCGACTGGGTCGGCTGCGACGTAAGCCTCGACGAGCACCTCGCAAGTGGCGATCGTATCTGCCCAGCAATCCGGGTCCGCTTGGCAACCGCGTGGCAACGCCGTGTACCCGGACAGCTGCGTCCCGCCGCCCCAGTCGTGGTTGAAGGAGATGTCCACCGAATAGGGCAAAAACTGGAATTTGCCGTCGGGGCGCTCGACGATCACCGTGTTGTTACCCCCATGCACGTAGTCGTCGGGGGTGCCGAACAACCAAGACAGACACTGGAACTCGTGGAATGAGTCCCAGTCGATGTAGGCGGCGGTCGTGGCTTTGAAGCCGGGGGCCTGCGGAGTCTGAGCGACCAGCTCGGACATCTCGCGGGCGACGGTCGAGTCGCACTCGCTGTATTGGCAGGCGTCCGGCTGACCGAAGATTTCGGGCCAGGTGATGTCCTGGGCGAACTCCCACATGTTCGGGCATTCACCACCGAAATAGTCGTCTCGATCGCGGCAGAACTGACGCTTGTAGGCTTCGACCACGATGTAAGGCACCGCGACTTCGGGGCTCCACACGGTGCTCGACACCCAACCGTAACCAGCGTTGGGCGCCGGGTAACCCAGCGCCCGGTAGAAGTCGAAAGCAAACTTCTCGCGGAAGATGCTGCCGATGATGCCATTGTTGAAGCGGAGGTGTTCGTAACCGCCGACGCGGACCTGGTCTTGGAACTCGTTGCTGTCGATCTTGATGTTGGGCAAGGTCGACTCCGTCCACGGCCGATAAGTGGAGCCGCCAACCAGCGTGGCTTGGACTTTGCCAACGTCCGCCGTGGCGCCGCTCGGGTTGGTCACCAATAGGTGGTCTACGTACGTCTTGCCGCCACTGCCGCCGATCGGGCTGTAGATGTCCCCGTACATGCCGATCGGTCCGCCGTAACGGCGCTCGTTCATCTTGCTCACCTGTTCATCCGAAACAACGAACCAATAACGGTTGTCGTAGGTACCGAACACGTCGAGCGCGAGTTCGTCGAGGGTTGCATTCACCAACGGCGCGCCCTCGGCAAACGGCGCTTGCGCATCCGGGCCGCCATCGACTGCGGCGTCGGCCTCGAGGTTACCGGCATCGCGCCCCCCGTCCAACGCTCCGCTGGAGCCTTCGCCCGCGTCCGCGAGTGAGCTGCCGTCGGATGAGTCGACGGGTGGAGCTGCGGCGTCGCTGCCTTCGGAGCTGACCGGGGTGGGGCTGGGCGTGGGCGTGGGTCTCGGCCGCGGCGAAGCGGGCGGATCGATGTAATGATCGCGCCACTCGTTGCGCTGCGAGCAACCGAGCGCGAGCCCAGCGAGGATCCAAGCGATGGCGTTGACGTTGACGTGCCCGATGTTGCGGCGGGTCGTCCCCGCCGCCGATCTAAGTGAGAGCTTCATTGATTGTTTTGGTGTCGAGACCAAGCCAACTTGGTCGATGGTAAACGCAAGCTAACGGGGGGTAGCACACACCGCCGCGTCGACGCCAACGCGCTCTCGTCACTCGAGCCCCCACCGCCAATCACGGCACACGGTTCCGCCGGCACGGCACGCTGCCGGCTAGAAGCGATTTGGGTGAGAACACTGACTGCGTCACCGTCGGGGGTCGGTGGAAAGAATGGGGCAATTTCACCAGGGAAGCGACCCCACTCGGGTTGCTAACCCAACACCACTACTCCGCTGCAGCGTCGTCTCGCGGCAGCGCCCGAGTTCGTTCGTCGACGCTGTCCTCGGTCGTTCGCGAATTCGCGGACCCGGGGATCACCCAGTCCGTGCAATTCACCGCGCCCTGGCTGCCTCGAGGTCGCGGAACTGCTGAGTCAGCCTCCCCACGGCGCGCGTATGCAGCCGGCTTGCCCACGACTTGCTCATCCCCAGCTCATCGGCCACCTGGTCGAACCGCTCCCCTTCGAAGTAGTGGCGCCGTAGCAGTTCGCGCTCTTCGTGCGGCAATTTGTCGATCTGGCTCTTGATCAACTCGAGCATCTGCTCCCGAGCCAGGACGTCGTCGGCAGGTTCGTCCGGCGAGATCGCAACGACGTGCCCGTCTTCGATGCGCGCCGTCGTGGCCAGCAGCCCGACGGCCATCGCCGTGGCGACCCGAGCCAAATAGTCGTCCAACGCCGCTTGCGCGTCGGCCCGGGTCTGCCCCGGCGGCGGCCGAGTCGTGCGCTCTTCGGCGGAATCTTCCGCGAATCGCGTGCCCACTTCGAGCGCTTTCAACTTCTGGTGCGTGCGGCGCGGCAAGGCTCCGTTCTTTCGCACCCCGTCGATCATCGCGCCGCGCACACGGAACGTCGCGTAACCACGGAACGGGACGCCCTTGTCCGGGTCGTAACGGCGCGCCGCCGCGAGCAGACCCTCCATGCCCAAACTCCGCAACTCGTCCAGTTCGAGGCGGTTGTCCACCGAGCGGATCACCTGCGAAGCGATTTGGTCAACCAGCGAGAGGTTGCTCTCGAAAAGCTCGCGGGATTCCGGTGTGTCGCGTTCCTCCACGGTCCCGACACTATCACGCCAGGGGGCGTGAAATGTCTACATTCACGTCTCAATCACCACCTCCAGCGGAGCCAGTCGCCGTAGCTGGTTCATCGTGCGTCGTCGCGCGACTTGTGGCAGAGTGCGGCGATGCTTCGTTGGGGTGCGATGGCTTACGCCGTCCTCGCTGCCGCAGTCAGTGCGGGCAGTCTCTGGTGGCGCGGTGAGCTACCTCTGCGTTGTGCAGATCCGTGGTTGTCACTCGACCCTTGGCTTGCGCACCTCTACAGCGCCGTTTTGGGTGGTGCGTTTGGGATGCTCATGGTGTTCCTGTCCCGCGTGAGCGTCAACCACTTCAAGTGGGCTCGGGCGCTGCACCGCGAGCTACGGCCCGTGGCCACGCAGCTCGGCCCGGGCGACATTTGGTTGTTGGCAACGCTGAGCGCGCTCGGAGAAGAGCTGTTGTTCCGCGGCCTGCTACAGCCCACGGTCGGGCTGCTCGCCCAAGCGGTGATATTCGGGCTGTTGCACCAACTGGCTGGGCCGAGCCGGTGGATTTGGGTCAGCTGGGCCGCGCTCGTTGGCCTATTGTTCGGGCTGCTGTTCCAACTCACGGGTTCATTGTTCGGCCCGATCTTGGCCCACGCCCTGATCAACGGTTTAAACCTGAGCTTCCTCAAGCACCACAACCCAGATCCGCACCGCGAGAACATCGGAGGGCTGCTTGACCGACAAATCTGAGTCCCGAGACAGCATCCGCCTCTTCTTTCCCGCTCGCCGCACCACGCCTGGCGGAGGACCTGCCCATTGAGTGTCAGCTCGCTGATTATCGAGAAGAAGCCGCGCATCCTGGTTGTCGACGATGAGCCTTTCATTCGCGACGTCATCGCGGACTTCCTCACGATGGAGGGTTTCGACGTGCGAACGGCCGCCGACGGTCAACTCGCAGGCCAAGAGCTGGCCAAAGGCACCTTCGACGTCGTGCTCACGGACCTCAAGATGCCCAACGTCGCGGGGCTCGATTTGCTGCGCCACATCACGGTCGCATACCCGTCCACCCTGACGATCATCATGACCGGCTTCGGTACCGTGGAGAC
>CBINDO010000064.1:0-31475 GCA_966249405.1 uncultured bacterium | reverse complement strand
TGGCTCACACACCTCCAAAGACGCGTGCAGCGCCTCCAGGCACATCTCGGCCTCGTCCGGATGAAAGACGAGCATCGTCTCGTCCACACCGAGCGACTCCCAATCGAGGGAAGTATCGAACGGGCACTCATTCTCGGGAAAATAGCCCACGCAGCGTTCGTAATACTCGCACAATGCATCGCGATAGTCCGCGAGGAACGCATCGAAGGTGAGTTCGTTCGATGTGTCAGCGGGGCGACGGTCGCTGGTCTGGGACGTAGAAGCGGAATCGCTCGAGCAAGACAGCGTCAGAGCGCACAACCAGACGGCAACGGTTACTTTCTGCATCCACGCGAGCCTATATCCCTGCTCGCGTCGTGTAAATGCGCAGACTTTCGTTCGAGCCTCCAAGTCGTCTTGCCAGCCAACGGGAGACGAGGTAGCCGCCACACCTCGACAGGGTCCCAACCCGGCCTGCGGCGCGATCTCTGCTGCCGGGGTTCGTTTACTAAACCCACGGTTTCGCTGTGTCGACCTTTCCGCGATTGGCGCCGCCCCAGGTGTGAGGGCGTTCGGATCGCCACTTGTACGGCCAACTATCAGCCGGTGGGAGTGCTACATTGCAGAGTTCGGTTCAACTGAACCGAACTGTGGGGTTAGTCGGCGCGGTCTCGTTTGGCGACCCTCGAACTCGAAGAGACGTCTACCGTTCGGCGACGTACATGCCGCGGACCAGATAGGGGAGGAAACCAACGAAGTAGAGCCGCTTGCAGTCGTTGCTCAACGTCGGTCCCAGGTCGGGGCCGTTGGCGGTCGCCGGCATGCCTTCGTCGGTGAACGCATCGAACGTGCCGAGTGCAGCGTTCTTCGTTGCGACGACGACGCGATGAATTGCCGCCGAGGGCCTCGTTCCTATCATCGTGGCGTCGTCGGGGCCGAGTTCGGGCCACTGCAATCCAGCCGCCGCGTCCACCACCGTCACGGGATCGCTGAAGGGTTCTTCGAGGCTGCCTCTTCGAGATAGCACGACTTCCAGGTCTTCTGTGCTGCGAAAAGATAACAAGCTGAGCTCATCGACACTCACGTTGAACTGGAAAGTCGCGTGCCCCAACGAGTGATTCGAAAGCTCGAAGGGCGCGCCCTGGTCGGGGCGGGAAGCCATACGCAAGTCGCCCTCCAGCGGGCCGTCCACGGCCGCACACAGCCAATACAGACGAAGGCCGTCCCGACTCACTTGAATCGTGTCGAGGCGAGCGGTTGTCTCACAAGCGCCGTCGAATTCAGCGTGGACGATCGGCTCCGAGAATGGTTCGGATAGCGACGTGCGCGCTCGGCGCACTACACGTCTCTTCAACGTGGTTGCTTCGTCGAGGTTTTCTGCAGTGGGGGTCTCCAAGTAGTACATCGACAGCTCATCGGCCGTGATGCTGGGCGAGTTCAGATGATATTCACCCGCATCCTGGAACAACAAATGGGGTTCACCGAAAGTCCCACCGCAGAACGGGTGCGTGTCTGATTCGGGTTGCGACGTGCTTGCGTCCGTAAGCGCGCTGGTGGCCGCGTCGACTCCAGTGCTCGCGAGCGCTGCGTCCGCAGCGTCGCTGCCGATGAGTTGCTCTGATTGCTCCGCAGTCTCGCTACCGGGGAGGGTTTCCGAGGTCATGCTGTTGTTGAGGTTAACCGTGCCGTCGCTGGCGCGCGACGTTTGGGCCGCGCTGGGCGAGCTGGACTCCGCGTCAGCGGTACTGCTTGCGCTGGCCGTATCGAGCCTAGTCGTCGTACCGCAGCCGATTGCCGCCGCTGCCCACGCGACAAACACGAACTCGCGAGGCCGTCGCGACCGATCGGGAGTCGCGTCCCTCGTCTCGATAGTCATTGCGGCAAGCCTAGCCGATCCCCCCATTCTAGGTCCAGCTTGGTACGTTGTCGTTGAATGTCTCACTGACTTGAGCGTTTTCACCAACCGCACCGAAGGTCTGTTTGCCTGCCCACCGCCGTTCGAGCCCTCGCGCGCCCCCGAAGGGCGGGAGCCGCGGCGGGGTCGCCAGGCGCTGGGCCCAACCAAAAAAGGGTAAAGCGTCCGGTGGTTTAGCGTGGACGGAGCACGCGTAGCCGTTTCCCTTGTTCGTGACGCGCTGCATCGACGGCAGCAGCCCCGAGAACGTGTGGTTCGCGAGTCGAGACACGGTGCTGCGCTTCGACGGTCGGGCATTCGAGGAACTACCGCTGCCGAGTCGCGACAGCCGTTTCTCGTGGTTCGTCTCGAGTCTGCGCACGTTTGGGCCGAGCGACTCTTGGCTCGTGTATGCCTCGACGGAAGAGACGTTCGTGCTGCACTACGACGGCGAAGCGTGGCGTGAGTCACTGCAACTGCCGGGCGGCTACGTCTATGCGCAGTCGAGATTGGCCGGGCCGAGCTCGGACGACTTGTGGGCGGCGCTCGACGTCGGTTTGTTCCACCATACGGACGGAGGATGGCGCGAAGAATGAGTCATGGCTCGGGCGACGATGCGACGTCGCTGAGCTCGTAATGCTGCATCTCTTCGATCTCCGCGATGTACGGTCTAATCGCGGCGAGGAACGGTTTGAACTCCTCGCTCTTGCGAAAGCCCTCGAGGTGGCCAGCGATCGATCGCCACTCGATGCGCAGCACGAACCGCGCGGGCTCCTCCACGCAGCGTGCCAACTCGTAACGCAGACACTCAGGGCTGGCGTCGAGCGAGCGCGCCGCCGCTCGGTACGCCTCGACGAAAGCCTGTGGGTCCGAGTTGTTCAAACGATAACGGACGTATTCAATCATCATGCTCGGTCACCTCGCAGCGTAGGTTATACTTGTCTCGTCTCGCGAGCAATCTGGGGGGCGCCTACTCCGACGCTCGGAGCTCCGCCACGACGCGGTCGAAGTAACGGCGTTCGGCTTCTTGCTGCGCCAGCGCTCGCGCGCGAACGAACGCGGCGTGCGCTTCGCCGTTTCTTCCGAGCCTCCGGCACAGCTCACCCCGCGCGGCGTGAGCTGGGAGATAATCGTCGAGGTTGCCTTCCGCGAGCAGCTCGTCCACGAGCACCAACCCCGCTTGGGCACCGTCCCGACCCGCTACCGCGATCGCCCGCGCCAAGCGAGCGACGGGTGACGGATCTATGCCGCTGAGCACGTCGTGGAGCGCTACGATCTGCGCCCAATCGACGTCGTCACGACTCGCGCTCTCCGCGTACACGGCGGCGATCGCCGCTTGGAGGCAATACACGCCGCGTCCACCACCGGCCAGTGCTCGTTCGACGAGCGCCGTACCTTCCGCGATGGCCTCACGATCCCAGAGCTCGCGATCTTGGTCGGCGAGCAATACGAGCTCACCCGCTGGCGAGGTCCTCGCCGCGCGACGGGCGTGCTGCAACAGCAACAATGCGAGCAAGCCGTCACTCTCCGGATCTGGCAACAGCTCCGCAAGCAGACGTGCCAGGCGAATCGCTTCGGCGCACAGGTCGAAGCGAATACGTTCGGCCCCGCTGGATGCCGAATAACCTTCGTTGAACACCAGGTAGATGACCTGCATCACCAGCGCACGCCGCGCCGAGAGCTCTGCCAACGCAGGCACTTCGTACGGGATTTGTTGCTCGCGGATCCGTTGCTTGGCGCGCACGATGCGTTGAGCGATCGTCGGCGGACGAACGAGGAAGGCGCGCGCGATCTCTTCGGTAGTGAGGCCACACACTTCACGCAACGTCAACGCGACCTGCGCGTCCGGGGCCAAGTCGGGTCTGCAACAGGTAAACAGAAGCCGCAGCTGGTCGTCTTCCAGGGCTTCGTAGTCGGGGGTCTCGGGCGGCCACGCGCCAGTCCGCGTCGCGAGCCATTGCTCCTTGGTTTGGTCCAACCGGCGCCTCCGTCGCAACGCGTCGATGCCCCGCAAGCGCCCGGCGGTAACGAGCCACGCCCGCGGGTTATCGGGCACCCCGTCGCGCGGCCACTGTTCGAGCGCGGCGGCGAACGCTTCGTGGAGCGCTTCTTCGGCGATGTCGAGGCCGCCCAGCAAGCGGATCAAGGTGGCGAACACACGGCGCGACTCGGCCCTGTAAACGGCCTCCACGCGGTCTCGAACGTCGTTCACCACCTTTCACCTCGCGCCACGGCTATTGATGACAACCATCGGCGATGGGACGGATCTCGATGCCCCAACCCAAGTCTTCCCCCATGTTCGCGGCGGGATGGAGCGACGCGATCCGAATTGCGTCGTTCAAGTCGCGCGCCTCGATCACCATGAAACTCCCGACCACGTCACGCGTCTCCACGAACGGGCCATCCGTGACCGTCGGTTTGCCGCCGCGCGCGCGGACCGTCGTCACGTCCCACTCCAACGTTTGGACGTTGGTGACTGCACCCGTCCGCTGCAGCTCGGCATCATGGACTTTGCATCGCTCGACGAGCCCGTCGAACTGCTCCTTGGAGAGCTTGGCCATCTTTTGTTGGTTTCCGTAGAGCAGGCACAAATACTTCATGTTCACGATCCTTCGTTGTTCCGAGCTCGTCGCCAATCGAGAAGCTCGAACACCAGTCGTCCGAGGAACTGGCAAATCGACAGCGCTCCACGTTTTTCGCTCCCTCGGCGCGCGGCGGCATGGCCCTCGGGCCGGGTGTCCATCGAGCGTGCTCCTGAACGCGTCCGTTGCTATTCGGAGTGCAACTCGCTGACGGCCGGTTCTTTATCGAACTCGGTACACGCTGACGGAGCGATCCCGGCGGCGAGAGGCGTCAAACGCTCTCCGAGCTCGTCGCGGCGGCGTTTCAACCGCATTACGGCGTCCTCGGCGTAGGGGGAGACGAAGGCCAAGGCTCTTCGATTCGAGCGCAACGCTGCTTCTCCACAGCCCAGTGCTGAGAGCGCGTCCGATCGCACTTCCCAAGCGAAATAGAGTCCTCGTTCACGTGCGATCGCGTTCGTTGCCTCGCGCGCCGAGAGTAGGTATTCGCCACGAGCTAGGTCGAAGGCCGCCACCGCGGCGTCATGGCGCCATGTCGTGCCGCTCGATCTAAGGCGGTTCGCTGCGTCGATGAGCTCTGGAGCGGAGAGGCTCTGTTTCGCCGGTTGTGCCAAGACTGAGTGAAACACCAACAGGGTCAAGAGCCCCGTATCATCGGGGTGCTTTTCGAGGGCCGCCTGCAGTTCTGCCTTGGCAGCGCCGGAGTCATCGAGCAAGAAGGCCCGCATCTCTCGAGCTCGCGCGGAGTATCGCGGGTCTTGTGCCAACGCCTCGAGCCTCGCTAGGCGGCCGTTCAGCTGCGAGCGACTGGCGCTCACCCCCACTGTCGCCAGATGAAGCAACCATTCTTGATGGGTCAATGCCCGTGTGACCAATGCGTCACGTCGCGGTTCAACATAGGGAAGCCGCACTTCGAGGCCTTCCCCGGTGATTTGGTTGGCGTCGAACCAGGCATCGTCGGAGAAAACCAAGCGCCAAGCATCCCATGCGGTCTCATCGCCGTGTTGCAGCATCTGGAGGAAGTGACCGAACTTCTTGCGAATGCCTACCGGGCCCAGCGAAAGGTATTGCACGAGTCTCCACGCGGCAGCTCTATTGAGTGTAGTTGTCCGACCCAATGACAGAGCCTCGAAATGTTCAGGTGTTTGGGATCTCAGTCGATGAAGTGACGGCAGCTCCCAAAGTCCGATGGCTCCGATGACCCCAGGTTCGGCAGAGCGTTGTTGTTTGAGGTGAAGGTCCCAGACTCGGAGTGCCGGCTCAGGCGTTTCGTCGAAGGCTTCGACGTCGCTCACGAGCCAATATGGCGGTGTTCCAATGACCACGGTTCTGTCAGGAACCGCGGGGTTCGCTGGATTATAAGTGGACACCGCATGAACCGTCGAAACGAACTCCGCAATTCCGTGCGTCAACCACGCAGGCGCTCCAGGGTAACATCGGGACACCATGTACGCTCCGAACGCGGCGCCCAAGGACTGCTGGTCCGCGTCAGTCCAAACAAGCTCGGGCTGAGCCGGGGTCGATGGGTCAGAGTGCGAATCGAACACAGCGGACGTCGTGGTTGAGAGCAGTCCTAGCTGCGACAGCTCCGCTTTATCTACAATTGTGACGTTGAACTTTCCGTGGCCGCCGTCGAACGCGCAAGGCAGCAGCGTTGCGGCCAAAACGTCTCGCGTCTCCTGCAACCACCGTACGGACTCCGTGGCGTCCTGCGGGGCGAGGCTACTCCTCAGCCGTACGTGTTCTGTTTCCAAGTGCTGCCAGCTTGGCGGACGTGTGACGTGGCATCCCCCTACTAGAGCGCACGTCCAGCAGACGAGCGCGCACTCGACAATGGACCCGCGAAGGGGGAGACATAAACGATGAGCCACGGCAGGAAGAGAATGCCGCGGCCTGGTGTACAACCAAAACGAAAACGCTAGCCGATTCGTTACCCCCGGGTTTGGTTGGCAGGGCTCCTCTCAAGGACGGATTCGAGGCTTCGCTCCAGGTCTGCAGTCGTCGAGGGTGAACGTCAGGGGCGTACACGTCCGTACGCCTTGACCGTCATCACCAAACCGGCGAGGAACAGCGGCGCTTCGATGAGCATGACCACCGTCGGAGTCGTTCCCGCTGCGGCTTGTTGATAATCCGCGGCAGTGAACATTCGGACCAAACCTAGTGCCAACAAAACCCAGCCGCTGGACGTGACCAGCAGCGTCCAATCGCGCCGCCAGAAGTTATGGGCGCGAACGATGGCCAAACCCGCGACGAACGCGAGCAAGCCGGACAGATATACGACTGGTGGGATCTGCTCGTCGTAGAGGTGCGGCTGAACGAGCGGGAATTCGGACGCGATCGTCACCATCAACGACGGGCCGAGCAAGCCGGCGATCTGCTGCGAGGAGGTCATGATGCGGCATCGTACCATGAGTCTGGAGTCCGCGAGAATTCCCAGGATCCGTGTAAGGTTCTGAAATGACTACGCATTGTCCGGATGGCTCGAGGCTTGGCGTATTCTGGAGAATACGTTTTGTGCCGCCCTCGGCTAGCTCCAGCAGGCGGGCTGTGGGATACGATTGGTGTGGCATCACATGCAACCGGTAAGCGCTCACCAACGACACGCAAGAAGGCGTTGCGGTGTCCCATCGACGTGTTCGCTTATCACGACTATCGAGTGTTCTTGGGGGATTTTTATGCGGCCAAGAAACCGCAAGGGTTTTCCTATCGAGCGTTCTCCGCCGCGGCCGGGCTGGGTGCGCCCAATTACCTGCAATTGGTGATCGCCGGCAAACGCAACCTCAGCCAGGAGATGGCGACCACGTTCGCTCAAACCTGCGGCTTGAATCGCGAGGCCAGTCGCTATTTTGCCGCCCTCGTCGCCTTCAATCAAGCCACCACAGCGGACGAACGCAACGCACACTACGCGGCGCTGGTCTCGTTCAGTCGCTACCGCCGCGCACATCAGTTGGTGCTGGCGGAGGCCGCGTATCACTCGACTTGGTACCTGCCGGCGGTGCGCGAGTTGGTGCTGAGCCCACACTTTCGCAACGACCCCGAGTGGATCGCCAACGCGCTAATACCGGCAATCACTCCCAACGAGGCGAAGTTTGCGATCGACACGTTGCTTCAGCTCGGTCTACTCCACGCGGAGACCGATGGTCGCTTGAGGCAGCGCAACAGCCTCGTTTCGACCGGCGCGTTGCCCGGTGGTTTGCACCTCCGCAACTATCACGCCGAGATGATGCGGCGAGCGACGGCGGCCATGGAAGCGTTCTCGCCTGCCCAACGCGATCTCACCTCACTCACGATGTGCGTCAGTCCGGCGGCGTTCGAGCGCATCAAGACACGCCTCGCCGAGTTGCGACGCGAGATCATCGACATCTGTGAGACGGACGATATCTCCACTCAAGTTCTACAACTGAACCTGCAACTGTTCCCACTGAGCCAAGACACCGCTCGCTCCCGAGCAGAAGACAAGAAGTAAGACATGGCCAATACCCGATTAGGCATACTCATCGCAGCAATCACGGCGCTTTCATCCTCATGGGGCGTAGGCTGCGGAGCGCGCGTCGACGAAGGCGCGGTAACCGAAACCGGCAATCCGTCGTTCATCAAAGACACGCGCATTACCGCGACGCCCCTCGACGGTGTCATCGTCGTCGAAGGTGACGCGGGGGCCGTTCCCGGTGGAGCTCAGGTCACGATCAGGAACGAGAGCTCGAGCGAGATCAGTTCCGCAGCTGCCAACGAGGATGGCTCGTTCGAGCTCAGCGTCGCCAACGACCAGGGCGATACGTTGGAATTGACCGTCGAGAGCAACGGCCGAACCGAGACCAAGCGAATCGAGGTCGCGGACGCGCCGCCCACCACCGAGCCGCCATCATCGAGCGGCGACGTTTCGTCCGCTCCACCGAGGGTTCCAGCCGTTCACCGCGCCGAAGCCGAGGCGTGTGACGAAGAGCGCCCACCAGGCAGCTTCGAGGACGGTGAGCAAGAGTCGTTCGATCCGAGTGTATGCTCCAAGGACGCGGACTGCACCGAGGGCGTACGTGGGCGCTGCATGGGGGGACGCGGAGTGATGTGCACCTACGACGAGTGCACCCTCGACAGCGAGTGTTCGACGGGTGGTCCGTGCCAATGTGCCAACGCAAATACCTGTCTTCAAGGCAACTGCCAAGTGGACGACGACTGCGGTGGGGGCGGCTACTGCAGCCCGTCTATGGGCACGTGTGGTTCATACTCTGGGATCATCGGCTACTGGTGTCACACGCCCGCCGACGAATGCGTCGATGACGCCGATTGCGCAGCGACGGACATGGGGCCGGGCTACTGCATGTTCTCGCCCGAAGCGGCGCATTGGTTGTGCTCCTACACCACCTGCGTCGGTTGACGGAAACTGGGACGCCCATGTCGAACCGGAGACCACGCCCGAGGACGAGCGCCGTGTGGATCGTAGCGCTCGCCTCGGCGTGTTCCGAGCGCGCCTGGCAACCCGCGAGCGGTAGCGCCGAGCGGAACTCGGATCGCGACCGATGCGACGCCGACTCTTGCGAGCTCGACGAGCAATCCGTTCGCGCGAGCGCCGCCGCCTTCCTGAACGACGTATCCGTGCGCCGCCAGACCCTCGAATCCAGTCTCGAGTACACAGAAAACACCTACGCGAAGGAGCGTCTCACCTCCTACGCCGTCGCCGGCGAATGGGAAACATTGCCCGTATTCGACGCCCCAACCGCGGCACTCTACGTCGACTCCAACGACGCGATCGCCAAGCGCGACTATGGCACCTGGAGTGAGCGTACGCTCGAGCGGGCGGGTAGTAAATGGCCCACGTGGTCTCTCAGCGATTGGCTCGACGCCGGTAAGACGGCGTACTTCCTCTACCCTGCACAGCGCGTCGCTCAGTTGAGGCAGCTGGTTACCGTGGGGGCCCGCGCCAACGCCCACGTCTTGCGGAGTGCGGGGCTCTGGCGCGACGCGTCGCAGACCCTCGGTGGGCTCGTCAACGCCCGGTATGCGGACGGCAGTGAGGCCATCGCCTTGACCTGTGCGTCTTGTCACGCCCAGGTGAACCCGGAAGGCGAACTGGTCGTTGGCGCGCCTTCGCCGATCGATGTCTTCGATCCTGAAGCCGGCTGGGGGCCGGGAAGAGTCGACGTTACGGCCGACGGAGTGAACGATCCGGTGGCTATCGCCGACCTGCGCGCCACCCGCGTTCAGCGCCGCTTGCATCATAGCGGTAACGTCACCAACTCTCTGTTGGGGCTCGCCGTCCGCATCGAGACTCTGCTCATCACGAACTATCAGGGAGGTGTACGCCCACCGCGCGAGCTCGCGTTCGCTCTGGCCGTTTACATCTGGAGCCTGGGTGAAGCTCTGGCGTCGAGCTCTGCCGGCTTGGACGCCGTGAGCGCGTCGCTCCAAGACGGCGCGCGAGTGTTCGAAGCCCGCTGCGCGTCGTGCCACGCGGGAGTGTGGGGTGAAGGCGATTGGGTGCCGGTAAACGCCGTCGGCACCGACCCGTTAGTGGCCACGAGCCCCGCGCGCGGCACTGGAGGTTACCGGGTACCGACGCTCCTCGGGATGGGCGAGCGTCCGCGCGGTCACGAAGCACGCGTCGTCGAACTCGAGGTTTGGCTCAACGGCGAGACGGCGTCGACCACGGGTGAGGGTCACGCTTATCGCGCCACCGGGCAAGCGCTATCGGAGAGCGACCTGTCGGCCCTAACGGCTTATCTACGTGCCGCATTTGCCGAATAATGAGCCCGTCTAACGTGGGCTCATTGCTCTCCTCGCTCCGCGCGTTTACGGAGTCGTCACGTTCGGTAGGCTCGGTTTCCGTTCAACAGGTGGTCCCCCCCGGGCACGAGGCGGCACCAGGCGACCACGGTGCGGTCGCCTAGTGAACGGTTTTCAATCCGACACCAGCGCGATCTCGACGCGACGGTCCGTTGGCCACTCGTTCTTGTCCGTCGACGCTTCGCGTTCACCGGCTGATTTGACGACGAGTTTGTCCTTGGGCATGCCCGCGCCGATCAAGAGGTCGGCGATCGACTCTGCGCGTGACTTGCCGAGCTCTTGGTTGTACTCGGCGGTGCCGCGCGGATCGGTGTAACCCACGAGTACGAGCTCCTTGCCCTTGAGGTTACCCGAGACGAGGCAGTCGGCCATCATCTTGACTCGTTCGTCGCCATTGCCTTTTACCTCGGCCGAGTCGTACGGGAAGTACAACTGAGCTTCCTTCAGTCCGCAGCTCTCCATCAGGCTCCGGTCGACGGTGAGTTGCGTATCGTTCTCGTTGGGAGCCGCCGGAGAGTAGGCCTCGGGCTCGGCCGAAGCCTCGAACTCGGCTTCCGCCGACGCTGTCACCGGCAAGTTCGCATCATCGGGGCTGTTGGCCTCGTTGTTGGAGCCGCCGCACGCGGCGACCACACCCATGCAAGTCAAAATCAGTCCAGCAGTTCGCGCGACCATGGTGGTATCCTTTCGCTAGTAGTGGTTCGGAGAACCGTTGGACCGGTGTTAGCAAGGACCGTGCCCCCGAATGCTCTCGTACCGACGCGCTCCTCGGGCGACTCGTCGCAGGAGCGATGTCCCATTCTGCAGCACCTCGGCGCGTCTGCCCCACAATGGGGCTGTGTTAGGCCCCTCACGACCTTCCGCCGTTCAACGGGACCTGGTGAGACGACGCTCGATCCCTGGCCGGGCACGGAAGTACGCAGCGCCTTGCGAAACACGGTGATTGGGGTGACCGCACGCTACCAGACAGACTGGCCGAACCGCTTGCGCTGGAACGGGAAATGGTGCACAGGAGAGCCGGTGCATAGGTGCCACGATCTTTCTGGAAGATGGACTATGATGAGGACGCTCGAACTTCGTGCGATGATAGCCCCGGTGAACGGCAAGCCTGGGCGAGTTAATCTGAGGCGTGGTCGTTCTGGCCGGGTCGTGGCGATGGCGCTTGCTGCAGCCGGACTCAATGCGTGCCTCGTCTCAGCGCCTTGTGGCGGGGAGGAGACGTGCGGCAACGAGACGCAAGGGACCTCGGACGCAGGTGACGCGGCCAGCGTCACGATGCCGGGCTCGGACGCAGGGACATACGGGCCCTCACCGACGTCTGCGAGCGGTGAAACGGAAGCCGAGGAGTCGGGTAGCCTCTCGGGCGCCGACGCGACCAGTGACGACGCGGGCACGGACGTGTTTGGCGTTCCAGATTCAGCGGCGCCATCTAGCGGAGGCTCCCTTAGCGGGACGAACGAAGAGACCACCGAATCGGCCCACGATTCATCCGAGACGGGCGCGCGTGACACCTCGACGAGCTCGAGCGACGGCGGAAACTCAGAGCCTGCGAGCGCTGAGGTCTCGAGCAACGGTGGCGACACGTCCTCCGTGCCTCCGCAAGGCACATCGGCCCCCTTGGATACATCGGGCGTGGAGAACACCGAAGACGAAGGTCCACCCGTTCACGAGACCAAGTGGCAAGAGAGCTTCGAGGAAGGACTTGCGGGTTGGGTCGTCGAGGGGTCGAGTTGGGGCAGGGGCAGCCCCTCGAACGGCGCCGCGCCCACACCCCACTCCGGCGGCGACGTGATCGGCACTGGACTAACGGGTCCGTACAGCCGTGAAGCGGGTCGGGTGAACAGCCCGAGCTTCCTCGTTCCGGGGAGCACTCGCGAGCCCTACCTTCGGTATTGGTATTGGTACGCCCTCGAATCAGGCGACACGGTGCAAGTTCAGGTAAGAGTTGGCGACAACGGCTCTTGGCAAGACGTGGAGCTCCTGACGGACACGATTTCGACGGTGGCAGGTCAAGGCGGCAGGTGGATGCAGGGGATCTTGCCGCTGACCGAGTTCGCCGGGCAGGAAATCAGGGTCGGGTTTGCGTTGTCGGCGAGTGGGGCGACCGGGTCGATGCCCGGGTTCTTCCTCGACGACGTTTCCCTCGAAACTGGCCCGATGGACATCTGTTCATGCCAAGGCTTCAACAATGGTAACTCGGGTGATTGGTCCGTCGAAGGTGGCCAGTGGGGAATTGGCGTGCCATCCGGTGCCGGCGCGCCCGACCCAGTGGGCGACGGAGACGGCGCGGCAGGAACCAACTTGTCGGGCAACTACGCGTCGCTTGCGGCTGCGCCCGAGGCGCGATTGGCGAGCCCGACCGTCAAGGTCGCCGACGACGGCAATACCAAAGCAAAGTTCAACTACTGGTATTCGTTTGCCAACCAGGGGAGCGGCAAGATTCAACTGCGTGTCGTCGGTGAATCCTGGCAAGACCTGCCGGGTTACACCTTTACCGGTCAGCACGAGACGTGGGAATACGTGGAAATCCCCTTGGCAGACTGGGCGGGGCAGCTGGTCCAAATCGGCTTTTTGGTGCAGAACGGCGGCGGTTTGGACGCTCCCACTACGCGAGGCTTCTACGTAGACGAGTTCAACTTCTGATCCGGTGTTGGATACTTGCTGGGGGCCTCGTTTGATTGGTCCCCCGCAAGGCTCAGTACGGACTGTCCAGCACATACCCGGGACGCGGCGTGGGCGCAGGCGCCACTTTTCGCTGCGGGTGAGACACTGGCTTTTCAGTGCCGGCAGGCGTTGCAACGCGCGAGCTGTCCTTTTGAGCAGCGGGCGGCGTCTTGTTCATCTCCGTCCGGACCACCTTCGCCGCCGGGCGGAGCGCCTTTTCGACCTTTGAGGCGGTCTCGCTTTTGGGCGCGAAATCGTCCTTCCGAGAAGTCGAGGCTACCGTCGTAGTCGGAGCTTCGCTGCCGGACGTCGCGCTGGAAGGGACGAGCTGCTGGGTATTGCGGTCGTTCGAAATGCTCGTCGCGGCGCCGACAAAGGGGGCGCTCCTCGTCGCCGCGGGGTCTGCCGCTGTGTCCTCGGGTCCAACGGTCGTCGAGCTAGACGCAGGCTGCGTGGTCGTCCACCACGCGACGAAGGGCACGAGTACGAGCGCGCCTACCGCCGCAAGCTTCCATCGCTTGATGGGAGCGACATTGGGCGTAGGCACGCTGCTCACCGGAGCGACGTCGGTCGACAACAAGGTCTCAACGTTTGGGCTCGCCGCGGAGCTCCTCCCGCCCGCAAACGCCATGTCGTGAGGGTTACGCCGGAGCGCGCCCGTCAAGGCCTCGGCAAAGAGGGCCACGGACGCGTACCGAAACTGACGGTCTTTTGCGAGCGCGCGATCGAGCACGGCAGCGACCTCTCGCGACAGTTCGGGACGGTGTTCGAGAATGCTCGAGTGGGCTTGGGACACCACGCGGAACAGGATCTCGTTGTATGAAGCGCCGTCGAATGGACGTTTGCCAGCCAAGACTTCATAGACCACGACGCCGAACGCGAACACGTCGACGCGTTCGTCCAAGTCACGGCTCCCCCGCGCCTGTTCTGGGGCCATGTATGCCGCCGTGCCGAGTGACCATCCGGAGCGGGTGATCGCCTCGGGGCCGGGTTCAGTCAGTTTGGCGATACCGAAGTCGAGGATCTTGACCAAGAACCCGCCGTTGGGCTGCGGCGACAGCATGATATTCTCCGGCTTCAAGTCTCGATGCACGATCTTGAGCTGGTGAGCATGGTGTAAACCACGGGCAATCTGTTCGACCAGGCTGATCAACAACGGCGTGCTGATGGTGATCCCCGTTTCGAGGTGGTCTGCCAACGTCCTGCCGGCGACCAATTCGAGGACCAGGTACTGGCCCCGCACCGCGTCGACCCCCGCGTCGACCACGCCAACGATGTTCTCGTGATTGAGCAGCGATAGCAGCTTGGCTTCCCGTTCGAATCGCCCCTTGGTACCCCGCTCCTCGTCGGGCGCGCCGAGTAGCTTCAACGCGTAGCGCCGATCCAGGTGAGCATGGACGGCTTCGTAGACTTGGCCGTGGCCCCCTTTGCCGAGGAGGCGCACGAGCTTGTAGCGATCCCCAATCCATGACTCTGTGTCGACATCGCGAGCAGTGGGCTGCCGCACGCCGCTACCGTGAGCACCAGACCCGACGGGCACCGGCTGGTTCGAGAAAATGGCGGACGACGAGCTGCTTGGCCCGTCGACGGTCTGCTCGGGTCGGATCGAGCGACCCTTGGAGTCTTCCGCGCTCATTCTGAACCTTCCTGCCTTGTGTCGCCGAATCATCCTCGTAGTTTCAAGTGAGAACTGTCCTAGGTGTGCGCGAGGTTCCGAGCCGAGCGCGAAAGGTCGCGGCGCTTTGGACCCAGCTCTGCCTCCGCTCCAGGTCGAGGGGGAGCGTCGCCTTCGAAAATCCGCGAGCGACGAACCCTCCAAACGTGATAACTGACGGGAGTGACAGGAAAAGGAGACGGGCGTGGCCGGAAACGTGTTCTGGGTGGGCAAAGGATTTGGATCGGCGTTGCGAGCGCGCTCGCGCTGACGACGGGGGGCCCGAGGGTGGCCCGCGCCGAATTGCCGTCGGCCAAGGTGGCTCACGAACAGGCGGTGGGAGCAGTTCGAACACAGGACCTCGAACGCGCCAAACGCGCCTTCCTGATGGCGTACATCGAGGCGCCGAGGCCGATCCTCCTGTACAACCTGGGCCTAGCTTGTCGTGACTTGGGACAGCTCGAGGAGGCGCGACGCTACCTCCGGAGGTTTTTGGCAGAGGCAAACCTGCCCTCCGACGATTCGACCCGCAGCACCGCCGAGGAAGAGCTCGCGAAGCTCGACGCCCAGCTGCCGCCCGAATCTCCGTCCGACACTCGCGTTGATGCGTCGGAACAAGCAGAGTTGTCTTGTCCCGCGGTCGAGCCGCCCGCGAAGGTGATGCAGCAGTCGACTTCCGTAGATCTGGGGGCCGCCCGCTGGCGTGGCGCTGCCCTCGGTGTCACTGGCTTTGGCGCGTTGACGGCGGCGGCCGGGGTTGCGTTGTATCTCGTGGGCGGAGGCAAGTCCGGTGAGACACCAAACTCATTTCAGGACGGAGCATGGCAACAGCGCTCTCAGGACCTGCAGATCGGTGGTATCGTGCTGATGGCCGCCGGTGGAGTGCTGACCATCGCAGGGGTTACGACGTGGTTCGTCGTGGGCGACGAGACGAAGGTCGAAGTCGGAGCTGGCCGAGTGGGCCTCGCCACTCGCTTCTAAACATTCAGAGACGACGGCAAGACCGCGCCAGCGTTATCGTGGCGCGGCGTGTGGGGACGACTCGACAGGCTCGGGACCTCGAGGGTCCTCGATTGGCTTGGGCCTCGAGGACCCGGCTGAGGAGCCTCGACGTATTCACAAGCGGAACGGTCGGTGGTAGTGCAGCGCCACTCGATCCATCAGGTCATCATCGATCTCGAGGGCGAACGCGCTGGAGTCCTCGACGGAGCCGGAATCGATGACTTCCAACGTCTCGGCGTCGAACAACGTGAAGCGAGCCTCGCCTTCGTAGGAGGTGTTGATCCAACCATCGGCGTCAGTGCTCGTGACTCCATGCGACGAAAGCTCGACCTGCAAGAATGCGTGGGTAGCGACCTCAGGGTCCGCAGTCACCAGCTGGAAGCCAGACGTGGAAAGCAATTGAGCGACCAAGTACCGAGTGTCTGCCCCAGAGGCCCCCGATATCACCGCAACGTGTACCGAGGGATACCGTTCAAAGTCGATTGCTTGATCCAGGGAAACGGTGAGCGGCGCGCAGGACCCTCCGCACGTCAGGACAACAGCCTGCATCGCGAGCGTGGATATGACGATTCGCAATTGCGGCTTCACTTCGACCTCCAGACTAGGCCAACGGAAAACAACACGGGAAGGCCCGCGCTGCCATCTCGAGTCGTGCCCAAGTCCAACCCGTCACTGGCAATGACGTGGTAGCGTGCCGCGGCGGACACCCCAAACGATCGCGCAAACCAGAAGGTCACGTCGACCCTGGTCGCCAATGCCAATTCGAAGAAGTCGCCATGAATACCCCAAAGCGGGTACTGGTCTGCTCCCACTCCAGCCGAAAGGTCGAGCCTGTCCAGGTCGAAAGGGATGACCTCCAGGTAAAGCGCCAACGGCGTTCCCAAGAACGTGGCATCCACCTCCGGAACTGGACTGGTGGTCCACATCCCGCTCAGCTCCAAGCGGACCGCCCACGTTTCGCCACCCAGACGAGCGCTCACACCGGCCATCACTTTCTCACTCACCGCAAACCATTGCACGCCCACGCTTCCGACGTGGTCCTCGGAAGACTGTGGTTCTTGCTGGTCGTGTAACGAAGCGTCCGCCGTCTCTTTCTGCGGCCCAGCAGGCGAGCCCGTCGGGCCTTCGTCTTGCGAATCGGCTTCCGCTGCCGGCTCGGATGGTTGGTTGGTTGTTAACGATGCTGGCGGCACGCTCGCTGGCTCGGAAGGTATGGCCGCGTCCTGCGCCGCTGCATCGGTTTCCCACCCAAGTGTGATGCCAACTACGCCGGCAAACAGCATGAGCGCGGTGTTTCGTTGGGGCGATGTCACCCGTGAACGAAACGCACACCGTGTTGCAGGGTGAAGACACGACGAGCCCTCAATCGACCGAAAGTTCGTGCTGAACGGTCCAAATGAGTGTTTCGCCGATCGCCTGATGCGAGTTGGGTCCTCCGGGAAAACACCTGGAAGCGCCAAGACGCGCATCAGCCACCTCTTCGAAGGCTCGCTTGAATCGAACATCGTGCGTGTGACTGAGCAAAAGCGATGCCAGGTGAGACCGGCTGTTGCCGTGGAGCGAGCGGCGCTTCGTCCTCGCCCACGTTGGCGTCCGAGTGTTCGGGAATGCGCGGCCACCAGGTTCGGCGTCGAGGGTCAATCGCAGCTCGACGGAGATTCGTTGCCAGGTCGGCCGGCGACGGCGTGGGCCAGCCCGGCCGCAGTAGTCGACACGAAGTCGCCTGCGAACCTGAGCTCCGCCCCTCGCTCGAGGCTCGGCTGAGGAATTGTGCACTCGGGCGCGAAGGCGAGGGAACAATGGGTTTGGGCATTGGGCATTAATCGGTCAATATCCGGCGATGAGCGATCGACGCCGTTGTCTCACGTCACGCAACAAGCGCGCCGACCGTAGCGCCGGTGTACACGGTGAAATTTCGTCGCTGCAAGCGCGACCGAGTTTCGCCGCGGCGAACGCATGGTGTTTGCTAACCGCCGCCGCGATGGGGTGTGGCGATCGCCCAGGACCCGAGTACGAAACACGGGCGGACCTCGACCCAGCCGGCGCCGCTGCGAGCTCGGCGTTGGATGCAGGCCAGCACACTCGGCACGGTGACGAAGGCAGTACAGATCCGTTAGCCACCCGATCACCTGAGACCTACGGTTCGAACGATGGCAGCGCGCACGAGGCAATGACGTCGCCATTGGAGGAGACCGCCTCGGCGGCTGCGCCATCGGACACCAGCGCCACCCCGTCGCCGACACGGGCGGAGCCGACTGCGACATCTCCCGACGAGACGTCGGTGTCCGACGGCCCTTCCGTACCAATCCCGGTACCCGTTGATGGTCCCGGATCGCTCACCGGATGCACCGAAGTGCGCGAGGAGTTGGAGAACGGGTGTAACTACATCTTGGACTGCGACTACCTCTCCGTCGTCTCCACCTGTCGCTCGACCAACGACGGCAGCTGGTCTTGCGACTGCTTCGGGCCGGTAATCAGCAGTGAACAAACCTTGGCCCCGATGGATGTCTCACAGGTGTGTGTTTCCAGCGCCGAATTCTGTATCGAAGAGGTGGCCCCAGTTCTGAGCAGCCTGGTGTGCACTGAGGCGGTTAGTCGAGTCGACGGTGAACGCTGCGTGGCGACCTCGGACTGCCAGAGAACGACGACGTTGGCCGACGGAACCGCGGCCGCGACACACGCCCTCCGCGAGGTTCAGTGTTTTCCGGGAGGCGACTCGGAACTCCGCTGTTCGTGTCGTGACGACACCGGAATCCGGTCGTTCGCGCTGGAGGGCGTTGGGGCCGCGGACAGCTGCACGGTCATGAGTGCGTTATGTGACCGCCCCGTCTCCGAAGAGGAGAGTTGCGCCGCAGTGAACGTGGAAGAGGGATGGGGCTGTGACGCGGAGTGTGGCCAGATGGTCGAGACCGACTCGCCCGCCGTGCGTGCGCGTGTCTTGAACCAAAGCGCGAGCTCACATTGTGAAGTTCCGATGGCGGGTGACGACTGGTACTGCAGCTGCAGCAACACGGAGCCTTTCTTGAATTTGTATCCCGTCGTCTTGAGCTCGCTGACGGCGGAAGTCGCGTGCCTGGGTGCGGTAAACGCGTGCCGCAGCGTTCACAGTTTCGAACCTGTTGGCGCCCCGCAGTGCTCCGAGGTGTCGTTCTACTCCGATGCCACGTCGTGTTCCGCGGGGTCCGACTGCACTCAGCCAGGGCGCTTGGGGGAATACTCCGTGGGGCTGCGGGGCGGGGGCGGAATCAACGCCAGCTGTCAGCTCACGGAAGCTGGACTCTGGCAGTGTTACTGCGCGAGCAGCGTCGCGTCGGAATATTTTGCAGTCGAGGCAGCTACGAGTCGAGAGGCCTGCTCCACCTCTTACGATACATGTCGGAGCGCGGCGCATTATGCCCCCATGCATGATGGCACGCCCGCGTTCGTATTTGCGTTACCGAGTCAGGACGCTGGCGCCGAGTGAGATCCTCTGCAAACAGTGCGGGTTGGAAGTGAGCTGCCGCTGAGGTTGCAGGTTTGAAGCGCGTACGGATGCACAAACGAGGGGGGGCGGTTTTGGCACCTGTCGACTCGCGCTCGCGCTTGCTACCCATTTTTTATCATGCGCACCGCTCTCGCTTTGCTGTCGCTCTCTGCTGCTTGCGCGTTGAACAACGCGTGTGCTTCGGATGGAACACCGGGTAATTCATCGCCCACCTCTACTACGGGCGTCACCTCGCCGGGACAAAGCACTCAGACTACTTCGGACGTCGCAACGGGACCTGCGTCGAGCACGGCCGTCAGCAGTCCGCCAACCACGCCGAACCCGGCTCCAACGAATCCACCGCCCCCCGCTACCACGACGGTCACGCCCACTTCGAGTTCGCCCAGCTCACAGGTCACGGACAGCACGACCAGTGAAGCCACGAGTGCGGTCGAGACAGATGAGACGACTGCAGACGAACCGAGCTCGGGCGGCGGTGAGCCGACACCGACCGAGCTCGGCTCGCCCGGATGTTCGGCATCTTCCGTTCAAGCGGGCAACACGAACGTCACGGTCGACGTCGGCGGCACGTCCCGCAAATTCATCTTGCATGTGCCGCCCAACTACGACGGCAGCGCTCCCGTGCCGTTCATTATCGACCTGCACCCGTTGGGCGGCAGCGGCAGCTCGGAGCAGCAAAGCTCGGGCTACCAGCGGATCGCCGACGCCGAAGGGCTTGTCATCGCTTTCCCAGACGGGCTCGACAACGCGTGGAACGTTGGCCCCTGTTGCACCAACTCGCGCGACGTGGACGACGTTGCCTTCGCCCGTACCATCGTAGATACCGTGGCCGCGCAGGCGTGCATCGACCTCAAGCGGGTCTACGCGGTGGGCTTCTCGATGGGTGGCGGGATGTCTCACTACTTGGCATGCAAGGCCGCCGACGTCTTTGCGGCCGTGGCTCCGGCGGCCTTCGACCTGCTCGTGCCGGAAGAACAAACGTGCGAGCCGTCACGGCCCATCAGTGTGCTCACCTTCCGAGGTACGCAAGACACGACGTCCCCGTTCAACGGTGGGCCAGGTCCGAGCGGACGCGCCACGTTCGAGGGGGCTTACGGCGGCTTCGAGCGTTGGCGAGAGATGGATGGCTGCAACGACGTGAGCACCGTAGAAGGTGACTGCACGACGTACACCGAGTGCAGCGAGGGCGTCGAAGTGGCGTTATGCGTCAAAGAGGGAGGCGGACACGCCACCGGCGACGCCAACGTGGGTTGGGCGTTCTTGAAGCGCTTCACGCTACCTTGAGGCAGCGCGCAACGCCGGCTGAAAGTTACCGCCGAGGCCTTGATGGGCGCGGTACCGCCAGCGGGAACGACGTCTCCGCCGCGCGCCTGCCGTGGAACATCTCCCAGGGCAGCGCGTGTTCGAGCAGCACGTTGTCGTCCGTGTTCACCGGCACGTTCAGCTGCTCGGGCGGGGGCACGACTCTCAACCGACGCTGCAGGAATTCGATCAACTTGTCGAGATCAGCCAAGTGATACTTGGCCAGATCCGCTTTTACCGCGGCGTCATCGAGGACTCGTGCGAGCCGCTCGCGATCGATCGCAATGGGCCGATCGGAAGCCACCGCAATGCCCTCGCCCTCCGAAAACATGACCTTCACGTCGGCGAACACCGAGCGCATCGTCTTGGCGATGGTCTCGAAGGAGCGAGTGCTCATCGAAGACGGGATCCATTGGCAAAATATGCCCTCTGCGCCGAGCCGTTCGCGTGCGCTCCGGTAGAACTCTTGGGTGTACAAGTTGGACGCGCCTTTCACCCAAGGGTGAACGGGATCCGAAGTGATGACGTCGTAGTGCTGGCGACCAAACATGACGTGGGTCCGGCCATCTTGAAGGATCAGCTGCGTGCGCGGATCATGCGTCGGGTCTCCGCTGAACGCGTTGAAGAAGGCGGACCCTTCGACGATCGCCGGCTCGAGCTCGACGATGTCGAGCCGCTGCAGGCTGCCGTGTCGCAAGACGCTGCCCGAAGTTATCCCTGCCCCGAGCCCGATCACCAGCACGCGCTCGGGCGCGGTTTTTGCCAACATCATCGGCAGCTGGCCCAACAACACCAAGTGCCGGATGCTGGACGGGTGCGTGCTTGCCTCCCACTTTCCCGAATAGGCGATGTCGATGGAATCGCGGCCGTGGCGATTCTTGATCACCGCGATCGAGGTGTTGTACCCCTCCTTGGAAAACAGCAACGTCGCCTCCTTTCGCAGCGGTCGCATGTCGACGTTTGCCTCTGCTTCGGGGCTTCGCACCGAGCTGAAGGGGCCAGAGTTGAGAATCAAAGGGTCGGGGCGAGGGACGAACAGGACGCCAGTGATGAGTGTCACCAGCAGTAGGTAACTGCGCCAAGTCGTCCGCAGTTGGGTAAACCCCCTGCCGAGGACCACCCCGACTCCAGCCGCCGCGACGGCCGCAGCGACGCGAATGCCGGCGACGGCGCCTGAACCGGGGAGGACGCCGAATGCCCATACCAAGGCGCCCACCACGGAACCGATGGTGTTGACGTAGAACAAGCGCGCTGCGGCGAACGGCGACTCCATCGAATTTGCGGGCGCAGGCTCGCCCCCGTGAGACGCTTGTTGGTATGCCCAGATGCCGGCTGGAAACGAAGCTCCGAGTCCCAAAGTGGCCGGTAGGACGATGCACGCCGCGGTCGTCAGTTGGACCAGAAGCAGATCCACGTCCCTGCCGGCTTCGCCCCAGGCGCGCCACAGTGTCAGATACCACGCTGGGATGCGATCGACGAAGAACGCCGGAAAGATGGCGCCCGACGCTGTCCACGCCAAGCTGGCCACGAGCGCGCTCCTGCCTGAACGAAACCAACGCATCGCCCAACCCATGCCGGCGCTACCCAAGCCGATTCCTGTCAAGAAGACCGCCAAAGTCACCGCCAGTGCCGTAACCGTTGGACCTTGTATTTGGACCAAGAGTCGAAACCAGCTGAGCTCCAGACCCAGCCCCGCCGCGCCGCTGAACGCCACTGCGCAATAGACGGGCAACGCTCGACGTGAATCGGCCAGCTTGCTCGAGTGCGCATTTTCCAGGGCCTCGGCCGCAATCTTTAGGTGAGACGTTGCGGGCGAGCGAACGAAAGCCAACGCAACCAGTCCCGCAAGTCCGAGATCGATGCCGCCTGCAAATAAACACGTCCCCGCGAGGCCAAACGCCGGAATCAACACGAGACCCGCCAACGTCGTCCCGATGACGGCACCCAGGGTGTTCAAGCCGTAGAGCAGCGCGGCGACGCGAACACCACCCTTGCCGAGCAGCTCCCCCGCGCTCACTACTACCGGCAACGTCATGCCCATGAGCGTGGTGGCAGGCAGGAGCAAACCAAGCGTGACGAGGAACCGCAGCAGTAGGAAAGGTGCCTGACTGTGATTGAGTTGGTAGAGCAAAGAGAACAGTGGAGTCGTGCCCACCAACGTCGGGATCGACGCCATCCCGATTAGCCCGATCGTGACCTGCAGGAGCGCGTAGAAAACCAACGGTCGTGGCGCCCAAATTCGGGCAAAGCGCTCGGCCAGGTACGCGCCAAGACCGAGCCCCACCATGTAAGCAACGACGGTGGTGGCCGTGCCGAAGAGGTCGACCCCGAGGATGTAGGAGAGCTGCTTGGACCAGGCGGTCTCGAGCATCAGGCTGGTAGAGCCCGAGACGAAGAAGCACAGGAAGAGAAGTGCGCGCTTGGCGTGTGCAACAGGCGAGGAGAAAGCAGGAGACATGAGCGGGCGCTAGCGGCAAAGCGGCCGTCGAGGAGTAGCAGAAGCCCGCGGCAGGCAAACACGAGAATTCTGCGAGTGCGCGTAAAGAGCAGGAGCAGCCGTTTGCGATTCCGAGTAGATCGGTCGATATCCGGCATGCTCGTTCGGCGCCGTTATCTCACATCACGCAGCGAGTGCTCCGGCGTCGCCGGGCGTGGAGGCGGTGGAATTTCGCCACGCACCATACGTACAGACAGACGACCTTCTGCGTGAGCGGTGCCACTGCGCCGCTGTGCCACTGCGCCGCTGTGCTGCTGTGCCGCGATGCGCCGCAATGCGACGGTGCGGCAACGGCGATGACGCGAGGGGAGTATGCCGCGTATGAACACGCGTGGCGACTCTGCGCCTCTTTCAAACGGGGCTGCGGTGACGTGAATCAGCGAACGCGGGGCAGGCACCTCGCGCGCTGGGCCCCGCATTCGATGCAAAGTTGCGGTACGTGAGTCGAGTCTCAGATCTTGGCGGCAGCGAGTGCACGCGCGGCGTCTGGCTCCTGGCCATGGCTTTGGGTGTCGGCGAAGTCACCACGCAGGGCTTTGAGCGCGTGACGCTCCAGGCCGATTTCGCCTGCGGTGCGTACTCCCATGCGTCGGAACACGGCCAACGGCGGGCACCATCCCTGCAGCGCGTGCTGCAACAAGAATGCGCCGACGACCGCGGGTAGGAGGAAAAAACGCCGATCGACGAAGGCTCCCAACGCCGAACCGATCAGGATGACGGTAGCTGCGTTCGTCTCGAGCGCGCGTTCGACGTCCCACTCCTCGTTCAACTCCTGGAGGCGTCGTTCAATCGCGGCCGCGCCATCGGCTGCAACGCGTTTGACGTTGTTTTCCGTGTTGGCTTCGATCTCGGAGTTGATGTTGCTTTTGGTGTGGTGAGCTACACGCTCGTTCGTGGGGCTGATCATTTGGGGCTCCTTTGCAGACTATGGCGAAGGAGCGAGCAAGCGCCGTGCCAGGCGTGCGTGGCGTAAGACATCACGCGACGTCGGGTGACGATAGGGAAGACGGGTTTGGTTGCCGGCGCCACCGCAGCGCGGTGTGCTCACCAATCACTGGGCGGCTTCTGAGAGATCCACAGGTTGATGCTGAAGGCGCCGGGCTCCTTGACCACGTTGCGCGGGTCGTTTTGGCCCAACATCATCCAAGCGAGGGGATCGATGTGTTCGGGAGCCGCCCATCCGAAGGGATCGATGATGCCTTGCTGCCCGTTGACGCCGTAGCCGTCGTCGGTGAGCGCAAAGGCGTAGGAGCGCGCACCGGACAAGTTGGTGGTTCGGTGAACACCAAAGTGCAAATGGTTACCACCCGAACACCCAGTGTTTCCGGCCGTGCCCAAGGTCTGGCCTCGCACTACCTTTTGACCAACCGACACAGCGATGGTCTTTTCGTGGGCGTAGTAACTCACGAAACGCTCGGCGTACACGCCGGTGCCCACTTGGTGATACACGTACACCTCTCCTTGAGCGTCCTCGCCGCAACCGTAGGAAGCCACGTTGCGCCAGCGCGCACCAACGACCTCGCCCTCTGCTACGGCGACGATCGGCTTGCCCTCGGGCATCGGCCAATCGTACGCTGTCTCACCGTCACGGCGCTTGCCGTCCGAACCCATGTAGTCACGTTGACGGCCAAGGCGGTCGACCCAAATTGCGCTCGCGTTGTAGGCAGCGGGGGTTTGGCCAAAGTCGGCGACCGACATCGGCACATTGAACTCATTGTAGTCGAACCCTCGCGCCGTCGAGACATCTCCGCTCGGGTTGGCTTGTTGGGGCGTGGTTTTGCCGTAGGGTAATCCGAAGATGGGTAGAGCCGTGGGGGCGATCGTAACGATGCAGTTCTGCTTCCCCTGTATGTCGGCATAGGCTTCGTCTATCGGCTTGGCGCCGGTCCCGCGGTAGATGATGAGCGTGCCATCGCAGCGCGCCAACACGTTGTTGTCGCCACCCTCGGACCACAGTCCCGCGCGCACAATCGAACCTCCGGGAGCCTCCTTGCGCAGCGCCGTACACGGATCACTTTCACCGGGAGTCGCCCCGAACATCCACGCACCGGCGTCGTAGACGATGCTGCAGTAGCGGCCGTATCCACTCGGGACGGCGATGGGCGTTCCGTTGAACGGTCGTGAGACACCAGCCAGGAGCGGATCGAACTGCGGCAACGACGCTGCGTTGAACTTGAACTTCTGGAGCTCGGTAAGCTCCAAACTCTTGCCTACCTCGGGGTTGAGTTTGAGGGACCCTTTGCTGGACTTGTTGGGCTTGGGTACGGCGCGTGCCCTTGGTGTTTTGACGCTCTCTGCCGGGTTTGGTGTGGCAACGAACGCATCCAACGTCTGGGTTGCTCCGGCGTTGGCCAAGGCCGATGCTTTCACCTTCACCTCGGCTCGAGACGGCACCTGCGTCGCCGTAATCGCCGCACCCACCAACACCACCAGCCATCCGCTCGAAATCCGTCTCACGCAAGCCTCCGCATCGTTCCACACCGGCATTCAACGCGCCGATTGGCGAAGATCGTCGGCCGGAGGGGCACGGCGGTCAATAGGAGTAAACATTGGTGTGCCAAACCGAGACATGGATCTTGGGCAACCAATGGCCACCGACAGATTACCTAGGGGTTCGCAGGCGCGAATGGTTTCTACCCTCGGCCCCTTCGCCCACCGGGAGGGTGGGTGCGTGTAGTAGCCTTGCGAGGTAAGGTGCTTGAAAGGTGAACACAGTTGTCGTCGCGCCTCACGCGATGCAGACTGCCGCCGATGAAAGCTACACTGAGTTTGGTTTCGTTGATGGGGCTGTTGGGCTTGGGGTGCAACAACTGCGAGAAACTCACCGAGTCTCTGTGCAAGGACCTGGGGGAAGACTGCGCTTCCTGGAAGCAGGCAGGCGGCCCGGAGAAGGTGATCCCCGCGGGCAGAGGGGTCAATAGGGCTTGCGGCTCGATGCTCGACACCGAAGCGGCCTATCAGGGCCTTCTTCAAGGCGCACGTGGCATGGCAGTAGCGGACCAGTTGAACAAGGCTATCGCCGCAAAAGACCAAGCCAAGATCGCGGAGCTCACCGAGAAGCAGAAGAAGATCACGGCCGATATCAAGGCCGGTGTAGACAAGGTCCGGCAGAATTAGCCCACCGCACTTTGCAAGGCCACGCCAGAGTCGGCCAGCTGGAAGTGAATGCTGCAACGAACCACAGAGCCATCGGGCTCGCGTTCGAATGGGGGTAGGCCATCGGGCTACTGGTGGCCGTGTGCTCGACGTCCGTGAGACGTGCGAACACGACGGCCAAAGTAGAGTCTCACTGGTTCAAGACGGAGTAGTCTTGGGTGCGAAAAGCGTCGAGCGCTTGCTTCTCGATCTCGCGTTCGGAGCTGTGCGGATTCCGGCGCATTAGTTCCCCCACCGTAGCCTCGTGAGCCGCCTGTCGGGCCACTTGCTGAGCGCTCAGGCCAAGCTGCGCGTTGGGAGTTCCGATCCAAATTCGATCGCCCACGAGGCGCCCAAAGCTGGTCAAGCTGTCGCACCGGACGAACGTGTAGCGCGCCAAGTGGGGGACGTTCACCCTCTCGCTTTCGAGGGCGGTCAGCAGCTCGTCTCGCGAGAACCCCAGCGCCGGTAACGCCTGCAGAGGCGTTGCCTCGAGCAAGGCAGTGCAGAACAGCAATTCGGCGATGGGTCCGAGCCGCTGGAGTGACGGCAAAAGCCGAGGTTGCGAGACGTCGCTCGGCGACAGCTCTGCCAACCCTCGCCCAGCACATCGCGCTGCGACCTCGGTGTTGTCGAACAGCCAGGCGAGCAATTGCAGCTGAGAATAACCGACGTGAGCGTTCGTGAGCTCGCGCAAGGTGGCGACGTCACGCCCGAGCGAGCGTTCACTCGCGTCGCCCAGGTAGTGCTGGGCACGCCGAACATACCCAGCGTGGTAGTTGGTAGACGGCAGCTCTGGCACGTTTACATGGGCCAGCACGTGGTAGACGAGTCGGCACCAGTCCGAGGCATCGATCATCCGGATCGGAGGCTGCTCGACGACTGTAGCCGGCGGCTCGGGTCGACGGGCAGACGCGGCGACTGGTGTCTGCGCAGTCTGTGTCGAGGGTGGGGGGCTTGGTACTGGCGCGGTGTTCGCCACCGGCGCGATATTCCGCGGTTGGGCTTCGGGGGGTGGGTCGGCGTCGAGGCGAACCAATCGTGACCAGAGCCGCGCCAACTGGACGCGTCGTTCGTGTAGTTCGCTCTCGAACTGCTTCAACTGCGAGTCCAGGGCGCGCCGGAAGTAATCGCTCGCGGGGCCCTGGTACGTAAAGTTGTCGCGGACCGACGCGACGATGGGCGCAAACAACTCCTGCGTGAGTTGTTCGCGTCGCAAGTAGGTGAGACTAAAGCTGGGGTCGACCCACTCCGCCAAGAAGTCTTGATCGCCATCTTCCCACCAAGGATAACGATGCGGGCGAAATCCCGTGTCGGCGCGCCACTGCTCGAGCTGCTCGTCGATCGGAGAGCCCGGATAGAGCCGGAACGGATCTACGGACAAAAAGCCGAGCGTGCCCCGCGCGTCCAGAAAAAGGCGGCGAACATACTGCGCGGTGGTGCGCATGCTCTGCTCCGTCTCACCCGGGTGACCAACGATGATGTTTGCGCCGAAGGGGACGTGATACTCGCGCGCCCAATCGGCGACCTCCAGCATCTTTTCCAAGTAGCCGCTCAGCATCCCCGTCTTTCGGATCCGCCGCAATTGTTCGGGATCGCCTGTTTCGAGTCCAAATCCAGGAGCGACGTTACAGCGAGCCATGAGCTCGAAGTCTTCACGTTCGACGAGGTCGACACGAATCAGCAGCCACGTCTTGCGTGCGCGCAACGGACGTTTGGCGAGTAACTCGAGAAACTCGCGACGCCACGCGCGTTTCATCCCGAACAGTGGGTCGACGACGCGTAACGTCCATGTCGACAAGTCGAGCCAAGCGTCCAAGCGATGCAACTCTTCGACCGCCTCTTCCGGTGCGATCGCGCGCCAGGCCGTTTCACGCTTCGCTCGCTCCATGCAGAACGAGCAATCGTAGGGACAGCCGCGGGAGAGATAGATCTCCGCTTGAGAAGCGGCGCGCCGTGCGACGGGCCGGTAGCGATCGAGCAACGACCAATCGTACGGCATCACTTCGTGAGGTGATGCCAGTGCCGCGGGGTTGAGCGCGCGACCGAGCGGCGTGCGCCCGGCGCACAAGTCAGACAACAACCGAGCGAACGGCAACTCCCCGTCACCTATGGCCACGTAGTCGAACGGCGAACCCTCACGCGTGAAGTCACCGGGACGTGCACTCGGGTGATAACCTCCGGTGACCAAACACACACCCGGGCACGCCTCTTTGATGAGTCGAGCGATCTCGCAAACCTTCAGGTAGTCGAAGCTCGAGTAACACGACAGCCCCACCACGTCGTAGTCGGCGCAGCGCGCCAGGTCGAAGCCGCCAAAGTGGCGCTCCATGTCCAAATCTATCACGTCGACTCGTGCACTCGCGTGTTTGCGGATGTACTGAGCCAGGTTCAGCATCTGGGGTACCCCGAAGTTGCCTTCCGGCTCGAACATGGCACCGGGCCACACCAAGAGCACTCGGGGGCTGCTGCCTGATATCCGTGAGAAACGACGGGGCATAGGTCACCTCCTCAAGGGTTCTCAGGTGGCTCCACAGAAGCGTCGACGACAGGCGCCACGTCCGAGGTCTCGCTCGAGATGAGGTCGGTTGACGAAGCGTTGAGCGACACCGCGTCGGTCGCCTCGACGTCGGTGCCGGGCGCGGCGTCGAGGCCGGCGTCGAAGGGCTCCAACGTCGACTCGCTTCCCAGCGTAGGAATGGGATCGATGGGCGGCGCGGGCGGCGTCAGGCAAGGGCGTGGTTCGGTGTCGACGGGCGCCGTGGTGGTCGTCGTATCGCCGGTGGGAGTCGGAAGGACAATCGACAGGCATGGTTGCGGAGACGTTATCCCCAAGCATGCGGTAGGTGCCGGACTGGTCGTTAGGCACGGCGTGGGGGCACTGGATGATGAAGCACCGGTGGACGGTGACGTAATGGTGGTGGTGCCGGGTGTCTGACCTATCGTACCGACGATCGGGTCGCTGCTCCCGTTACCGCACGCGGAGAACACCACTCCGCTCGTGCACATCGCGGCCGCAACGAACCGCGCGCGGCGGCTCAGGATCAGTTGGCGTAGTTCGTCGTCTTTGTCTTGGGTCATGGTTCGGTTACCGTTGAAGACGCGTCAAGGGTTGCGTCGAGTTCGCTTTGCGCGACGTTGGCGTCGAGACTACCGCCATCCGAGACAGAGCTCGATTCCGTCGCCAAAGTGGGGGAGGAGGCGTCGGCAGTCGCATCGAGCCCTGCGTCGAGTCCTGCATCGGGGCCCTCACTGAGTGCGGCATCCGTCGTATACGTCCCGTCGGTCGTCGAGGCGGGAGCGTAGGTGGGTGAAAGGCAAACGCTCGGCTCGGGCGTTCCCGTCGTAGAGTGAGACAGTTGGTCGGTCGACGAATCCGAGTGATATGGCATCGACAAGCAAACGGTCGGGCCGGCGTCACACCCAACAATCGCCACGCCGCTCGTGCACATCGCTGCCGCTATGAAGCGTGCCCGCCGAGCCAATATCAGTTGCCTCAGTTCGTCGTCTTTGTCTTTGGTCATGGTTACACTCCTCGCAACGCCGCTGTCTCGTGGTGGTTAGGCGATGAGCTCTAGATGCGTACGCCCGTGGCGTCTCGAGAACGCCAGATTGCTCGCGAACTCGTCATGGGTGTGCTGCGCCACCAACGGATCCACCTCACGTCGACTCCCGAGCGCCCAGACGCTCGCCGCGCCGCACCCGCCGCCGCAACTCTCCAGGTGCACACACCCCGTGCAAAAGTCGGGATGTTGGCGTTTGTACGTCGTCACCTCGGGTGCGCGCATCAACGCCTGGAGATCGACGGCGTCGTCCGCGATGTCCACCTCGCCGCCGATGCCGTAGCCGTGCAGCGTGCAGTGACGCAACTTGCCGTCGGGACCTACCGCAAACTCTTGCAGGGCAGTGCCTACAGGGCACGATCCGAACCGAATGTCGGGAAAGACGGAAGTGTCCAGCGCACACGGCGGCACCGGCATCGTGCAGTGCAGCGTGATTCGTTTTCCGAATGGATGTGCTTGGGTGAACGCCACCTCGAGATCGGAGACCGACGGCAGCAACTGCGCCACGTGCCGTGTCGCGTAACCGGCCGGGCTGAACCGGCTGAGCGCGACCGCTGCTACACCGAGCGACGCCCACAACTGCATGATCTCTCCAACCACCGCAGCGTTCTTCTTGGTGACGACGATACACCCGACGACGGGCACGCCAGCACCCCTCAGCGTGCGTACACCTTGCACCGTGCGTTCGAAGTGGCCAGGTCCTACGTGAGCCGCATGCAGCGATTCATCCGGGCCGTTCAACGTCACTTGTATGAAGCGCAGCTTCAAGTCAGCGAGGGCGCGCGCTTTGGCTTCGGTAATCAACGTGCCATTGGAGATGACTTGCACGCCCACGCCGGCATCCTGGAAACGTCGCGCCACGTCGAAGAATGCTGGGTGAGACAATGGCTCGCCGCCCGTGAGTGTCACGTGGTCGATGTCGAACGTGGTAACGAGCCGCGTTGCGCGGCGCAGTAACGTCTCCGTCTCGGCGTGTCCCACGGTCTTGCCGTTATTCTCTCGCCATTCGTTGTAGCAGTAGTCGCACTGCTGGTTGCATACCGCCGTTAGCTCCAATGCCAAGCTCGGAAGTTTTGGTTTCGTCACGGTCGATAGCGACCGGCTCGACTTCACCAATAACGGCTGACCCTTCGATGCTGCTCCGATCTCCACGTCGCTACGCTACCATGCCTCGCATTCGAACGCAGCCGGACATGTCTGACTTCCGAGTGTTGCGACGCGTTCACCAAAAGAGCGTCACGAGCGATCGCAGCCGGCGTCGAGAACAGCGCTCATCGGTGAGGCATGGTCCAGGGTGGCTCGGCGCGACATCGCGATGACCACCTACACACTCGACGGCATCGTCGACGGGAGGAGCTCGTCCCCAGAGTGCGACCCTGATTTTGCGTTGGCTTGCAGCACACCACCAGCCACGGGGGGCTCGCCGCTCGATTGGTGTGCCACTTTCTCGTCGGGGAGCGTGCCACCGCCGCCGCCGTCCTGTCCGTCGTTGTGCCAGAAGACGGAATTGCAGCCGGTTTAGGGGCGGCACGAAGCTTGCTGCAACATGTGCCACGTATGAGGAGATCCAGAAGCGTGGCAGGACACGCACGCGGGTTGCAGGCGAATTCGGTGCGATGTGCCTGCAGGTGTTGGGGGCGCGTTAGGGCGAGCCCAACGTGAGTCCGATTGGAGGCACGACAGCCACCGCGGCGACGCCAAGTTGGACCAGCGCGGTGCTTGCTGCTGGCGTGAGCACGGCTTCAGCGGAAGGTCGTCTCGTGGTGAGACGCAACGCATGTCGAGCACACGCGCTGCGGCTCGACGCGGATCTACGAGCATCATCCTGATGGGGACGTAGTGGCGCCGCGGCCCGATCTCCGTTATGGAAGTCGGGTGACGTTGAAGACGTTTGGACACGGCGACCCACGATTGCCCGCCGCGCTCGTGGCGCTCCATGAC
>CBINDO010000063.1:0-32189 GCA_966249405.1 uncultured bacterium | reverse complement strand
GACACCACGTCGAACGGCCAGGTCGGCGATGTTCAGGTTGATGGTGGCCGAGTTGTGCATCACGTGCGCGTCGTTGTTGCCGGAGAAGATGTACCCCGCGCCGCCCATGTCCGCAGCCAGCTGATACACGTGCTCGAAAGGCCGGTCGAGGACGCTTTGGCAAACGCTGGGGTCGCGCAAATCGGCGATCTGGAAGTCGTGAGCCGCGCTCGGGGCAAACTCGGGGTGCTTCAAGTCCACGCCGCGCACCCAAAAGCCGTCGTCCCGAAGGCGCCGCGTGAGGTGGCCACCTATGAACCCGCCGGCCCCCAAAACCAAAGCCGTGCGCTGACCCGGCCGTGGCGTCTCGTTTTCCAGCGCCATTCCCCCGCGACCGCTGGCGGAGTTCAACCTGCACCATCCCGAATCATTTGGGTGCGATTAGAGCAGATGGCTCCAGTCGGGGCAAGCAACGGGCAGGTGCATCCGCGCCGAAAAGTGGGCCATTGCCGTGCGCTTAGGTAAGCGGAGGCCGAGATGGCAAGCGTTCTCGGCAGTCAGCAATCCGAACCCAATGGACGTCACCTGAGTCACGGACAACTCCGCCAGTTGCAGTGGATCGTGCCGCGACCGTGGGCGCCCGAGCTGCAGACGGCGTTGGCGACGCTGGCGTTGGCCGGCGCGCGCGTGAGTGTGTCCATCGAAGGGGTGGAACACTGGATCGGCTTCTTCGATGGCGCTCGCATGGTCGATGAGGCGCTGCGCCCCGCTGCTTACCCGCTGCTCAGCGACCGCGGATTGCTCCCGATCGGTGGCTGTGGTCGGCGAGGCGCCAGCCTTTACTTCGTCGACGTCGCGTCGCCACACTTGGCGATGTGGTCGGTCGAAGAAGGCGCAGAACCACGTCCGCTCGGTACCGGGCTCGCCGCTTTGTGGGCCGCGGCCGTGCCCGAGGCCCGCGTTCAGCTGCGTCGCCGACTGCCGGAGAAGTCACCTCGCCGCCTGGCCAAAACCAGCGCTGCCCCGACCCGTCAGTCCGCCGCGGCTGCCGCCTGCAAGCGAACGCTCCCGTTATTTGCCTGAGGTTACCTCGGCGAAGGCTCGACAAACGTCGACCGTGGTCAACACGCCGACGACTTTGCCGTGATCGGTTACCACTGCAGAGCCGTATTTGTGCTTGGCCATTTGCGCGGCCACTTTGGAGAGCGGCTCCTCCGGTGAGACCGTGTAGCAGTCTTGGCTCATCGCGCTCTCGACGGGCTCACGGCTCGGCTCGACCCCACGCAAGGTTTCCACCAGAGCGACGTCGCGTTCGGTGAGCATACCCACCAGGTGACCGCCCGTGAGCACCGGCAGGTGGCGAATGTGGTGCTCCCGCATCACGAACGCGGCACGGTCCAGCGTTTGGTCGCGACCGATGGTGTGGGGGGAAGGGGTCATGTACTGTCGAACCAGGATCGTCATGCCCGTAGCTTGCGATCGCGCTCGTACATATCCACGCGCAACTTTTGCGTTGCGTGCGTTTGTTGGCGAAGGATTAACGCGCGTTGCGTCGCGCGCCACCGGAATGCACGCGGGCCGAAAGTCCGTCACCACTCCAAGCCTACCAATACCGGCTCGGGCACCAACTCGATGCCGAAGCGGCTTTGGACGCGGTCGCGGATCTCTCGGGCAAACGTCAAGAGCTCGTGGGTGGTGGCCGCGTCGTGGGCGACCAGGCACAGCGTGTGTTTGGTGGAGAGACCGACGTTGCCTCGACGTTCACCTTTGACGAAACCGGCGCGCTCGATGAGCCACGCCGCAGGAACTTTCACGCGGTCGGCACCAACCGCAAAGCCTGGCACTCGTCCCTCGTGCTCATGTTGCAGCGCCTCGTAGTGGGATCGGGGCACGGTTGGATTGATGAAGAAAGAGCCACAGTTGCGCGTGTTTGGGTCGGCGCGGTCGAGCACCAGGGACTTGGCTCGGCGGGTCTCGAGTACGGCCCGGCGGACGGCCATGAGGTCGGGGGCAGGCCCCGTTTCGAATTGACGCGCAATTTCTGCGTAACCCAGGTTGGGAGCGCCGTGCGGGTGCAAGCGCAACGTCACTTCGAGCACGACGTACCGGTCCCGTGACTGCGCCTTGAAGCGGCTGTGGCGATAGCCGAGGTCACACTCCGCGGCGCTGAAGGTCACGACCTCGAGGGTCTCACGGTCCAGGCACGTCACCGCCCACAAGCAATCGCTGAGCTCCTGACCATAGGCTCCGACGTTCTGGATGGGCGTCGCACCCGTCTTGCCGGGGATTCCGCTCAGACACTCGATCCCGGCGAGCTCCCAACGGCAACACGCTGCCACGACCTCGTCCCATGTTTCACCGGCTGCGACGTGCAACCAGACGTCGCGCAGAGGCGCCGCCGCGTCGAGCGCGTCGGGGCGACCCTCGTCGAGGCCGGCGTTTGCCGCGTGGTGACTGAGGAGTGCCAGTTGGTCTGCAGCAGTGGGCGGTTGCGACCGGAGATGAACGCCCCGGGTGTTCATCGCCAGCACCGTTCCCGGGAATTCGACGTCGGCGCACACCAGGTTGCTGCCGCCGCCGACCACCAGCAGGGGGCTGCCTCGGCTATCACGCACTGCGTCAATCACGGCTGCGAGCGACTCGGCCCGACGCCAATCGGCTACTGGGCCACCAAGCGCCAGGGTGGTATGCGCGGCCAATCGTTGGCTCGCCTTGCGGAGTGGTTGCGCGACGCGTGACACCGCGGCAACCATGCCGCGGACCTTGGGTGGGGCACAAGTTCGAGGGCGGCATTTCGACGCCGACTGCCGGCGAACGCCCCGCCCCGGGTTGCGGAAGCGCAGGATTCTCCCTTCTTTTTCCGCGCCGTGTTATGTAGCCCGCCTTGCATATTACCAGGGGCGGCCGGCCAGCGACGAAAGCAGAGCGCCGAGGTCAGCCCCTCATGAGTACTGGACGACAATGACATTTACAGAAGCAGCAGTGCAGGTCCTTCGCCTGGTGGGCAAGCCCTTGCACTACAAGGAGATCACGGACGTTGCCATCGAGAAGGATCTGCTGAGTCACGTAGGAAAAAGCCCGGAAGTGACGATGGGCGCGCGGCTCGCCGCGATCGTGAAGAAGGATCCCAAGGAGACGGCACTGGTTCGGATCAAGCCCGGCGTTTTTGCCCTTGCAGAGTGGGATAGCGAGACGGTGGAGAAGGGCCTGGCCGACCGGACCCCGGCTTTGCGTCGGATCGAGCAGCGCCAGAAAGAAGGCCTGCTGCCCGCCGACGAAGCGATGGGCGGTGAAGGACGCAGCGCGGGCGCCGACGAAGACGGCCCAGCGGTAGCGGGTGAAGAGATGGATGACGACGAAATCGCGCGCGCCGAGCTCACGGCTGCCGCGACCGAGTTGTTCGAGGTCGAGGACGACGACGACGAGCCGATCCTCGGTCGACCCGAAGACGACGAAGAGGAAGACGACGTCATCGACGAGGAAGAGGATGACGATGGCGATCGTCGCGGCGGACGCCGCCGCCGTCGCCGCCGTGGACGAGCCACCGAACGCAGCGATGACGACCTGCCGGGTTACACCGTGAGCGATGCCTCCGACGTGACGTTGCCGGAAGTCACGATCGAGGACGCCCCCGTGGAGCGAGAGCGTTCCGGCGACCGTCCGGAACGTCACGAGGGTAGGCGCGAACGCGAGCGAGACCGCGATCGCGAGCGAGACCGCGACCGAGATCGGGACGATTCCCGAAGCAAGGAACGGGAGCGCCCGAAGCGGACCGAGGGCGCAACCGTTGGGCGAGAGCTGGCCGACGAGGTCGCCGATTGGCTCGGCGCGTTCCGCCGTCAGGGTGGCGCTTCGGCCCAGAAGCTCGTGGAACAATCGCGACGCGGCGCGGACCTCTTGGCCGCGCAGGTGACGGCTTGTTGTTATGCGGACAACTCGCGCGCGGCCGCCGAAGGAAAACGCGCTCGGTTCCGTTTCGTGTCCAACAATCGGATCGCACTCACCGAATGGGCATTGGACAAAGATCTGATGCGGCTCGAGAGCGAAATGTTCGCCGCCATCGACAAGTACAGGGAGCTGCTCCGCTCCCGCCTCGCTCGGAAGATCGCCGAGCTGCCCCACAAGTCGTTCGCCGAGTTTGCCTACTTGCTGCTCGAGCGCGCGGGCTATCAGAAGCTCACCGTGGTCAAGCGTCCGGGCGCCCACAACTCCGAACTCCATCTGTCCGGCGTGTTGATGGCTGCCGGTGGTGAGACACCCGTGGCGATCGTCGTCCGAAAGGATGGCCGCGACGTCGGTCGAGAACGCGTCACCGAGCTGCGTGGTTCGCTCCACCACTACGGAACGTGTTCCTTGGGATTGCTCGTCACGGCGGGTCAAGTGCTCAGCGGCGCACGCGACGAGGCGGCGGTCGCAGGCGCGACTCCGGTCACGTTCCTCGACGGCGCTGGCTTGGCCGCGTTGTGCGAACAGCACGGGGTAGCGACGATTCCTCAGCAGCTCACCTTGAGCGTCCCGGACCAAGACCTGTTCGATACCCTCCGTCAAAGCTGATGACGCGTGTAATCGCGCAAGGCGCAGCAGGGAAGAAGGGCGCAGCAGGAAAGAAGCGCGCGGCGACACGCGTCGCGCGCGTATGCACGGCAGCGGGTGCGCTCTTCGCGGTTGCGGCGGTCAGCGGCTGCTGCGCGTTTGGCGGCTGCCCCCCACCTTCCCAGTACCCCAGCGCCCGTGCCGCCATCGACGCGGTCCGCGGCGCGCACGCTTGCAGTCGCGGGCTGCGTGGGGAAGCCAAGCTCGACTACTTGGACCCGGATCACCGGGTGCGCGTCGACGCCTTCTACTTGAGCGCCCAACCCCAGGAGCTCAGATTCGACCTGGTGAGCCCCTTCGGCACGCCGCTGTCGACCCTGACCGTCGACGAACGAACGTTTACCTTGCTCGATCGCGAAGCTCGGGTGTTCTACACGGGGACTCCGAACGCGTGCAACATCGAGCAGTTTCTCCGCGTGCCGGTGCCGCCCGAGGTGTTGGTGCAGTTACTCGCCGGCGAGCCACCCGTGCTGCAACACGCGCCCGGACAAGCGCGCATCGAGTGGAGTTCGGGCGGATACGTGGTAGAGATCAACGGCCTCAACGACGCCGTGCAACGCCTCGTGTTCGAGCCCGAGCCTAAGGACTGGGAGAAGCCCTACGCCGAGCAGCGCATTCGTCTCACCGAAGTCGAGGTGTCGCAGAAGGGGGTCCTGCTCTATCGCGCCACTCTGCGAGACTACATCGCGGTCGGGACGGCCCCTCCACGCGTCGACCCAGACGGGTTGGAACCGGACCTAGCTCCCAGCGGCCCACCGTGTAGCGCCGAGATCCCAAGGCGTATCCGCTTCGAGATCCCGCTGGCCGAGCGCGACGTGTTGTTCGAGCAGAAGAACGCCGAGCACAACCCGCCGCTGCTGCCGGGCACATTCACGCAAGAGCGCGCCCCGGGAACTCGCCTCGAGGTTTCGGCTTGTCAGTGATGAAGCCTCGGTCAAGAGACGTCTGACGTCTGGGTGGGCTCTGCCTGCTGCGCGAGCGCGGACAGGATGGCGCCGGGCCGGTCACTGATGATGCCGCTCACTCCCAGTTGGGAGAGGGCGACGGCTCGAGTTTCGTCGTTCACGGTCCAAGTGTTGACGATCGCGCCGGGTACGCGTCTCAAGAGCTCTGGGCGACTGAGCAGCAAGCCGGCGTGAGGGTGGACAGCGGAGGCCTTACACGCTTTGAGCCACGTCGCGTTCACCAGACACGGGTGACCCTGATCGACGAGCAATGCGGTGCGGACACCGGGGTGCAGGCTGCCGAAACGACGCACCAGCGTCGGATGAAATGAGGACATCAGGGCGAACTCGGGCGCTTCGCGATAGTTCGTCAGCAAGCGAGCCACGACGTCCGCCACGCGGTCTCGCAGCGGGTGTTCACTCTTGAGCTCGATGTTGAGCAGAGCGCCGTTCTTCACGGCCCAGTCCAACACCGTCGCGAGGCGCGGGATGCGTTCGCCCTCCGGAAGCTCCACCGCCTCGAGCTGCGCCGCGGTGAGACGCGCTGTCTTGCGCCGGTCGCGACCGCCCGTCATGCGCCCGAGGTCGAAGTCGTGGAAGACCATCGGTACTTGATCGGCGCTCAGCAGGACGTCGAACTCGGTGCCAACCGCGCCTTCGTCGAGCGCGGCCTGGAACGCGCGTAAGGTGTTCTCCGGGTGTGCGTGCCGTGCCCCCCGGTGACCCAACACGACCGAACGAGATGGCAACGACCGCCACGAGACCGTCATGAACGTCAGGGTATCACGGCGCGGCGCCGCCGGTGAGTTCGCCGTAGATCTCGGACGCAATTTGTCGGGCTCGGTCTGCCTCTCCGTCGCCCAGCGAAATGCCTCCAACGACCGGGTGACCACCGCCGCCGTAACGGGCGCAAATCGCACTGATGTCCGTGTCCAAAGGATTACCCGACCAGGGATTGTAGCCGACGGAAATCTTGAACCCGCGCTTGAGCCTCGCGACGACGACGGAATACGTCGAGTCGGGGTACAACGCGTACGTCACGAACTTGCCGATCAAGTCTACCGCGGCGTCCGTCAAGTCGACGTAAACCGCGCGACCGCCATCCTTGGCGCGTTGACTGACGGCATCGAAGAACGCGCGCTGACGGTCACCGATGGGAGCGAAGCGTTGGCGGATGGCATCGCTTGCAGCCACGGCGCTGAGGTCTGACGACTCCAGTTGTCGAACCAGTTCCGTGAGAAGTGCGTCGTTGCCATGTTGTTCTACCACGCTGACCAGCTGCATCTCCGGGGCGGAGCGATCGATGGCTGCCTGTGCGCTCGGGAACGCCGCCGAGTCGATGATGTCGGCCCAGCGCACCAGTTCGTCCAAACCGTGCGTCAACCCGAACCTCGACGTCGCCAAGTCGGCGATCAGCTTGGTGCAAGACGAATAGTCGGGTTCGAAGAAGTAGTGTCCACCAACTTGGCGCTCGGCGAAGAAGGCGCGGTCAGAGTCGTTGCCGAAGGCCGTGCGGTGATGGTCGAAGTACCAGTCGAGGCGCTCGGTGGCGCAAAAGCGATAGTCGAGGATGGCGTTGACATCCCCGTTCAGGAGGTTGGGCGTCGCTACCTTTTGGCCTGTGCCGTACCCGCACGCATGGTACTCGAACTGTATATCCGGGCCGTGCAGGTGGCGCAGGAGTTTGGTGAACACCACGGCGCTGGCCAAGCCATCGAAACAATGCCCGTGGGTCGCGACGACGACCTTCATGGGGCGTGCTTATCACACCCTTACCCACCGGCGTCCAGGGGGCCGGGACAAAAAGTGCGATGTCGCGGCGAAACTGCGAACCGTTTGTTCCCCGCCAGAAAACTGAGCCGTCCTGCGGTCGAAGGATGGGCGTGCACCACATTCCGCCCATTTCGACCCGAACCCTGACCGACGCGTCGCTCCCCGTGGGAGTCATGGATCTCGTAGACGCGCCAAACCGACTGTTCCTGACCGGCAGCATTCCGGCGGGACCGCGCGTCGCCATCGTTGGGACGCGTCGTCCGACCCCCGACGCCTATCGTTTTGCACGAGAACTCGCGCACGAGCTGGCCTCGCAGGGAGTGGCGATCGTGAGCGGCGGCGCAAGCGGCATCGACACGGCCGCACACGAAGGTGCACTGCAGGCGGGTGCCGGCACGCTCGTCGTGGCCCCAGCCAGTTACTCCTGCCCATACCCTCAAGAAAACCAGGAGTTATTTCAGCGTGTCGTCGAAGGCGGGGGAGGCTACCTGACTCACGTCGAGGACGCGACCGTTGCCAAACGGCACGCGTTTTTCGCCCGCAACGCGCTGCTCGTCAGTTTGTGCGTGTGCGTGGTGCTCGTCCAAGCGCCGTTTCGCAGCGGCGCCAGGAATGCCGTTTCGTGGGCGCGAGAACTGAAGCGGCCGTATTGGGTCGTGCCGCACGCACCGTGGTGTTCACAAGGAGCGTCCTGCGTCGTCGAGCTGCGCTTGGGCGGTATCCCGCTGTCGGGAGCCGCGGATGTGCTGGGCTGGCTGCAGCGCAACCACCACGCGCCGATCCCGCTCGAAGCGGCGTCGCGTTTCATCGCGGCGGAGACGGCCCTGCCGACACCCGCTCCGTCTCGGGGCGGCGACCGGGGCGCCAAGTCGCGCGTGCTACGACACGACGCAAGGCGCGCGAGCGCAAAGGAGGAGACGCAACGCGACGTAGCGGGGCCCTACCGCGACGTTTGCAAGCTCGTCTCTCACCTCGCCAACGGGCCCCGCCACCCCGACGAGCTTTGCGTCGTGCTGCAGTGGGACGCCGCGCGGCTGCAATCGACGATCTTGCATGCGACTCTCATGGGCGAAGTTCGTCGCACCGATGCCGGACAGCTGGTGAGCTGCGAGCGCAGGTGACGCAAAGGGGTGATCGCCGCGTTCGGCAATTCAAACCTCGACTTGGCACTCGCGAGGCGCTAAGCGGCGGCCGATGGACGGCACAGTTACTATCGTCGGTGCAGGTCTCGCCGGCAGCGAAGCGGCACTTCAACTCGCGGGGTTGGGCATTTCGGTGCGCCTGTTCGAACAGAAACCGAGCGCTCGCACGCCGGCTCAATCGAGCGACCAGTTCTGCGAGTTGGTCTGCAGCAACTCGCTGCGTGGAGCATCCTTGACCAACGCCGTTGGGTTGCTCAAGGAAGAAATGCGTCGCCTGGGGTCGCACGTGATCGCCGCGGCCGATGCTTGTAAAGTTCCGGCTGGTGGCGCCCTTGCCGTCGATCGTGAACGATTCTCGGCCACGGTCACGGAGGCTCTGCGCGGACACCCGTTGATCGAAATAGTGAGCCAGCGCGTCGATGCCTTGCCCTCCGAACGCCCGCTGATAGTTGCGACGGGACCGCTCACGGGCGATGAGTTGGCTGGCGACATCACGCGACTCATCGGTGCGGGCGAACTCGCATATTACGACGCCATCGCGCCGATCGTCAGCGCCGATTCGATCGACTGGGACATCGTCTACGAAGCCTCCCGCTACGACAAAGGTGACACGGAGGAGGAACGGCGAGCGTACGCGAACTGCCCGATGGACCAAGCCCAGTACGACGCGTTCGTTCGAGCGGTCCTCGACGCCCAGAAAGTACAGCCAAAGAGCTTCGAAGACGTACGTTACTTCGAGGGCTGCTTACCCATCGAGGTCATGGCGGAGCGTGGTCAAAAGACGCTCTCTTTCGGTCCGATGAAGCCCGTGGGTTTGCGTGACCCGCGCACCGGTAAATTGCCGGCTGCAGTCGTTCAGCTCCGAAAGGAAGACGAGGCAGGGACAGCCTACAACCTGGTTGGGTTTCAGACTCGCATGACCTGGCCCGAGCAAGCCCGAGTGTTGCGGATGATCCCAGGCCTCGAGAACGCCGAGTTCGTTCGCTTCGGGGCGGTCCATCGCAACACGTTCCTCAACGCCCCGCGTTGCCTGGACGAGACGTTCCAGCTGAGAGACCAACCTGGACTTTACTTTGCGGGTCAGATCACCGGCACCGAAGGGTACGTGGAAAGTGCGGCTGGTGGGTTACTGGTGTCGCACTTCGTCGCCGAGCGCTTGGCTGGGCGCGAGCCAGTATTGCCACCGCTCACGACCGCCCTGCGCGGACTCATCACGCACACGCAGCGCCCAAATTCGGACTATCAGCCTTCCAACATCACGTTCTCGCACATCGCGCCGTGGACTGGTCAACGGCTGCACAAGCGCGCCAAATATGCTGCGATGAGTGAACGAGCCCTGACCGACTTGCGGCTTTGGCAGAAGAACGTTGGGCGCAAGGAATTCCCCGGCAGCCCCCCTGACTCGGCGGTGTTCCAATCCAACGGTGTTCAGACGAGCTCGGCCAAGATCCCGTCGGCAAACAGCCACTGCGAATAGGGGATGGTCAGGCGTCCGTCCACTTCGGCCAGCTTGCCGCGGCGTCGAAGGCGTTCGACGTCGGCAGCACGCGCTTGCCACGCGGGCCCAAATTCGGTGTCCAGCTGCTCGATGGACAGACCTTCGCTCAACCGCAAGCCCAGCATCAAGCGCTCGCTGAGACGCGTCGCGACGTCGATCTCTTCGACTTGATGGTACGGCAAGTAGGCCCCCGCCAGTTCAGTGGACGGTGCGGGCCATGGGTTCGTCTGGAGGTAGCGCTCGAGCTGAGCAGTGTTTCGATATCGAAGGACGAACGAGCCGGGAGCTGATGCAGGCAAAGTGCCGTAAGCCCCCAGCCCAATGCCGAGGTATGGTTCTCCCCGCCAATACCCGAGGTTGTGGCGGCTGCTGCGCCCCTCGCGGGCGAAGTTGCTGATCTCGTAGTGCGTAAAGTCGGACGCAGCGAGCGCGTGGTGTACCGCGTCGAAAGACTGGGCGACCAGGGCATCGTCGAGCAACGGCAGTTGACCCTTGCGGTGCAACGCTCCGAACGCAGTGCCGGGCTCGATGGTAAGCATGTAAGCGCTCACGTGAGTGACCCCGCGCTCCAACACCTGATGCACTTCGCGAACGGCGAGGTCCGGCGTTTGACGATACACGCCGTGGATCAGATCGGCTGAAAAGTTCGAAAACCCCGCACTCCGGGCGGCATCGAGGGCTTCCAGCGCACCACCGGTGCGGTGCAACCGGCCGAGAAACTCGAGCCTCTCATCGGAGAGCGCTTGTATCCCCAAGCTCAGCCGATTGACACCGCCTTGGAGTAAGGCCTGGCCCTTGTACGCGTCGAAACTGGTGGGATTGGCCTCTAAAGTGACCTCTGCGGAGGCCATCAATGTGTAGTGCGTCCTGATCGTGGCCAAAACCTGCCCGACGTGCTTCGGGTCCCAGAGTGACGGGGTCCCGCCCCCAAAAAAAACGCTGTGAATGGGGCGGTCGCTCACCAATGGCGCGCGCTGCTCGAGTTCGCGCTGGATCGCGGCGGTATAGGCGGCCTGGGGGATCTTGTTCGGGTCTGGTTCAGCGAGACTCAAGAAGTCGCAATAGGGGCACTTGGCCAAGCACCACGGAAAGTGGATGTAGATCCCCGCAGTGCCGTGGACGCTTGGATCCTGGACTCGAGGGGCGGGGAGGGCAGTCATGCGATCGGTTCCGGTAGACGCTGTGGGCCGGTTTGGGAAGTGCGCTGTACCCCTTCCCCTCGTCCAAAGCGACCTTAACCTTGGCGGTAGTAGCGCGTAGTGTTAATTTTCACGTCGGTTCCTCATCTCGACCTCCTGGAAGAAACACCTTGGTGCCCCTTAGCCAAATAGTCGAACAAGTCCGGTCGTACCTGCCGCCGACCGACGTCGTGCTCGTGGAAAAAGCGTACCATCGAGCGGAGTTCGCGCACGCGACCCAGATGCGCAAGAGTGGCGACCCGTATTTCATCCACCCGCTCGCCGTGACGCAGATGCTGCTCGACATGCGCATGGACGCGGCGAGTTTGTGTGCCGGTCTGCTTCACGACGTGGTCGAGGATACCGGTGTTGAGTTAACGGCAATCAACGACGAGTTCGGGCCCGAGATCGCGGAGCTGGTCGACGGGCTCACCAAGCTCAACAAGATCAACTTCTACAGCAAGGAAGACCGCCAGGCCGAGAGCTTCCGCAAGATGGTGGTCGCGATGAGCAAGGACGTGCGTGTCCTGCTCGTCAAGTTGTGCGACCGCCTCGACAACATGCGCACGATGGAACACATGAAGCCGTCGAGCCAAGAGCGCATCTCGCGAGAAACGAGCGAAATCTTCGCGCCGCTCGCCCACCGACTCGGGATGGCCGCGGTCAAGCGAGAGCTCGAAGACCTCTCACTGCAGTACATCGATCCCGAGGGCTTTACAGACATCACCAAGCGCATGGCTCAGGGCCAGAAGGAGCGCAACAAGTACATCGACGGCGTTTCCAAGACGATCCGTGATCTCTTGAACGAACGCGGTTTTGCATGTCAGGTTTACGGTCGGCCGCGGCACATCACCAGCGTCTACCGCCGCATGCGCGCGCTCAAGTGTACGTTCGACCAAGTTTACGACCTGATAGCATTTCAGGTTTGCGTGGAGACCGTCTCCGACTGCTATACGACGCTGGGCGCCATCCACTCGAAATGGACGCCGATACCTGGCCGCTTCAAGGACTACATCGCGTTGCCGAAGGCAAACCGATACCAGTCGCTGCACACGACGGTGATGGGCCCAGGTCGGTTGCGTATCGAAGTCCAAATTCGCACCCACGAGATGCACCAGATAGCCGAGCAAGGGGTGGTCGCGGAGTGGGCGGCGTTTGCTAGTCGGAGCGGCGCGAGCCGCCCGTCCAGTCACCCGTGGCTGCGTGAACTCGAGTCGTTCCAGCGGGACCTCAAAGACCCGGCCGAGTTCTTGGAGGTCGTAAAGAGTGACCTTTTCCCGGACGAAGTGTTCGTGTTCACCCCCAAGGGTGAGCTCCGCATGTTTCCGCGCGGTGCTACACCACTCGACTTCGCCTACAGCATCCACTCGGAAGTAGGGGACCACTGTCACAAGGTGCGCGCCAACGGCCAAGAAGTATCCTTGCGCTACAAGATGCGCAACGGCGACGTGATCGAGGTGGTGACCGAAGAGAGTGTCGCGCCAACCAAGGAGTGGCTCGAGTGTTGTGTGAGCCCGCGCGCGCGGAGTCGCGTGCGGTTGTTCCTCCGTGACCAGCATCGTCACAAGAGCATCAACCTCGGCAAGGAACTCCTCGACTCCGAACTGCAGCGTTCGGGCATGAGCCTGACGCGCCTTCTCAAGCAAGAGGCGCTGCTCGAACCGATCCTTGCCGAGTGCGGCGTGGATCGCCCAGAGGAGTTGTTTCTTGCCGTGGGATTCGGCAAAGCCCAACCCCACGAGGTCGTGGAGGCCATCCTGCGTCAACGCCGAAGCTCATCGGCCCCGGACGGACCCGTGCCAGAACTACGGACTGGCCGGATCGAGAAGCTCGTGCGGAGGATCTCCGGCAAGCCGGCGAGTGGCATCGTCGTCAACGGCCATGACAACGTTCTCGTTCGTTACGCCAAGTGCTGTAACCCGGTACACGGCGATCCGATCATCGGCTTCATGACGCGTGGCCGCGGTGTGGCGGTTCACCGAAGGGACTGTACGAAGGCCTTCGACACCACCGATCCCGAACGTCGTGTAGACGTGAGCTGGAGCTCCGAGGGCAAGATCAACCGCCCTGTGTCTCTGGTGGTGACGACGCGAAATACCCCTGGGATTTTGGCTAAGGTCAGCCAGGCCTTCAGCTCGCAGAAGATAAACTTGAGCGAGGCGAACTGCCGCGCGAGTGACGACGGCAGTGCGGAGAACGTGTTCACCTTCTTGGCAACCGACGTGGCACAGCTGCGCGGCGTGATGCGGGCCCTGTCCAAGGTACAGGGCGTGGTCAGCGTGGAACGAATTTGACGGGGCGACGGCCGCGGCGCGGCCGCCTTCGCATCCCGTGTCACTCGAGCGACGGCAGTTCAGTCGCAAACAGGGCAGTCCGCCGTCACGATACAATCGTTCATCGTCTCGAACATCGCGACGCTGTCGGGCTCGTAGGTCGCGTAGTAGTCGTAGTACGGCGCGAAGCAGTCCGAGAACTCCTCCGAGTTCGCGCTCGCGTCCACGCAGTAGGCGTAGAAGACGTACACGTAGTAACACGGGTCGTCGTCGAAGCAGGCGCTGACCTCGGCGTCACACTGGGCGTTCAGGCAGTCGCCGCAGCTCTGTACGCCGGAATCGACGCAGTCGGCCCCGCACGTTTCCGTGCTCTGCTCGGGCGTAACACCACTGGTCGTGGGCTCGTCGGTGGGGTCGTCGTTCGAAGAGTCTTCCACCGGGGGGTGCGTGACCGAACTCTCGGTCGAGGTCCCGGTTCCCGTGGGGTCGGGGTCAACCGAGCAAAGGTCGCTGCACGCTCCGTCCGAAGCATCGATGAAGCACTCGATGTAGGCGTACGCAGCGTCTTCGCCTGCGGCGTAGGTGTCACGGCAGTCGTCTTCGCAGGTTAGGTCGTCGATGGCGCAGTCACTGACGCACCCGATCCATTCGACGCAACCTTCGGTCGTGAGACATGTCAGGATTTCGTCGCAGCACGATCCCGCCACGCAATCGGTGCAAACCTCCTCGTCGTTGCAGTAGAGCTCGCGAGTCTCTGGATCGGAGACATCGATGTCGTCCGGGGTGGAAGTGCCGGGCGGTGGCACGATGGGCACGAGCGTGTTTGTGGTGGTGGGGGTGTCCGTCTCCGGCGTGGGCGCTGGCGACGAGCCCGCTGGTTGCGTGGACGCATTCGACGCCGGTTGTTGGTACGCGGTATCGGGGAGAAACGCGGCTGATGCCGGTCCAGCGGCGTTCCCCGAGGAGAACACCTCTTCCTCGAAGCCGATCGGCGTTCCGTCGAGTTCCGAGGGGACCTTCATGGTGGCGTCGAGGCAGTCGACGATCAGGTCGCACTCTTTCTTGACGCAGATGAGAGCGCTCTCCAGAACCTCGTCATCGAAGACGCTGCCCACCCGCCAGCAGGCGCGCTGATCGTAGTCGGTGAAGCTGCATTCGTCGGACGCGTTTGCCAGTTCGGTGCAGAAGTCTCTGGTAGCCTGGTCTGGCTCGCTGGACTCCGCCGCGTCGGCGAGACAAGTCGCCACGAACCGTTCTGTGGAAATGGCCGAACAGGACGTCGCCTCGACACATTCGTATAGGCCGGCGACGAGTTCGGGATTGAGGTTGGTGATCACCCCCGACTCACTCTTGCACTCCCGCACACATGTCTGCCGATCGAAAGACGCGTCGCACTCTTTCACTCGGTCGCAGAGGCTTCCGCAATAGTCGTCCACGTCCACCACGGCGGGTTCGGTGACAGATGCATCGGGTCCGTCCTTCGGCGCGTCGACCTCACCGGTGGTGGCCTTGGAAGGCGCTTCCGGGGCCGTATCATCGGCGCATGCCGTGGCTAGGATTGGCGCGCCGACCACGGACAACACGAAGGCAGTTTGCGACAGGCGGCGGAGCAGCTCGTTCCGTCGCGTCGAGGAAGCTTCAAGCATAGGGGGACGGTAGCGTCTCTGCATGGGGTGAGCAACCATTTCGGGGCTTGGCCGCGGTCTCACCGCGTGTCGCGCGGCTCCGGACGCTTGCGAGGAAGAGTGAACTCGCACGCCGTCTCTGGAACTCCCGGTGCCACGCGTTCAAACTCCCAATCCGCGACCGTGCTCTACTGCGTTGGTGGGCAGCGCGTGATTCGAGCTCGTACCCGCGACTCCGCGGTTCGCCCCGCGGTGCGCGGTTTAGGTGACCGGCTGGTGCACGACGCAAGCCGGACGAGGTGGGACGGTTGCTGGGCGATGTCGAACTCCCGCGCGAGACGTGTGTTAGTACACCCATGTTCAGTGACTGACCTCCTCGCCAAGATTCGTGCCGCGCGAGCGGCTCCGCTGCGTCATGTCTGGCTTTGCAAAAGTGCTCGAAAACCTGCGGGTGCGTTGCGTCACACTTGAACCGCGTGTGCAGGGATCCAGGGTGGATACAATTCGGTAACGCGTCCTTGCTTTCGTTGGCGATTGCTCCCAAGTTAATGCCGGACATTCAATCGGGAGGAAGTTGATGCGTCAGAATCACACGCGTTCGCACGGAGGAACAGGCCGCAACCAGTCGGGGGACTCGTCGCCGTCAGTTGCAGGGGTTAACGTTGCTGCCGCGGGCACGAGTGGACGCGCCACCCCGCGTCCCAGCGAACGAGACGGAGGCGGCAAACGATTGGCAGAAGCTGCCATCGGCGGGGTGGATGGGCGGATCGGCCAGGTCAAGAGTCGTGTGAGGTTCGACCGACCGGGCCACCTCGCCGACGCGCACGCGGCACGCCTGCTCGAGATGTCACGGGGCCGCGTTCGTCGGGACGAGTTTGCGTTGGTTTTCGAGTCCGCCGCCTTCGACGACCTGGCGACCGAGCTGGCGGAACAAGCCGTAACTTCGATGGTGGGCGGCGGGGAAACCTGGCTCGACACGGTCAACGCCCCCGTCGAAGAGGAGGACGGGGGGCCGTTCCTCGAAGCAGGAGGCGCTGCCGAGGTGGGAGACGGGGGCGATCCGGAGCGTGGAGCCGCTCCGTTGCAGAGTTCAGCGGCGGAGCGAGCTCACGTCGGCGAACCGCTCGTGACGACGGACTCACCAAATTCCGTCCCCTTTGGGGGCGTGCGCCGCGGTCGTCGTCCTTAAACCGACGCTCGTTGCCCAGGCACGCTCGACCTGTGTTGCGAGCGGCATTCCGCGGCACTAGACTCTCGGTGTCATGCCGCTCGAACTCGATGCCGTGCCACCGTCGCTGGTCGTTTTCGACGGCTCGTGTTTGGTGTGCAACAGAGCGATGCACTTCATCGTAGACAGGGACCCGTCGGCGCACTTCCGGTTTGCCGCGTTGGATTCGGAGCTGGGGCTCGCGTTGGCAGGTCGCACGGGCGTGCCGACCGACGGACAAGAGGCAACGATGTTGCTGGTAGAGGAGGGCCAGGTCCACGTTCGGAGCGACGCGGTTCTGGGCATCGCTCGCCGCTTGGGGAGAACGGCGTTCGAGCGTTGGCTGTATCGAACGTGCAGCGCCATGGGTTCTGTGATGCCACGAGCGGCTCGTGACTTCCTTTACGGCGTGGTCGCTCGTAACCGTCACCGCATCGCGTTCTTCTCCAACGAGTGCCGGTTGCCGACCGAAGAGCTGCGTCGTCGGCTGGCCTCCTGACCATCGGTTCCGATGTCGAGTAGTTTGTGAAAGGTGAACAGGTGGACCAATCAGCAGGACGCCGAACCGTGTCGTTCTCCGTCCCCTTCACGTACCCCGTCGTGTTCGCGAGCGGTGTCTTCGAACCGGGAAACAGTGCCCTCGTCGACGCGCTTCCGAAAGTCGGTTCGGGGCGCCGCCATCGGCTGTTCGTCGTCGTCGATGCGGGCCTAGCGGCTGCCCAACCCCACCTGATCGAGCGCATCACGAGCTACGTCGGGGCCCACGCTTCGGTGTTCGAGCTGGTCGCTCCAGTAGCGGTGGTCGTGGGGGGCGAAGCCTGCAAGAACGATCCTAGCGTCCTTTCGGATTTACAACGCCTGCTTGCGTCTCACCACATGGATCGGCACGCGTATTGCGTCGCAGTGGGCGGGGGCGCCGTGCTCGACGTCGTGGGTTTTGCGGCTGCGACCGTGCATCGAGGCATTCGCCTGGTGAGAGTGCCGAGCACCGTACTCGGTCAGAACGACGCTGGTGTGGGGGTCAAGAACGGGGTGAACGCGTTCGGGCAGAAGAACTTCTTGGGTTCCTTCGCTCCGCCTGCCGCCGTCATCAACGACGTCGAGCTGTTGCGCTCTCTGCCACCGCGCGACCTTCGCGCCGGCATGGCCGAGGCCGTGAAGGTCGCCCTGATCCGCGACGCTGCCTTCTTCGAGTGGCTGTGTGTCAATGCCGAGGCACTAGCGAGGTTCGAGCAGCCAGCGCTCGCTCACTTGGTGAAAAGAGGAGCCGAACTTCATCTCGACCACATCGAAGGTGGAGGGGATCCATTCGAACACGGCAGCGCTCGCCCTCTCGACTTTGGGCATTGGGCGGCTCACAAGATGGAGAATTTGTCTCACCATTCCCTTCGCCACGGTGAGGCCGTCGCGATCGGTATCGCGCTCGACACCCTGTATTCCATGGGGCGCGGCTGGCTCGCCAGCGACGACGCGACGCGCGTGGTTCGACTCTTGCAAACCCTGGGGCTGCCGATCGAGCATCCCGTACTTCATGCGCGCTCCGACCAGGGGCGGTTGTTGGTGGCCGAGGGCTTGGACGAATTTCGTGAGCATCTGGGCGGCGAGTTGTCCGTCACCTTCCTGCACGGCATTGGTCGAGGCGTGACGCACCACGACGTCGACCTTCAACTCGTCGAGCAGTGTATCGGGCAGCTCTCGCGGCTGGCAGCGGATGCATTGGGGAAAGACTCGGGGGACGCGGCGGCCATGCCCCACTCGGACTCGCTGCGTGGTGCGCCGCGCAGCCAGGCGGAGCTCGTGTGAGACTTGGTTCAGGGCACCTCACGTATTGCATGAACGTGCATCCGGGGGAGTCCTTGGAGGACACCTTGAATGCGCTCCGAGGACCGGCGAGACAGATCAAAGGGGCAGTCGGCGCACAACACACATCCTTTGGGGTCGGTCTCCGTATTGCCGGTGAAGCAGCGCGCGAACTGCAGTCGGAGGCGAGGATCGCCGAGCTGCAGCGAACACTGGTGAGCAACGGTATGTACGCGTTCACGGTGAACGCGTTCCCTTATGGCGCCTTCCATGGACGCCCCGTCAAGCAGGGCGTATATCTCCCGGACTGGTCTTCGGTCGAACGTGTTGTCTACACACGGCAAGTCGCGCAGGTCTTGCGAAGACTCCTTCCACCCGGAGTTGCGGGGACGATCAGCACGGTACCGCTCGGCTACGGGACCCCGAAGCCCACCGAAAGCCAGCTGAGCGCCATGGTGGCAAACGTCCTCGACGTCGTCGGTTTCCTTCGTGAAGTCGAGCAGCAGTCTGGTGCGTGCATCCGCCTGGCTCTCGAGCCCGAGCCGGATTGTGTTCTGCAGACCACCACCGACGTGACGGCGGTTTTCGATCATCATTTCTACTCGCCAGCAGCAGTCGCTGCCCTCGCTTCGCGATGGGGCGTATCGCGGGAGGACGCGCGCGAGCTCTGCGCTCGACACCTGGGCGTATGTCTCGACACGTGTCACGCCGCCGTAGAGTTCGAAGCCGCGGCCGATGTCGTCGACGCACTACGGAGGGGGGGCGTCAACGTCTGCAAGGTGCAGCTCAGCTCGGGCTTGCGTGTCGAGCACTGCGACGAAGATCGCCGCAGCGCGTTGGCTCGCTTCGACGAGGCCGTTTACCTGCACCAGGTTGTCGTCCGCCGCCGGGACGGTAATCTCGTGCGTTATCCCGACCTGGGGGACGCGCTGCGCCTCGAACCAACGATGAACTCCGAGTGGCGGGTGCACTTTCACGTTCCCTTGCACGTCGCCGATTACTCCTCTGTCGGCAGCACTCGCGAGTTCGTGGAACAGGTGCTCTTGCTGCATCGGGAGGTTCCGATCTCGGAACACCTCGAGGTGGAGACGTACACGTGGGACGTGCTTCCGGAGCGGCCGCCGTCCTTGGTCGAGTCGATCAGCCAGGAACTAGCGTGGGTCATGGGGACACAGTGAGCGGGGCCGTCGAGCCGGCCGCGATTGGACGAGCCGTGGCTTGGCTCAGGCTCGGCCGAGTCTCGAACGTGCCGACGGTTTGGACCAATACGCTGGCCGCAGTCGCCCTGTCTGGTGAGACGTTTGTGTCGTGGCCCCTCGTCGTGAGCATGGCGGTGATGTCGATCTTCTATGTCTCGGGGATGGTGCTCAACGACGCGTTCGATGCTCGATATGATGCGGTCCACCGCCCGCAGCGCCCGATTCCGAGCAATGTCGTCTCCCGGCGAGCGGCGTTAATCGTCGGCTTTTCGGGGCTCGGCGCCGGGGTGGGGTCGATGACGTGGCTCGCGTGGTCGCTCGGTCACGCAGCACTTCGTACGACGGGGTGGGCGTGTCTGCTCGGCGCCGCGATCGTTGGTTACGACGCCTACCACAAGGACAATCCGTTGAGCCCGGTTGTGATGGGCGCATGCCGTGCGCTGGTCTATTGTGTGGTGGCCAGCGCCGTGAGCGGCGAACTTCCCGCACCAGTCTTGGTCGTCGCACTGCTACAATGGTGCTACGTCGTTGGCCTCACCTACGCTGCCAAGCAAGAGGATCTCGTCAGGCCGCGTTCGATGTGGCCGGTGTTGTTCGTGGTCGCCGCGCCGCTGTGGGTCGGCGCATCCCTGAGTCCGTGGGGGCCGCCCATGCCACTGGGCACGTCGGAGGACCCGGCCTTGGTGAGACTTTTGGTCGCCGCGATGGTGTGCAGCTTGGTGTGGGGCTTGATGCCGTTGCGGCGAACGCAGCGGCGCGTCGGGGTGGCGGTCGGGCGCCTGATCGCCGGCATCGCGGTGCTCGATGCGATGGCAATCGCTACCACGGGCTGGACCGTCGGGGTCGCTTTTGCCGTCGGGTGTGCCTTCGCCACGAGGCTCGCTCAACGTTATGTTCCAGGGACCTGAGTCTTTCAGCCGAAGACGCACTCGAGCATGAGGTCGAACACGGTGGTCGCTGGTACCGGTGCGTGGGTCGGACACAGGCGCTCGCACACGGGGGGGCAGATTAGCACCGGGCCCTGTCGTGGGTCATCGGTGGGTCTGCCGTGGGAACCTCGGACCAACCCGGTTGCCGACGGTGAGATCACGTCCATCAACGTCCGGAAACCCAACTTTCGCTTGAGCAATCGGTAACCTGCGGCAAGGAATGGCAACGGCAGCTTCGGGTCGAAGAACAACTCTACTGGGTCGTACCCGGGTTTGCGGTGGATATCTACGGTCGTGGCGAAGTCGGGGGCGCGGGCCTCGTCGAGCCAATAGTAGTAGCTAAACCATCGGTCGGACTTGCTCACGGCGATCAACTCGCCGGAGCGTTCATGGTCGAGGCCGGCGCTGCGTTTTCCTTCGGCGTCGAGGACCTGTTCGATCCCCTCCTCCCGGCGCAGCAAGTCGGCAACCAGGGGCACGTCGTCTGGCGCAGCAACGTAGACGTGTGCCACCTGGTGGTCGGAGACGGCGAAGGCTCGGCTAGCCCCTGCATCCAGCAACTCACGCCCCAATTCCTCGCGGACCGACAGCAACCCGGCGCGCCTCAGGATCCGATTGATGTGAATCGCGTCGCGCGTCGGAGTAATGCCGTACTCGGAGACGACCAGCACCCTCATTCCCAGGTTCTTCGCGGCGTCCAGTAGCTCACCACACAAGCCGTCGACCGCGCGCAGGTCGGCACGTACCTGGGGGTGATCCAGGTCGGGGCCCAGGCGCTGTAAGTTGTAGTCGAGGTGCGGCAAGTAGACGAGGGTCAGGGTCGGCTTCTTGTCCTTCAGAATCTGAAGGGCAGCGTCCGTTATCCATCGACTTGAAGGCAGGTCCGCCTTTGGTCCCCAGAACTCGAAAAGGGGGAACGTCCCCAACTTCCGATTGAGTGCGTCCCTCAGCTCCGGCGGTTGAGTATACACGTCGGGCAGCTTGCGACCGTCGGCGGGGTACATCGGCCGCGGCGTCACGGACCAATCCGCGGTGGAATACATGTTGTACCACCAAAAGAGATTGGCGACCGTGAACTCGGGATTGCGTTGCCGCGCGACGTCCCAAACCTTCGGTGCCTGCACCAACCGGTTGCTCTGGCGCCAGAGCCACACCTCCGCCAGCTCCTTGAAGTACCAGCCGTTGGCCACGACACCGTGCTCGGACGGCAACTTGCCGGTGAGGTAGGTGGCTTGGGCGGTGCATGTCACCGCCGGCGTCACCGCAGCGATCGGTCGTGTCACGGACGTTTTGGCGAGACGCGACAGGTGAGGTGTGTACTGCCCGAGCAGCTCTTCGGAGAGCCCTACGACGTTGAGGACGAGAGTCGGTGTCATCGGCAAGTGTCGCCGTTCACTCAAGACACCTTGGGCGTTTGACCACGCAGGACCGAGTTGCCTTCGAAGAGCTCACGTTGATCGATGTCGACGTTTGAATCGATCCCGGTGAGACGCCCGCTCTGGGCGAAGAATGCCACCGGGTTGCTCCAGACGATGCTCTCTACGACGGCTGGCGCGATACCCGCGGCCAGCATCGCATTCGCGGTCTTGGGCACCTTCAGAGGGTCGCTCACCCCCCAATCGGCGGCACTGTTGACGATGACGCGCTCGGAACCGTACTGCTCGACGATCTTCACCATCCGCGCTTCGTCCATCTTGGTGTTTGGATATATCGAATGGCCTGCCCAGCAACCACTGTCCAGGGTTTGGCGAATCGTTTCCTCGTTGTTGTGGTCGATCAGCACCTTGCCGGGCTCGACACCCATCTCTTTGACGATGGCGATGGTGCGCTCGGTCCCGCGTTTCTTGTCGCGGTGAGGTGTGTGGATCAGAATCGGGAGTTCATATTCGACCGCCAGCTCGACTTGGCGGCGAAACACCGAGTCTTCTGCGGGTGTCATGTCGTCGAATCCTATCTCTCCTACCGCCACGACGCCGTCCTTGGCCAGGTAACGGGGCAAAAGCTCGAGTACCCCGCGGACGAGCTCTGGATGGTTTGCCTCTTTGGGGTTCATCCCGAGGGTGCAGTAGTGCTGGATGCCGAACTGTCTCGCCCTGAAGCGCTCCCAGCCGAGCAGCGACAAGAAGTAGTCCTCGAAACTCCCGACGTGGGTGCGCGGTTGGCCCAACCAAAACGCCGGTTCGACGATCGCCAAGATGCCAGCGTCGGCCATCGCTTGGTAGTCGTCCGTGGTTCGAGACGTCATGTGGATGTGGGGATCGAACAGTTTCATGAGTTCTCTTTCGGCGGGTGGGCTTGCTCGGGAGAGTACGCGAGCACCGAGGGCAGGTCGGCCGGAATCGGGCGTCCAGCGGCTTTTCGCTCAGCCGCAAAGTCCGAGGCCATGCGGCTGAGCTCTGGGTTGAGTCGGGCTGCAAGACCCCAAATGCGATGAACGGGCACTTCCGTGAAGTACGCTTTCATGACCATTTGGTTGAACGCTGGCTCGTCGAAGTGAAGCGCGGGGTAGGGGTTCTCACAAGCAATGGCTTCGACCACGGGCTGCACGTGCGAGCGCACACCATCGGTCGCAATCAGCAGGTACTCCTTTGGCTGCTCGAGCAAGGGAAGGCAACGCAACACCGCGCACCTCTCGGCGGTGTCGCCTCGATAGTACAAGTCAGAGACGAGGCGATGCTGTTCGGCTTCCGAGTGAGTTGCCGCGAACTGCAGGAGCAGCGCCAACCGAGCGATTGAAACCGCGTCCCAGCCGTCTGCGGGAGTTGGTAAACCCTCTACCGTCAAGTCGACACGAGCGCCACCGACCTTGCGTCCAACCCAACTGAACGCTGCGGCCAGGCCGCTCGCCGTACTCGTCTGGAGCTGCTCCTCGAGCCAACTACCCCCCGCCGGTGTTGCACGTCCGACCGCGGCGGTGAGCCGTCCTACGAGCGCTGGATTCGGGGAAGTTGCTTTCGTCATCGTCCCACTTAACCTGTGTCGGTTTCTGGCGTGTTGCTGTCGGGGGTCCGGTGTCGCGCTGCCGCGACATCTCGGCTACGCACCCCAGTGTGACGGCCCGGGGTGCACGCGCCGCGAACCTCACTCGGCGTTGAATAGACCCAGCTTCGGCTCGTAGACCATCTTGCCCTTGTCGGGGTCGTCGTACTCGATCGTGTATTCGTCCACGACGGTGAACACCATCTCTGCAGGCACCTTGCCCTTTTTGCGCGCTGCCTTGTCGGGACCGGTCGTCTTGATGGTGACCTTCTTGCCGCCGCCGTCCGTCGCTTCCATCGCGACCTTGTTGTAGTCCGTGCGAACGTTCTTGACGAGGCCGAAGCGAATGTACCACCAGTGCTCCTCCTCGTCTTGCTCGAACAAGAAGCCTTCTCGCGTCGTCTTGTTCATCACGGCAGAGAAACAATTGGCTTCTTTTGCGACGTCGCCTTTGCTCTTCTTCACGCACTTCTCTTTTTCGGCGATGCCCACGTCCGACTTTTCGAAGTTCATCAAGTAAGCCGTGCCGGAGCGAACGAAGGTGTCGAGGGCAGACGCCTTCGGTTCTTCCTTCTTGGGTTCGGGTTCGGGTTCCGGCTCCGCCGCGGGCTCGTCCGCCGGCGGCTGCGCCTTCGCGTCGTCACTGGACGCGGCGGATTCACCCTCCGAATCGGGAGTCGTAGGTTCGGCGCCAGAGCCACCGCAAGCCGTCATGAGAGCCACACACGATAGAACCCAGGGGATTGAACGCAGCATACATTCTCCTTGAAAGAACCCAACTCGCGCTGCGACTACTCGCAGAAGACCGTCAGGTCGAATCACCGAATCACAAGTTGAACGAAAAGAAAACAGGCGCTTCAGTGCGGCCCGTACTCTTTGGTGCAGGAGTAGTCACCGATCAGCAAAAATGACCGCGAGCAGCGAACCTGTGCAGTATCCGCCTTGTTGCGCTGTATTTGGAAGCGAAAGGTCACTTGCACCGGCGTGCGCTCCATGCCGATCAGGGCCGCGCACGGGGTCGGGCCGCAAGCCACCACCTCGGCGTTCTTTTGGACGGGGCCGAGGTCCGAATACACGTTGTAGAGCGCGAGGAACGAGCCCACTAGGCACAATAACGCGACGAGCTTTTTAATCACGTGAACTCTTTATCAGCGCCGACCACCCACATCTAGCTCCCAAAACGGCAGTGGGAGCGCCTTCGGCCAGTACAAGCCTGCCCCGACCGTGACGAAGTGTTTGCCGAGCAGCCGACGGTAAGTCGACCCCTCCCGGATGTAGACGTTAGTATCGGTTCGGTCGAGGTCTGCGCGCAACTCGACGTCCTCCTGAGTGAGCGCCTCCAAAAAGAACAAGCCGCGCGCCATGTGGGCTATGTTCTCCAGCGCGTCGGGTAAACCCCCGTCCGGAATGTACTGCAGGACGCCCTGACAGATGATTAGGTCGTACTTCTTGCGCGAACGCCAAGACGTGATGTCGCACTGTCGGTAACCGTGGCGTTGGCACATGACCTTACTCACCTCGGTACCTTCGTAGTCCACATCGGGGCGGTGGGTCGCGATCCAGTCTTTCCACAGCCCGACACCGGCGCCCACGTCCAACACGCGACTTATCGGGATCTGATTCCAAGCGGCGAAGGAGAACACGTACGTCGCGAGCGGCGCGTGGTCTTTGGCTGAATACACGAGGGTCTCCGGATCTTCGTAGAACCGGGCGTAGTAGGCTGCATCGAAGTGTTCGGTGCTGGACATGACCGGCTTATACAGCGCTTGGCCGAGCAGGCTAGGGGCGCGTATGGGTCGGCCCGTTGGCCCAGGCGCGTTGCGGCTCGGGTCACCCGCTCGGGGAAAGTTAACCCTGTGACTTAAGTGCTCGAGCGCACCGGACGAATACCCGAGTGCGGAGGCGGTTTGGGTGGGCTACGGACTGTATGGGTCAATCAACGCTGGATAGATCACTAGAGACACCCACCCACCGGAACCTTGGCGTGGACCCCGTGTTGCTCGACGCGGCCATCGCGGGGACCTGCAGTGGGCTCGAGATGGCGGAGATTCAACCGGAACCGATTGGTGCATCGCGCCGCAACCACTCGCGCCACACGGTCACCGTGATGGTCGGCCTCGTGGGGCACCACAGCGGAAACATGGCGTTGAACCTGTCCGAGCTGGTGATGAAATACATGGCCTCACGACTGCTCGGGGAACCGGTCGCCGAGCTCAGTGAGGCCACGATCGACGCAATCCTCGAAGTCGGAAACATGATCGCGGGCGCCATCAAGGGGCGCCTGGTGGGATCGGGCTACGCCTTGTCTCACATCTCCCTTCCATCGCTCGTCGTGGGTCAGAGTTACAACATGGTCTATGCCAGAGGTATACAGTCCGTGAGCGTCGAATTCGAGCTTCCGGGTCTTCCGTTCGACGCCTTCAACGACCGTTTCTTTTCGACGACGGTCTCTCTCTTGCGCGGGACGGGTCGTGCACCAGGTTGAGCTCGAACCAGGCAGCCCGGTGACCGTCCCAAAGGCGGTCGCGCTCCGCGCTCACGTCTACGATCTCGGGAGCGGAGTGCTCGGGGTAACCGTGAACACCTCGAGCGTGGGGGTCGGCGAACACGTGCGCAGCGTCGTGTGTCCGAGCAACTTGAGCGCCGCGCTGGTGAGCGAGCGCTACCCGCACTGGTTCATCAACCTCGGGTCGAGCCTCGACGAGGCAGCCCTCGACCTGTTCGCGTCGTGGTTTCCTCGGCGGCTAGCGGTTGGCCGGGTCGCGGTGGTGTGTGCTCCCGAGAAACACATGCAGGGGGTACGGCTGGGTGCTGCGGTGACCGTGCCGCTCGTGCCGCGACCGGTGCGCGTGTTTCCTTTGGATGCCGCGCGCCAGGCGTGGTCGTGGGTGGCCGGTGCGGGCGGCTCGCACGTGGGCCTGATCAGGGACGAATCAGTTCGAATCCCGCTGCTTCCCAGTTGAGGACCCCGCCCTCGACGAAGCCTGCTGGCAACCCGTGAGCGGCCAACTTGGCTGCTGCTTCGGCCGCGTCTTTGCCCGTCCTGCAATACAGGATGGGAGGGCCTTGGAGCATGGCGAGTTCGGCCAAACGTGTCTCGAGCTCCGCCAGCGGAATGTTGACTGCTCCTTCGATGTGAGCGCGCCCGTAAACGGGTGCCTCGCGCACGTCGACCAAAACCACCTTCCCTTGGGTCGCCAGCTGTTTGGCTTCCTCGGGTTTGAGTGCGCCAGCGGCGCGGGGCAACACTGGTTCGACGAGTTGACGCAGTTGTTTGCGGTTCATCGCTCCAACGCGGCCGCCCATGGGGCGGCCTTGAGCGATGACCACGAAGGCGGGTACCGACTGAACACCGAACTCTTGAGCCAGGACTGGCGCTTTGTCGATATCGACGGTGACCACCTTGAGCTTGCCTTGGAGTTCCTGTTGTAGCGCCTCGAGCTCGGGCGCCACCGTCTTGCACGGCCCACACCACTCCGCGCCAAACTCCAGCAGCACCGGCAGCTCGCTGCGCAGCACCTCGTGTTCGAAGTTTTGCTCGTTGACCTGGAGAAGCTTGCTCATCGTTTCCTCCTACCATAAACGTCGCGTGACGGTAGTGGGGCAGGTGGCTCGGGCGCTCGAACCAGGGGCCAGATCACTCAGGGAGGTGAGCCGTCGTCCGGGCCGCGTGTCCGTCCCTCGGACCAAAAGCCCCACGGCACCGCCAGTAAAGCGCCGAAGGAAGTCACGACCGCCGCTGGGCTAGCGCTTTCCGGGTTGAGCATGGCTGCGCAGAGGGTGGAGACCCATGTATTGGGCTGCGCCGAGATCAGCCCAAGCGAAACCAGGGCGGCGTGTTCGCCGGCCAGGATCACGCAAGAATGTGCGGCCGAAAGCCAAAGCAGCCTCCGAAAGCGCCCGAACTGGCCCAGCTCCAGCGTCGCAATGGGATAGAGAGAGCCGCTGCTCGCGGCGCGTCGAGCTTGTTCGGCACGGCGCACGAGTACAGCGATCTGAACGGCGCGTTGCGAGCCGACGCACACGCTGAGGGCCACGAGTGCTGTCTCGGGTGAACTGACCGCCCAAAGCGCCGTGATGACGAAGGCGGGGAGCGCGCAGGTCAACTCGAACCAGCGGGGCAATAGTCCGCCACGCCGGCCTGCGGCGCGCACGCCGAGCGCCAAGCCGAGGGGCGTAGATAGACCAACGACGAGGACCGTCATCGCGAGGGAGTTGGCAGTGGCGTACAGCGCCCACCAGCCGAAACCCAAGTCCGCGACGTGTTGGCGCGCGGGGCCGATCTGCCCATCCTGGATGCCGCCCAAAACCACCGCGACGCTCACGCAGGCGAGCAAGGCTGCGCACGCCAGCACGCCGGTTCGTCCGCTCGACAGCCAAGTGTTGGTACCGGAACTCACGGAGTGTGGCTCCGTTGCCCAGCGGCTCGGGAACCAGCCGCAGAGGTCAGTGCGTGTCCGAACGCAATCAAGACAGCGCATCCGAGCGCAGTCCAAACCGACGACTGCAACTCACGGGAGCGCAGCGCCAACGCGAGGTGATCGCCGAGGCCGTCAGCGTGGGATAATGCTTCGCCCACCAATACGACGCCGAGCACATGGCTCACGTGAGGATACACGGCCCGCAAGCCCGACCCCGGCGCACCAAACGCGCGTGCATAGCAGTGCGCCCACGCGCCCATCGCCACTCCCGACAGGGCACCCAGCCCACCGTAGCCCAGAGCCTGCGCCCATTCACCCAGACCAAACCACAACACGGCGGGAACTGTGAGCAACGGCCACGCCACCACCCGCGCCCAGCGTCGGCGCGGCGCGCCGTGCGACTGCAGCGCCCCAGCGGTCCACATCGCGCAGGCGATCGCCAACACGAACTGTATGGTTGTAAGTAAACAAGCGCGCCACGGAAACGAGCGCAAGCCACGTCCACTGAGCACGGCGCGCGCGGAGCTTCTAACCCAGTCGGCGTATTCGGTTTGCAGGATCGGCGAGAGAAAGCGCTCGGCGCCGTTGGGGGCTTCGAAGCGGTGATGCTCGCGTTGCCACCAACCCCGCCAACTGTCGGCGATTGCCCGGGTTTCAACGGGTTGCGGGGCGGCGCATGGGGTGCCCGGCTCGGTCGCAATCGAGCAGAGCAGCTCCACCACTGGCTTGGCGGTTTCGACTGGGGACTTTTCGCGAGCGAGCCGGTTCAACTCGCGGATCAGCTCGCCCAAGGCGAACGTATCGAGTCTTCGTACCTCTTGGGCTCGCGGCGCGGTGGGGCCTAGGGCGAAGCGTCTCACCACGCGGCGCGCCATTGCCGAATGGAAGTCGACGAAGTGGTCGTTCCAGAACGAGAGCCACAGTGCCTCCGACTCCTCTGCCGTGGGTAGTGCAGGGGTGAGCTGCATGCGAACGGCCAGTGGCGCGAGGGCGCGCAGAAGCTCTTGGCGGGCTGCGGGCTCCAAGCTGTCGAGTTTGGGCAACACGTGGGGCAACGCGGCTCCTCCGAGCCTCAACAGCTCCGCGGTTGCCCGCGGCTTGTCCGGGGCGTTGCGGCCGATCGTTTCTACGAGCTGCCACGCCCGGGTGCTGACGAATACGGGCTCGGAGTTGAGAAACAGGGGCACGGAGTCGACTCGCGCACTCCTGCCGGTGCTAGTGAACACCAACAACGTCACGACGATCAACTGCGCGAAGAACCACAACGAGCCGCGAAGCAGCGACAACCACACGCTCGGTCCGTATGGCACCGACGAAGCACGGCGGCGAAGCTCTAGCACCTCGGCGTTATCGCAAGAGAGCGACGCCCATGCCAGCAATGAGCAAGAGCGCGCAAAGAACAATCACGCCCACCCAGCGCGGGGTCATGTCGGGCGAGTGCACCGACGCCACTGCTGCAGGCGGTCGATCGGACGTGCCTGTCCGTGGTTTGGGCGGTGCAGAGCTGATCCGAGCCCGAGCAGCGGCGCGCGCCCGGTCGATCTCCTCGCTGGTTCCGAACAACGTGTGCCCGACCCGAAGTTGACGGCTTTCGTTGACCGCCTCGGCGCTGGCCTGCGCCGGCTCGGTGGCTGGCGGCTCGACGGTCACGGCTGCGGCAGCCACCGGCGCGGGTGCTACCGGTTCGGCGCGGGGAGGGAGGGGATACTTTTTATAGGTTAACGGTTCGTCGTTGGGTAACGGCGGGGCCAGTCGGGCGCCACCGAACTTCGCCACGACGACGGTGATGTTGTCGTGACCGCCAGCGGCGTTGGCTCGCTCCACCAGGTTGTCGCAGGCGCTCTTGGGGTCGCGCGCGGCCAGGAGGATGCTCTTGATCTCGGCATCTTTGACCATGCCGGACAGACCATCGGAACACAACATCAGCAAGTCGCCTTGCTTCAGCTCGACCGACGTCAAGTCGACCTGCACCGTCTCCGCCGTCCCCAGGGCTTGAAGGATGATGTTGTTGTGTTCGAACGTCTCGGCTTCCTCTTCCGTGAGCTGACCTGCCTCGATGAGTTGGTTGACGAGCGACTGGTCGCGGGTGACTTGCACGAGTCTCTCGCCGCGCAAGATGTAGGCGCGACTGTCGCCCACCTGTCCCAGAAACAGCCTCTCGTTCATCAAAGCGGCGATGGTGGAGGTCGTGCCCATGCCTCGGCGGGAGCGATCGCTGCGCGCCTCTTGATAGATCTTCTTTCCCGCCGCCTCGACCGCTTGAACCAATCCGTATGCCAGGTCGTCGGGGCTCTCCACCGACGCGGTGGACAACGAGGCGAAGATCAAGTCCACGGCCAGTTTGCTCGCGACCTCACCGGCCGCCGCGCCGCCCATGCCATCGCAGACACCGAGCAACATTCCGCGTCCGCCGACGTCGGTTTGGTAGTTTTCACTCGTCAGCAGTCGTGACGCCGAGGAAAGATCCGCCACCACGAAGTTGTCTTCGTTGTGTTCCCGGATCTGTCCGACGTCCGTCTTCCCGAAAAGCGTAACTTGAAGCGAGCGCTCGGCCGTTGCAGGTGAAGAGGACAGTTCGTTCATCAGGGGTCCACAAACCAAGGGTAAGCCTCGGGCTTACAAGCCGTCGACTTTCAGGCGGAAGAGATGCTGACCAATCCGGATGTGACTGCCGTCCGGCAAGGCGCGTTCGCCGCGAATCGCGACGAAGGTGCCGTTGGAAGAGCCGAGGTCCTTGAGCACGAAGGAGCCATCGCTCTGGCGTTCGAGACCGGCATGTTGGCGGCTCATGAATGGATCGTCGGTGAACACGATGTCGCCAGTCTCCCTGCCAATAGTTACCACGTTCTTCGAAAGGTAGAGCACGTTGCGTGCAAGACCTTCTACGGTACGTTCGACCAGGCGGGCATAGCGCGGTGTGGCTGGCGAGCCAAATAAACGGGTTCCACGTTCGATCGCCGGTGCCAGAGCCATTTCGTTCGCGGTCACTACCTCGAACCGTAGAACGCCCATGCCAAGCAGGATCACGTCTCCGTGCTGCAGACGCTCGGGCACGGCTAGGCGGACGAAAACCCCGTTGACGGAACCCAGGTCCGTCACCCAGAAGCTGCCGTTGCGCCACGCCAAACGCGCGTGACGGGGGCAGGCGTAGCCGTCCGCCGCGATGCGCACGTCACCCGACTCCCTACCGATGTCGATTTGTCCGCCTGTAATGGGGTACTCCTGCCCAGCACTTCCGTCCTGCGCGATGACGATCAGCCTAGCATTGGGAGCGGGAGTTGTAAGGGCTGGCGCGGCAGCCGCGCCATCTCGGAGGGAAGCGCCGCACGCTTGGCAGAATGCCGCAGTCGCGCCGCTCATGGCACCGCACCGCCAGCAGCGTTGTTCACCCAGGTTTCGCTGCTCCGGGGGATTCCGGCCCAACGCCGGCTGAGCGTAGCCGCCGCCGTTCACCGCGCGCAGTGCTTGGGTGGGCTCTTGTGCGCTGGGTCGTGGGACCCGAGGAGCATCTCCCGTGGGGCGAGGGGGCGACGAATCCATCGTTTGGGCCGACAGCTGCGGCCAGTCCGCGTCACGCGCGTATTGCGCTGGCGGCGAACTGGCCCCTTGCGCCGCAGCGGGGGCACTCGGACCCACGGAGTGTACCGGCGCGCCGGAGAGGGCGTTGGGCCGGGGCAAAGAAGCCTGAGGGCCCATGGAAGACCGGCCACCTGGGTCTGCGGCGGGCGCCGCGACGGTGGGACTTTGCGCCAACGACGTTCCGCACATCGAGCAGTATCGCAGGTGGTTCGCGTTTTCTGCCCCGCAGCGAGGGCATATCTTCTTGGAGCTGGACATCGGAGATATCGTCACGGTGTGGGCGCCCGCCGGCGCTGCCGACCTCGAGTCCCCAGACGAGGACGTCCCCCAGTCTACACGGCGTCCGTTCGCGGAGGGTAGGGCGTTTGGGCGAGTTTCAGCCCTCGAGCGTTGAAAAATGTGGGCGTGAGACGCAGCCTGGCCCCAGAAACCGGCCACTACGCTAACCCGTTACGTAAGCGGCCCCAGTCCTACCGGTCGCCCGAGGCCCGGGTCCCGGCAGGAAGACGTTGCTTCGGGACTTGACTGACTCGGGACCCTTTGTCTAAAGGCAGCCAAGTTTTTAGAGCGGAGTGTCGGAAGCTATGGAAATTTACCTCGATAGGCGCGCCACGCGTCAGATACGCGTCGCAGCTCAGGAAGCAGTCGAGGAGGGGGATCTCGACTCACTGCGTGACGAGATCATCGAAGCGTTCGGTGAAGACCAAGTCGAAGAGATCGAGCGCCGTCTAGACAGCGCCGACTTCTACGAACACCTCGGCGACGTGCTCGACGAGTGGAGCGGCGACGATACGGACGAGCTCATGGAGCTCCTCGAGACACAGTTGTCCGAGCTTGGCCTGGACCTCAAGTTCGAGGTGAAGGACGGCGAGGAAGAGGAAGAAGAAGACGACGAGGAAGAAGAGGACGAAGACGAGCCCGACGACTTCGACGACGAGCCGCTGATGGACGACGAGGACTGACGCTGACGTCGAGTCATGTCGTGACCGCGTGAAGAGAGAGCCGACTTGAGTCGGCTCTTTCGTTTTGGTGCGCCCAGCATGGGCGCTGTCTTGCGGGTGCAAGTCCCG